>DASUJR010000325.1:0-4365 GCA_036279175.1 Candidatus Acidiferrales bacterium | reverse complement strand
GTCCGAACGCGAATCTCTCGTTACCGCACAGCAACAGGGCGATGCGCCGCTCCACATTTCGGCCATCCAAATCAAGCCGCTCCAACCGCCCGCAGCGGGCGCCAACTAAGGAGAATTCAATGCGCAAGATCGTTTTCTTTTGCACCATTCTGTTGCTCATTCCGCGCGTCGCCCTAAAAGCCGGAGCGCAGGAAACAAACAGCAAACAGTCCGTGACCGCCGCACCGGCTCAGCCGGTTCACTACTATCATTTCGACTTCGTCGTCGAAAATCTGGACGCGGCGGGGAAAGTCGTCAACAGCCGGTCGTATTCCACTACAGTGGACACAGAATCACATGCCCTCACGTCGATCCGGACCGGCTCCAGAATTCCAATTGTCACCGGGTCCATTGAGACAAAACCCGCTCCCACCGCTGAATTCCAGTACGTCGATGTCGGAGTGGATCTCGACATCCGCGATGTTCACGAAGTAGGCCGACAGCTCGCCTTCGATTTGACCGCGAATTTATCCGGCGAAGCTTCGCCCGCCCAACCGGGTCAGGACCCCAACCACCCCGTTATCCGCCAGAACAGATGGGCATCGAGGGTTCTCGTTCCCATCGGCAAGCGCACCGTCGTGTTCACTTCGGATTCTCTCGACAGCAAAGGCAGCACCAGCGTTGCAGTCACCGCCACGCCCATCGAGGACTGATCCGCCTCAAACCTCATTCACGATCAGCACCACCCGCCCAGCCAGCAAATCGCCGGGCGATTCACCCTCTCGAACCTCGATCAGGTCCAGCGGAAACAGGACATTGTGCGGCCGCAGCACAACCCTGCCCGCCAGAAAATCCGCATATCTGAGCACCAGGTGCGACCCATGACGCACCGCATACAGGTTCGGCCGGTCCGGCCAATAACGGGCAAACGAATTGTAATGCCGGTCGATCAGCGCGATTGACTCGGAGAACACCACCGGCTCCATGGGCAGCGTATCGCCGGCGGGGATACGCACCGCCACGAAACGCTCCCAAGTGCGCCGGTTCCCCGGACCGCGCGGCCCGCGAACCGACTCCAGCGACCCTGGCGGAACGTGCACCACGGTCTTGATCGCCGACGGCCGGATCACCGGCTCAAACAGCGCCGACGCATGCGACACCAGGGGTACCTCGCTTGTGACTCTCTTGTTGTAAAACTCCTCCATCCGCATTGCCATCGGTAACAGATCCGCCGCGATCAGCCGCTGCGAGGCCAGCACTCGATCCAGCGCGTCCAGAGAAAGCTTCCGCTTCGAGCGAAGAAAATTCGAAACATGCGGCTTCGCAAGCCCAGTCTGCCGGGACAGTAGCGAGACGCTAAGCGTTCCCCTTTGTATCCTGCGAAGCAGTTCCAACCGCAGACGCTCGTGCATTTGAGTAAAATTCATCTGTGGATCGTTTGCCACCAGCTACATGGAAAGAACGGTTATGTTCTCCTTAGGAAAACTTAGCAGGGCAGAATAGCCCGATTTTCAACCGCCGTCGGTCGCCTGAAAAAGCTTTCCGCCCTAAATCTCTCCGGACGGATTGACGCTCAAGAATCATCTCTCTACATTGGGATTCCTTGATCTTGCAATAGCTTGGATTGCTCGCCGGTAGCGGTTGAGACGGCGTAAGACCGTTCGTTCCGCGGCCGGCGAACTTTGCGCTGGGGGCCTTTGGGCAAGCGGCGGAGTCGTCCCACCCTGTCGCCGCTGTGTATGGGGCGGTCCGAAGCCCGGCTATTGCAGATCTTTCCGGATTTGCGCTCTGTGCACTGTAGATAAAAGACAATCGAGAACACAGGCTGCTGTCCCCCGAACAGGTCATAAGAAACCTGGTCCCCCAGCTGTTTCTCTTAAACCCGCCGCATGCAAAACATCGGGAGGGCCCGGCGGGAGTGTCCCTTAGGGAGAATCGGTCATGGAAATGCGTGTACATTTGAAAGTTTGCGAAGGGTGCGGCTGTCTTTGGTTCCGTACCCAAAACCACGGCAGCGTGTACTGCCGGGATTGTGAAACAAAGCTGAAAGACTTTCCATCGCCCGAAAGCAGAAGACGGCGTGGCCCTCGTCCCCGGAAATCGCTGCGTCGGGTCTGGGCGGTGGCTGAAACCGCCGGGGGTGCCCGATGAGCGCAGCCCCGGTGGTAGACGTGCTTCTGGCCTCAGGCGGCTCTGGGATTCTTCGCCAGGAAACCCCAGCCGAATGGCGGAAATCTGCCCCGGCGCAATCCACGCCGGCCCCGCGAAAGGCGCCGGCCGGCCAGGCGCCCCCCGTCAGCCTGGCCTTCTACAGAAAGCACACGGAAAGCACGCTGCGCCGCTATCTGTATGCTTCTCTTCAGGTGGGCAGAACGCCTTCGATTCTGGGCGACCCCGTAGGCCGCGGCTGGGTCTCAAGCCGCACAGTCCGCACCTTCGAAGACGCGCTCATTTTCGTGCTCGATATGGAACGCTGCCTGTCGAAACTCGATCCGCTCCACCGCCTGCTCCTCAGCCGCATGGTCCTGCAGGACTACACGCAGGCTGAAGTCGCCGGAATGCTCGGCATGGCCACGCGTACGGCCGGGTACAAATTCGCCCAGGCCCTCGACCGCCTCACCGAAAAGCTGCTGGAAAGCGACCTGCTGCTGATCCCCGGTTGACGCGCGCCGGCGCCACCGAAATCGACCGGAAACTCAAACTGTAATCAACCCGAAACAGGGGGAAGCGTCGAGCTTCCCCCTCGTTCGCATTCCTGCTTCGCCTTCCGACAGGAGCCGCGGCATTCTCAAAGCAGGCAGCCTTGCACGCTCAGCGAACTGGAACGCCCACGCTCATGCGGTCAGTTCACGCTTTGGCGATTGGGTGTACATCAGCAGGATCCAAGAAGGCTCACTTCGAGCCCGGAGGCACAACCCCGTTCATGCGCAAATACTCGACCATCTGCCCATAGTGGTCGAATCCGTGAGCAGAAATAAAGGATGCGACAACCGACCGCGTGTGCAGGCCGTCGACACCGTCAATCGTCGTGTAAGCATTCTGGGCTGTAATGGTCGCGAGCGCCTTGTGCGCATACGCGAAAGAATCCGCTGCGGCCTTCAGGAGTCCCTCTTTTGTCGTCAGACTCTCGATGCTTTTCGGGTCAACCGGCATCCTTTCCCCGATAATCTTCGAAGCAAAGTAGTAGTTCGCTGTCGTGACGTGCGATATTTCTTGCGCGAAAGTGCGAACCCCGGCGTACTTTGCGCCCTGCGAGGGTGCGAAGGTTGCAGTAGTGGGCGCAAAGCCGTATTTGTCCGCAGGCATTGCCTGCGCGACTCCCATAAACTCCTTCTCAAAGAGGGTGAGCAACTCCTCTTGTGCCTGGACGGGTGACATTTGGGTTCCAATGGCGACCTTCGCGGCGGTTGAACCCGTTTGCGCAGAGCCCCCAAGCGCACAGCCTCCCAGAATCAAAGTGATGCAGACATAGCGGAGACGCATAGATCACCTCACTGGCAAAATTTCCCAACAGTCTAACAGACGCCTGCGCTCGCGATGTTAGCAGTCGTTTGGTGACTCCAAACCGAAGCACTTACCTAAGTCCAATTCGGATTTGAGGCAGATTCCCCTCTCTTGAATCCCGCCCGAGGCGGCAGCCGCCCGTGTCTGCTATGGTGGACGGGTTGCACTTGCAGGTGTCCCTTTGCCCACTCCTGTCCTGCAAAAGGAATCCACTCCCATGCGTCTCTCCCGCCGCAGGTTTCTCGCCACATGTGCCGCCACCGGTACCGCCGCCCTTGCCGATTCCACGAGCCTGGCGGCGCCGTATCGCGTCACGGTCCAAAACGACGGCACTGCCTCCCGCAGCGCGGCCGGCTCCGCCGGCGATGCCGCGCCGCTCCGGATACCTGCCGCGATGCCGATGGGTTCAGGAGCGCCGCTCGGCGGCATAGGCACTGGCTTCGTCGAGATCCGCGCAGACGGCTGCTTCTACGAATGGCAAATCTTCAATTCCGGTCCATGGGCCATGAATGCCCGCTCTACCACCGCTCCGCCTCCACCCGGCCCACAGTATTTGCAATTTCTGCTTCGCGCCAAAAAAGATTCTCAGAACGTCGGCCAGATCCGTCGGCTCTACCTTCGATCCGACGAGAACAATCTCTACAGTCTGCCCTTCGTTCAGGATGTGCAATCAATCGAGTACCGAGCGGCCTACCCGATCACAGGCCTGCGATACAACGACTCCGCAATCCCGGTGCGCATCTCCGCCATCGCTTTTTCACCGTTCATACCCGGCAACGCGCGCGAATCCGCGACTCCGGGATTTCACGTTGTCTATGCGCTCGAGAATCCCGGCGATGAGCCCGTCGAAGTGTCACTCCTCGGTTTGTTCGATAATCCACT
>DASUJR010000324.1:0-7540 GCA_036279175.1 Candidatus Acidiferrales bacterium | reverse complement strand
CGTCGCCGGCGTCAGCTCCGACGGTTTGAGTACAACAGCATTCCCCGCCACCACCGCCGCGATCATCTGCGACATCGGAATCGCGAACGGATAATTCCACGGCGAAATAATCGCGACCACACCGTGTGGCGCGTATTCGAGCCATCCCGATTTTGCCTTGAATGCCACATTGTGATGTGGAACGCGTTCGGGACGCAGCCAGCGTTTGGTGCGGCGTGACAGAAAATGGGCGGTGTCTAACGCAATGAGCAGATCCGAAAATAGCGCTTCGACGCGCGGTTTGCCGGATTCGCGCGAAACCAGGGCGACGATTTCGTCGCGCGCTTCGTAAATCGCAGCGCGCAGCTTCCTGAGCATACGCGCCCGCTCGATCAAACGCAGCGTGGCCCACGCCCGTTGCGTTTCACGCGCTCGGCGAAACACCTCCGGCAAGTCACTTATGGGAGTTGCAGCGATGCGCTCGATCGTCGCGCCGGTCGCCGGATCGATTGAATCGACAAATTCGCCCTGATGCGATGATGCGGGAACAAAGGACGGTGATCGAGAGGCCATTCTCCGCAACATATTACACTGCTTGGAGAGCGCAGCCGAGTCGCGTCAAGCGATACCATACAACCCAGAGTGGTTCTAGCGCGATTCCAACCGTTTGCGCCTGCCGACTGCTGCGAGGGAATTCGTCGGATCGGGGTATTCGATGGAAATGAGATACAGACCGTCGGGCGGCACCGTCGGACCAGACCGGCTCCGGTCACGCGCTTCGAAGATCTCGCGGATTTGCTGGGGCGCGATCTTTCCTTTCCCGACTTCCAGCAGCGTCCCCACGATTTTGCGCACCATATACCGCAGGAACGACCGTCCGCGAACAGCGTAGACAATCTCATCCGTACCGGGCTCGCGAATGATTTCAGACGAATAGAGAATGCGAGTCATCTCGCGGTTGCCGTCTTCCTCTTCGCCGCCCGACGAGGCCGCAAACGAAGAGAAATCGTGTTCGCCTTCGAATTCGCGCGCGGCGACGGCCATGGCAGCTTCGTCCAGCGGCCACGAAACGTGCAGTACGCGTCGATAATCGAACGGCGACAGAACTGAGCCGCGGAAAATCCTGTACCGGTACGTCTTCGCCTGTGACTGCCACCGCGCATGAAAATCCGGACCAACCTCTTCCGCCGCAACGATCCGGATCGCGGGCGGCAACAGTGCATTCAGTGCGCGCTGAAATTCGTGTGCGTCGAGCTGCGACTGCGTCTTGAAATGCGCCACTTGGCCAAGCGCGTGGACTCCGGCGTCCGTGCGGCTTGCGCCGTTGACGATAATCTTCTCCTGTGTGATCTGGCCGGCGGCGTCGGTCAGCGCTCCCTGGATCGTGGGAAGCTCCGGTTGAAATTGCCAGCCGTGAAATGTTGAGCCGTCGTACGCGATCGTGAGCCTGATGGTTCTCATCGGATACAGGATTATCGCACGCTCCCGCGAAAGAGTTTTGCGGGTCAGCGGAAGCTGGTCGAAATCCGGCATTCGATCGGCTTCAGTCCGTTTTCTTCGCGCGCCAATCCGCCTATACTGTTTTTGTATGCTGCTTAAACACGCAAGCAAGCTCAACGGCACGCGAGCACTCACGAATCAGGCGGCACTGCGCCCGTGAACCGCTCGATTTGGAGCGGCGCCGCCGCGATTTCTATTTTTACAGTTTGCTCCCTGTTATTGGGTGGATGTTCCCAGGGAACAAGCTCCGCCGAGCCAGACACGGTAAATTTCCTGATCGAATTGGCCCCCACGAACCTCGACCCGCGTATCGGAACCGACTCCATTTCCGAACACCTGGACGGCCTGATATTCGACAGCCTCGTCGCCCACGATCAGCGCCTGAACATCGTCCCGGACCTGGCCAGGAAATGGGAAATGCCCGATCCGACGACCTATGTGTTCCATCTCAACGAAGGCGTGAAATTCCACGATGGACGGCCTCTCACTTCTGCCGACGTGAAGTACACCTTCGAATCGATACTGAACGGCACCGTGAAAACAGGGAAGGTCGGATCGTTCCGCATTATTCAGTCGATCGGCACGCCAGACCCCTACACGGTCGTTTTTCATTTGCGCGAACCGTATGCCTCGTTTCTATGGGACTTGAGCAAGCCCGGGATCGGAATCGTTCCCTCCGGCGCAGGCCCGAATTTCAGGCGGCGCCCGGTCGGCACGGGACCGTTTGAGTTCGTGAGCGCGACCACGGACGAAGACATTCTGCTCGAACGCAATCCGACGTATTTCGGTGGTGCTGCCGATATCGACCGGGTGCGGTTCAAAATCGTTCCGGATGCGATCGTTCGCGCGCTCGAACTTCGCAAGGGGTCGGCCGACGTCAGCAACGTCAATTCACTGCCGCCGGATACGGTAGTCGCACTTCAAAGCGATTCCGATCTCGTTGTGGACGATCAGGCGGGCACGAACCTGCAATACATCGCCATCAATTGCCAGGACCCGATTCTCTCTCACCGCGAGGTTCGGCAGGCGCTCGCCTACGCGACCGACCGCGCCTCTCTCATCCAGAATCTGGTGCGCGGTTTCGCCGTCCCCGCTAACAGCGTGCTTCCCGCCAATCATTGAGCCTACGACACCAAGGTCAAGGATTACGGCTACGATCCGGCGCAGGCGAACAAGCTGCTCGACGAAGCGGGATACAAGCGCGGCTCGGACGGCATTCGTTTCCACATTACCCTGAAAACTTCCACCGACCAGTTCACACGCCTTCTTGCCGCCGCGCTGGCCGCCGAATGGAAACAAGTGGGAGTGGCGCTCGACCTCCGCTCAAGCGAATTTGCGACGTTCTACTCCGATATCACGCACGGCAGCTTTCAGCTTTATACGCTGCAGTTGATCGGCGGCAACAACGATCCGGATATTTTCGATTATCTCTTCAACTCGAAGAAAACTCCGCCGAACGGGGCAAACCGGGGGCACTACGATAATCCGCAGCTTGATGCCCTGCTCGATCAGGCGCGCGTCGAAATGAATCCCGACAAGCGCAAGGCCATCCTGTGGAAAATTCAACAAACCCTGGCCATAGATGAGCCCTACATTAACCTGTGGTATCGCGATAATGTGTGCGTCCACGACAAACGGCTGACAAACATCGTCCTTCCGCCCGCGGGAAGCTTTGGTTTCCTGAATCTGGCCCGCTTGCAATCTCCTCAGCCCGACACAGCGACGGGCCAGCAGTGAACGTATCCGAGGCATCTGACCGCGAGCCCGGGCACATGCGAAGATAAGCGACGTTTGCTTGATCGATAGCAATTTTGCCGGTTGCCTATCGACGCGTGTTTCGAACGATGGCGTGGTTTGCGGAAGGCCGTACTGCCGAATCGAAGTTGGTCTTAGCTGTGTTCGGCCGGGGCTGGCGCGGCTGAGGCAAGCGGCTTGCGGCGGTGCAAATCCTGCAAGGTGGCAACGTCAATTTCATGACCGCGCAGCGCGCTGATTCCCCGGGCCGCCGCATTCGCGGCCGACAGCGTCGTGATGCACGGCACGTTGTAACGGATCGCCGCGCGGCGAATCGACTTTTCGTCGTAGAAAGATTCGCGGCCCAGCGGTGTATTGATGACCAGATTCACCTTATGAGTTTTGATGAGATCGACGATATTTGGCCGTCCTTCGTTCACTTTGTAGACCGACTCCACGTCAATCCCCGATTCGCGTAGCGCGGCAGCGGTTCCCCGCGTAGCGACCACTTTCAACCCTGCGCCCAGAAGCTCCCGCACCAGCGGCGCAACGTGCCGCTTGTCGCGATCGTTCACGCTGATGAATACCGTTCCTTCAAGAGGTAGCCGCTGCCCGGCCGCGAGCTGCGCCTTCGCAAAACCCAAGCCGAAGCTCGACGAAATCCCCATGACTTCTCCGGTCGAGCGCATCTCCGGCCCCAGAATCGTATCCACGCCGCGGAACTTGTTGAACGGGAACACCGGCGACTTCACGGCATAGAAGCCGCGCACGGAAAGTTCCTTTACGCCATCGGTCTGCACGGTTGGAAGATTCAGTTCGCGCAACTTGCGGCCGGTCATCAGGCGAGCGGCCACCTTGGCCAGCGGGACGCCGGTCGCCTTGCTGACGTACGGGACCGTCCGCGACGCGCGCGGATTCACTTCCAGCACGTACACCGTGTCGCGCTGAATCGCGTATTGGACGTTCATCAGCCCGACCACCTTCAGCGCGCGAGCCAAACGCGCTGTGTATTCGCGTATGCGCTCAAGAACGTTGTGCTTCAGCGTTACGGACGGAAGCACGCATGACGAGTCGCCGGAATGGATCCCGGCTTCCTCGATGTGCTCCATGATCCCGCCGATCACAACGTCTTCACCGTCGGCCAGCGCATCCACATCGACTTCCGTCGCATCTTCCAGGAACTTGTCGATCAGGATCGGCCGCATTGCGCCCGCACCGGCAAGCAAAGCCGCCTGCGCCACATATTCGCGCACGGTCTTCAGGTCGTACGCGATCACCATCGCGCGCCCGCCAAGAACGTAGCTCGGCCGAACGAGAACGGGCAGCCCAATTTCCGATGCCGCGCGAACAGCTTCTTCCGGATCGAGCGCCGTCGCGTTCCGCGGCTGTGGAATCTTCAAGCCTTCGAGCAGGTCCCCGAAACGCCGGCGATCTTCGGCCAAATCGATCGACTCAGGCGCCGTGCCGACGATCTGCGCGCCGTTGCGCTTCAAATCGAGCGCAAGATTCAGCGGCGTCTGCCCGCCGAACTGCACGATCACGCCTTGCGGCTTCTCGCGATCCAGAACAGCCAGCACATCTTCCAGCGTGAGCGGCTCAAAATACAGCCGGTCTGACGTGTCGTAGTCGGTCGAAACGGTTTCCGGGTTGCAGTTGACCATCACCGTTTCGAAGCCGTCCTCTTTCAACGCCAGCGCTGCATGGCAGCAGCAATAATCGAATTCGATGCCCTGCCCGATGCGGCTGGGACCGCTCCCGAGAATCACAATCTTCGGCCGGTCAACCGGGTCCGCCTCGTCCTCTGCTTCGTAGGTTGAATACAGGTAAGGCGTGAACGACTCGAATTCCGCGGCGCATGTGTCCACTCGTTTGAACACAGGCCGCACACCCAATTCATGTCGCCGTGCGCGCACTTCGGCCGCCGTCGCGCCCCAGAGCTTCGCAAGTTCCTCGTCGCTCGCGCCGGAACGTTTTGCTTCGAGCATCACGTCAGCCGTCACGGTCGCCAGGTTCGCCAAGGCGGTACGCTTATCCAGCGCCACCATTTCTTCCAGCTGCCGAATGAACCACGGATCGATCTTCGTCAGGTCGCACACTTCGTCCGCCGGCATGCCGCGCTCCAACGCTTCGAATAGCCAGTGAATCCGGTCTGGCGCGGGCACGTGCAGCCGTTCCCGCAAAAGTGCCGTGGTGACTTCTGCCGGCGGACGCCAGGCGCTGCTCGGCTCCAGCGCGCGAATGCCTTTGCAGAGCGCTTCCTCGAACGTGCGGCCGATGGCCATCACTTCGCCCACGGATTTCATCTGCGTCGTCAGCGTGGTTTCGCCGCCCGGGAATTTCTCGAACTGCCATTTCGGAATTTTTACGACCACATAATCGATCGTCGGCTCGAAACATGACGGCGTCTTCTGCGTGATGTCGTTCGGAATTTCGTCGAGCGTCATGCCAACCGCGAGCTTCGCGGCAATTTTCGCAATGGGAAATCCGGTCGCCTTGCTCGCCAGCGCCGAACTGCGCGACACGCGGGGATTCATCTCGATCACCACCATGCGCCCGGTTTCCGGATCGACGGCGAATTGAATGTTCGATCCCCCGGTTTCGACGCCGACTTCGCGAATGATGGCCGCGGCGGCATCGCGCATCCGCTGGTATTCCTTGTCGGTGAGCGTCTGCGCCGGAGCGACGGTGATCGAATCGCCCGTGTGGATGCCCATCGGATCGAAGTTCTCAATCGAGCAGATGACGACAAAGTTGTCGCGAAAGTCGCGCATCACCTCCAGCTCGAATTCCTTCCACCCGAGAACGGATTCCTCGATCAACGCCTGATGCACGGGACTGGCGTCCAGTGCGCGCGCGATCGCGTCGACAAATTCTTCATGGTTATACGCGATCGAGCCGCCTGTGCCGCCCAGCGTGAACGACGGGCGGATCACGATCGGATAGCCCATCTCGTCGGCGATCGCAACGGCGGACGGCACGTCATTGACAACTTCCGACGCGGGCACTTCGAGACCGACTTTGCGGCACGCGTCTTTGAACAGCAGCCGGTCTTCGGCAATCTTGATCGCGCGAAGCTGCGCACCGATCAGCTTCACGCCGTACTTTTCCAGAATGCCGGATTCAGCGAGCTCTACCGCAAGATTCAGCCCCGTCTGTCCGCCAACCGTGGGCAATACCGCATCCGGCTTTTCCGCCGCGATGATCGCTTCCAGATATTCCTTCGACAGCGGCTCGATGTACGTGCGGTCCGCGATTTCGGGATCGGTCATGATCGTCGCGGGATTCGAGTTGACGAGGATGACCTCGTATCCTTCGGCCCGCAGCGCCTTGCACGCCTGCGTCCCCGAATAATCGAACTCGCACGCCTGCCCGATCACGATCGGCCCCGAGCCGATGATCAGGATTCTCTTTATGTCAGTTCGCTTCGGCATAGTCCGGTATCGTTCAGTCCCGCTTCGCTTCACGCATCATGGCGATAAAATCATCGAACAAATACCGCGCATCATGCGGTCCGGGCGACGCTTCCGGATGATATTGCACGCTGAACAGCGGCAACGACCGATGGCGCATACCCTCATTCGTCCCGTCGTTCAGATTCATGTGCGTGATTTCCACGTCGCTCGAGGGCAAAGATTCCGGGTCCACGCAGAACCCGTGATTCTGGGCCGTGATTTCAACCTTCTGCGTCAACAGATTCTTCACCGGATGATTCGACCCGTGATGCCCGAATTTCAACTTGAACGTCTTCCCGCCGAGCGCCAATCCACAGAGCTGATGCCCCAGACAAATTCCAAAGACCGGCGTGCGGCCAATCAACTTCCGGATATTCTGCACGGCGTAACCGATCGGCTCAGGATCGCCCGGCCCATTCGACAGAAAAACGCCGTTGGGCTTCATCGCGAGCACGTCTTCCGCGCTTGTCTGCGCCGGAACCACCGTCACATCGCAACCATGGTCGACCAGCAACCGCAGAATGTTCTGCTTGATCCCGAAATCGTAGGCGACGACTCGATACCGCTGCTTTTCTTCCGAACGCGCCGGCTGTTCTGCCTTCTTGAAGTCGAGCTTCAGACTCGCGCCTGCTCCCAGGCGGCTCCCTGCGCCCACAGCAGCAGATGATGCGAGCGGCTCCGCCAAATCAATCGAGCCCTGCGACCATCCATAGATTTTCGGCGACGTCACGCGGCTGGCCAGTTCCTGCCCCGCCATGCTGGGCAGCGCGCGCGCTTCCGCAACCAACTGTTCGGCGGGTGTTCCGTCCGTAGAGACGACTCCGCGCAGCGCGCCCACTTGCCGCAAATGCCGCACGAGCGCCCGTGTATCAATG
>DASUJR010000323.1:0-4395 GCA_036279175.1 Candidatus Acidiferrales bacterium | reverse complement strand
TGGAGGGTACGCCAGTTTTCAAAACCTGAAGGTTGCGAGTCAACTTGACATGTGGGCGACGAGGGATGGAAGCGGCGTGGCGTTCGACTCCAGTGCGGGGTTTCGCCTTTCGAATGGCGCCATGCGGTCGCCGGATGCAGCGTGGGTGCAGCTCGCACGGCTGAAGAAACTAACCCATCGTGAGAAGGAAAAATTCATTCCTCTCTGCCCAGATTTTGTGATTGAAGTGGCATCACCCAGCGATGAAGTTTCGGAACTGCGCGCCAAGATGCAGGAGTACGTGGAGTGTGGTTTGCGCCTGGGATGGCTGATCCTGCCGGCGTCAACTCAAGCCGAGGTTTATAGCCCGGCGGGCGTCGAGACGCTGAACTCGCCCGCGACCCTGGGCGCCGATCCTGTTCTGCCCGGATTCAAATTGGAATTAGCCTCGATCTGGAACCCGCCGTTTTAGAAGAGACAAAACCAGCCGCTCACCAGTGTAAGCAAGAATTGAAGATGCGGCGCTGAAACTCGAGTGCGGTCGCACTTGGCAAGCAAGGTTGCCAAGACGATGAGTCATGGGACAAAGGCTCATAGATTCGTCATCCTCCTCCGTCAGCCCGCCCGCGATTTCTCGTAGCCGTTATCGTCCAGGCATCCTACCCATGAAACGATCTGAGTTCGCAAGCTCCGGAGTTTACGCCCGCCGAAGCCGTTCAACGGCTGAGCGGCGTTGACGAGCACCAACTTGACGAATTCCTTCACACTAGCTCCGGTCCTGACGCCGCGCGGCCGGCTGACACTTGGTGAAACGGAAGAGACGACCCCTACTTCACATCTCTGCGCTGAGAACAGGAGAGCAGGAATCTGGACCCGGTGCGGAAATACGGGGCTATCTATGCAACGGAAGGTTTCCACGTACCGACGGTGACCACGCGTTCCAACGGTTCTCCTCGCGAGAGCCTCTCGAGGTTCTCGGCGATGCGCTTCATTCTTCTCTCTAGCATCGACCCCGTCCACGCTGAGAAGTGAGGGGTCGGCAGGACGTTCGGAAGTTGTTGTAATGGAAAACGAGACCCTTCCAGGCGTTCACGAGATGTTTTTGGGTAGCGATACCACACATCTAACGCTGCCGAAAAACGCCGCTGTTCGAGAACACGAAAAAGGGGTTCTTCCTGGATAATTTCGGCGCGGGATACATTGACCAGCAGGCTCTGCGGTCGAATGTGCGAGAGCTCACGCCACCCGATCCACTCTTTAGTCTCTTCGTTGAGATCGCACGCGATAACGATGAAATCGCTTCGGGAAAATAGATCGCAAATTCGATCCGGTCCATATACCGAATGCACGATCGAGGCCCATTGGGGCGATAACGGGGCCTGAGGATCGCGGCGGATGGCTTCGACGCACAGTCCGAAAGCCTGCGCTCGTATGGCAACGGCCTGAGCGATGCGCCCAAAACCCACAAGGCCTAATGTCTTGCCGTTGACTTCTTCGTGCACCTCTCCGCCACAGCGGCCATTTCCGTCCCAATTTCCATGGCGGAAATTCGACGAGTGCCGCAGGATCTGTGTTGCGTGCATCAGAATTACCATTAACACGTATTCAGAAATTGGAACCTCGTGTTCATACACGTTACACAGAGAGCAGCCCTCCGGCAATGCGCCGGAGTCCTTCTGCATAACTCCCGCGCCGGGATAAAGAAATACGCGCAGCCGGTGCGCAAGGGCGAGCGCCTCTGGGGGCAACTTAAGCGCGAGCAGAGCATCCGCTTCTTGCACTTCCTCGAGCAGCCATGCGAGAGTTCCGGCTCCAGCGGAAATCGACCACGATGCCCCCAGGTACCGTTCGAGAAGGGGACGGTAAAGCCGCCAATTTTCATCGTAGATTACAAGTTTCATGCTGTTTCAACTACCGCGATACGCCTTCGAATTCGAGTTTCTGCCAGTTGGTGAAAGCATTGAGCGAATGAAGAGAGAATTGCGTAGTCCAAATCTCACACGGGCTCTATGCGGCCCTTCACCTTTTGCGGGTATTTTCCCCTGCGCCGTAAGACTTCCTCAATTCCGTAGCGCACGTGCTCGCGCATCGCCTTATCAGCGATCTCAATATTCCCGCCGTTTAGGGCCTCTGTGAGTTGTGAGTGCCAATGTCCGGGGCTCGGACGGGGACGGAAGGCAGTGTCATACAACCAGTTCAGCACCAGGATCTGATTCTTTTTGATCGCAGCGCAGAGGGCTTGGTATCCAGTACACTCCGCGATGCGCATGTGAAAGTGCGAGTGTGTGGTGTGAACTTCAAACCAGTAGTTTTCCCATGATGCTCTGTCAGAAAAGTCCGGTTCATGCGCTTCGTATAGTCCGTCAAGGCGAGTCGCCATCGCCATGACCTCTTCCCGCTCGCGGCTGCTCGCCTTCTCTGCGAAGAGGCGGGCAGATTGTGATTCGAGCGCCTCGCGAACGATATAGTGTCCGCGGATATCCTGCTCGGTGGGAAGCCTCACCCTCGTCCCCACCCGCGGTAAGCTCTCGACCAATCCCTCCGATTCCAGCCTTTGCAAGGCCTCTGTCACCGGGCGCACCCCCATTCCTAACGCGTTGGCAAGCCCTCGACGTGACAAAGAGGATCCAGGCATCAACCTGCCGCGAAGAATTTGATCAAGAGTTACCTGGTACGCTTCTTCGGATTGGTTTCCCCGCACGAGGACAATATTTTCTTGCTGTTCTGGCATTTCAGAATGCTATCAGAAACAGCTTGACATTTCAATGTATCTGAAATACCATGACTCGCGCTGACGCTTCAGTTCTGGAGCAAAGGAGATCTCCAATGTTAATCCCACACTTCTCCAAGCTTAGGCTACTTGCGATTACTTTCTCATTCTTCGCTATGGCTTTGTGCTGGACATCGACTCCTGCACGGAGTCAGAACATTACCGGGACGATCCTTGGCACGATCAGCGACCCTTCCGGAGCCTCCGTTCCCGACGCACGAGTGACCATTACCAACTTGGCGACCAATCAATCACACGGAGCTACGACAAGCAAAACTGGAACCTATGAAGTTCCCTATTTACCCCCCGGGCAGTACCAAGTCACCGTTTCCCATACTGGATTCAAAACTACGGTCAGAAAAGGCATAACCCTTGAGGTGGATAGAAGGCTTGTGATCAACCTCAGACTCCAGCTTGGCAGCACCGCTACCTCGGTCACTGTGACGGGCCAAACGCCCTTACTCAACACAACCAGCGCTGCGCTTGGGCAAGTAGTGTCTTCCCGAACCACAGAAGCGCTCCCCATATTAGGCCGAAACATTTTTGACCTCGCTGCGCTCAGTGCCGGAGTCATGGTGAATCCCAAAGCCCTTGGGGGAGTTGCTTCCGCCGGCACCGTCACGGGTACTACTCAAACTCCCCTGTTCGTATCTTCCGACATTTCAATCAATGGAGGCCGTTACCGGACTAATGATTATCTTGTGGACGGAGTCACGGTAATGATGCCAGCGAATAACAATTTTGCGATTGCGCCGACCCCTGCCAACACAGCAGAATTTAAAGTACTGACAAATAGTTTTGGTCCTCAGTACGGCCGGAGTGGTGGGGGAGTCATCAGTGTGGTGACAAAATCGGGCACTAACCACTGGCATGGCGAGGCTTACGATTTTCTCCGCAATCGGAGATTGAATGCCAACAACTACTTTGCAGATGCTCAAGGACAAAGCAAAGGCCCTTCTACGTTCGATCTGTTCGGAGGGTACGCAGGTGGGCCCCTCATCAAGAACGATACCTTTATATTCGGTGGATTCGAAGGTAGCCGAAATCACGGCTTACAATCCGGGCTCAATTATACGGTCCCGACAGCGCTTGAACGGAACGGAGATTTTTCGCAAACGTTCGATAGTAGGGGGAATCCCGTCACAATTTACAACCCGTTTTCCCTTTGCGGAGCGTTTGGGAACCCGGCCTGCGCGACCGATGCCAATGGCCAACCGATCTACACCCGCCAGCCGTTCCAGAACAACGTTATTCCGACCTCCAGGATGAATCCTGTTGCTTTAAAGCTTATGTCGTATGTTCCTTTACCCAATCAACCGGGCACGGGACCTCAGCAGGCAAACAATTACGGATGGGCCCAAAATGAATTCGCCAATAGCAATCAGTGGTCGGTTCGCATCGACCATCGATTTACCGACCGCAACAGTCTTTTCGGGAGAGTCACCCGCAATACAGGAGAGCTGGGGAATACCGGGCAATTTGGTACCATCGCAGATAACGTTCTGGGCGTGGACGTCAGCCACGTGATCAACGTTGTGCTGAACGACACCTACACGGTGAGCCCCACCAACTTCTTGAACCTGCGGTATGGACTTACGCGCCTTTTTGAAGGCCGGACCCCGATTCATGGAGCAATTCCTCTTACC
>DASUJR010000322.1:0-9317 GCA_036279175.1 Candidatus Acidiferrales bacterium | reverse complement strand
GGTTGGTCAGCTTTATGGATTATGATTTGGGTTATTTCGATCTGGAGACGCGAGTGCTCGAACCACTCGAAAATCCATTCGGGCCAAAAGTGTTACCCATGTGACCGGTACATTGTGTTACCCATGTCTCCGGGCTGGACCAGTACGGTTTGGTGGAGCCGATGGGATTCGAACCCACGACCTCCTCGATGCCATCGAGGCGCGCTCCCAACTGCGCCACGGCCCCACCGACGGCGGAATTTGCGCTTCTCTTTATAGCACCCGATATCTGAGGGGTCAAACGGGCTGAAGGGGCAAGCGCTTGTGTTGTCGGCCCGACACAGTTTTGCTTGTGGGCATCTTCGCGCAGGGGTTTAGAATCCAAAGTGATCCAGTCCCTATCCCTGTTGAGGTGAGTGCCAGGAGGCCAATTTTGGTCAGGTCTGCGCTGACAGTGTCCGGCCGACTCGGACAAGCTCGCCTGTGGACGCGAGCTGACCACTGCGCGCCCGGAGATTTTGCCAGAAGACCGCGGGAGAGCTAGCGACGATGCGTTTGAATATAAAGATCGAACTGTTATTCGCGGGTGCTCTACTACTCGCGATCTGTCCGATTACGCTTGCACACCAAAGCGGAAGCTCGGCGAGTGTACCGGTGTCGAGCAAACAGTCAAAAGTGCCAACAGGCCCAGCCTCGAGCCTCCCTGCCGGTGGCGTTGCAGCCGTAAGCCCGTCGCAGCTAATCGACTTCCTGAATCAAACGATCAACTGGTACCACAGCGTTACCATCCAGCAAGAAACGGCGAGCGAGCCGGATACGGGCCTGATGCTGAACGACAATCGCCAAATCGCGAAAAAAGTTGTCGAGCTTGCATTGGAATTTGCGCGCGCGCAGGCCGAAGCGATCGAGCAGGCTGCGCCCAAAAAAGACGCCAACGCCGGGTCGGTTTTGCCCCAATATGACACGCTCCTGCAAATGCAGGCGAAGTTGGCGGGAGATTATCAGAGCACGCAGGCCGAATTGGAGGACGACCAAAAGAAATTACCACGGGCAACCGGCCCAAACCGCAGAAAGCTCGAGGCCACAGTTTCGGAGTTGCAGGGCGAAATCGCACTGATCCAGGCCCGTCGCGACGCCGTTCAAAGTATGGCGCAATTCGTGAGCACTTCGTCGGCAAGCGCCACCGGAGCGGCAAGCCTGAAAGCGCAAATCGAGGGGCTGGCCGCATCGGTTCCCACCGTGACGACGAGCGTAGCCGAAACGAGCAAAACCCAAGCTCAGGCTGCGTCCCCCGTTAGCGTTTCCAGCGCGCCCGATCTTTCCGGAATTTGGGACGTGACAGCGGACATTTTCAGACTGTCTTCAAAGCGGAGCAGGGTTAACGCATTGATCGCGGAAACGAATGCACTGTCGAGCAGTTCCGCGAAAATGCGCGGGCCGTTTGTGGCGCAACTTCGCGCATTGTCGAGCCAAGGTGATCAACTCGCAGTCCAGGCGGACACGGCGAACCAAGCGATGCTCACCGAGGAACGGCGCCAGCTTGATTCGCTGACGGGACAATTCCGGCATATCGCGGCCGCCGTGATCCCGCTAAGCAAACAGTCGGTGCTGCTGAACTTGTTTGCGAAAAATCTTGCCAATGGAAGCGAGGTGATCGACGCGCAGTACAAGTCCGATTTGCGAAACCTTGCCATTCGGCTGGGTCTGCTTGCCGTGATCTTTGGCATCCTGTTCGGACTTGCAGAAGTGTGGCGGCGCGCCGTGATCCGGTACGTTCAGGAGCCTCGTCGCAGACACCAGTTTCTGCTGATTCGGAAATTTTCACTGTGGTTCGTCATTGCGGTGATTCTGGCGATCACGCTGGCAGGCAAGCTGGGATCGGTGGCGACGTTCGCTGGACTGTTGACGGCCGGAGTGGCCCTGGCCCTGCAAAACGTCATCGTTTCGATCGTGGGCTACTTTTTCTTGATTGGGAAATATGGAATCAGGGTGGGGGATCGAGTGCAGGCGGGTGGGACGACGGGCGAGGTCATTGATGTAGGGCTCGTTCGCTTTCACATGATGGAACTCGACAGCGCAGGGACACCGACTGGCCGCGTCGTGGCATTTTCGAATTCGATCGTGTTCCAACCGACCGCAGGCCTTTTCAAACAGATTCCAGGCACAAGTTTCGCCTGGCATGAAGTGAGCGCCACGGTTCCAAGGCAAGCTGACTTTACAGCCGTACGCAAAAACTTAATGGACGCGGCCGAGAGCGTTCTGCGGGATTACCACGACGACATGGCACGGCAGTTCCAGCAGATGGAAAAGACGGGATTGCTGGTTTCAGAGAAGGGCTTGCGGCCCAAGGTGGCGCTGCGGCTTTCGTCATCGGGCGTTGAGGTGACGATCCGCTATCCCGTAGATCTTCAACACGGTGCAGAAATTGACGCACGGATGTCGCGTGAACTAGTGACCATACTTGAGAGCGAGTCCGACTCGACCTCTGCGGTTCGCGTCAAAACGGATGTGCCGGCAGGGAGCACGCGGTAACGCTTGCGCATCATAGGGCGACTGCCGACATCCCGATCCCTTATCCCGCATGGGCCAATGCTGGACAGGGGTTGCCGTTTGTGCAAGAATCCCGCCGCCGAAAGGTGTCAAGTGCCCGCGGTGTAGCTTTCGTGGGGGGGGCGGGCTTGCGAGGCAACGGCACGTTCGGACGATCAATCAAAGAGGAGCTGCAAAGTTGGCTCGAGAACAGGGTGTGGTGAAGTGGTTTAACGCATCGAAGGGCTATGGTTTTATTCAGAGGCAGTCAGGCGAGGACGTTTTCGTTCATTTTTCGGCGATTCAGATGGATGGATACAAGTCGCTGACGGAAGGGCAATTGGTCGAATTCGAAGTGAAGCAGGGCCCGAAAGGCTACCAGGCCGAGAACGTCACGAAGGTTTAGCAAACACTCCGCTGCTGGATCGCAAAGCCTCTGGGACGAATGCCGCGCTCGAGCAATTGTGCCCGTTTGCGTTGTGGCCATTCTTGCCGCGAGTTTGCCATGTGGTAAAATCAGCACACTAAGAGGTGAAGTTTGGCGCAACATCTTTCCCGGAAGGAACTCAAGAAAGACGAAGTCCGCGAGACGCTCGCGCATGGCGCTGAGGCGCTTCTTTCCCATAAGCAAAGTACAACATATATCCTGATCGTTGCCATCATCCTCGCGCTTGGCATCCTGGGCTGGCGAACTTACACGACGAAGCAGACGGCGAAAGCCGCGGCAGCTTTCAACGACGCGTTAGGCACGTTTGGCGCGCCGACGAGAACTACTCCCGGTGCGCAGATGCTGCCTGGCGCTCCTGCATTCAACGACGATAATGCGAAATACACGGCCGCGGCCCAACAATTCGAGACCGTTGCGAAGAATTATTCGCGTACGGGTCCCGGGCAATTGGCCGGTTACTATGCCGCTTTATCTCTGGAGCAAATCGGCAAGAACGACGAGGCGAAGAAGTATCTACAGTTGGCCGCCCAGTCCAGCAATGTAAATTACGCTTCGAAGGCGAAGTTCGAGCTTGCCAAGCTATTTGACAAAACGGGACAACCTGAGCAGGCGACGAAGTTATATGAGGAACTCGTTTCGAGTCCAACGGTTCTGGTGCCAAAACCTGTAGCAATGTTGGCGCTGGCGCAACATTACCGAGAAAAGGACCCGACTCAGGCGGCGAAGCTCTACAACCAGATCAAGGCGCAGTATCCCGATACAGCAGTTGCCGATGAGGCTGGCCAGGAGCTCGCGCTACTGCCGGGGAAATCCTGAGTCACTTTGAAGATGCCTCTCGCCCCGTATGCCGTAGACGTGCGGGGCACGCGCGGACGGCGCTACACCGAAGCTCCGCATCCCTACCGCAATGATTACGCACGCGACCGCGATCGCGTAATACATTCGCGTGCGTTCCGGCGCCTGGAAGCAAAAACGCAAGTCTTCACGACGCGTTATTCCGATCACTTTCGTAATCGGCTCACCCACACGCTCGAAGTCGGGCAGATCGCGCGAACCGTCGCTGGGGCGCTTGAGTTAAATACCGATTTGGCCGAGGCGCTCGCCCTCGCGCACGACATCGGGCATCCGCCGTTCGGGCATGCTGGGGAGCGGAAACTCGATGAACTGATGCGCGAGCAGGGGGAGCGGTTCGAGCACAATCTGCACGCGCTGCGCATTGTCGAACGATTCGAGCAGCGATACCTGGATTTTCCGGGACTCAATTTAACGTTCGAAGTCCGCGAAGGAATTGTGAAACACTCTCGCGATTATGGCGCCGGGGAATTTCCCGAACTGGCGGAATATCTTCTGGATCAGCGGCCACCAATCGAAGCCCAGCTGATCGACCTGGTGGATGAAATCGCATACAACACGGCGGATTTGGACGACGCATTCGAGGCCCGATTGCTTGATTTGGAGCAACTCCGCGCGGAAGTCGCGATTTTTGACGCGGCGTACACCGACATCGACCGCGCACATCCGGAAGGTCGCCGCAACCTGAAATTCAACGAAGCGCTGAAGCGCATTTTGGATTCGCTGGCAACGGACTTGATCGAGAATACGCGAGAGGCGATTCAGACGAGCGGTGTAAAGGACATCGAGGATGTCCGGCACGCGCCCTCCCGACTAGCCGGCTTTTCCTCGATCGTGGCGCAGCAGAGCGCTGCCCTGAAGCAGTTTTTGTTTAGCCGGGTCTATTCGATGCCTGCGATAGCGGAAGAGCGGGACCGGTCGGTACTGGCGCTTGAAGAGCTATTTCGATTTTTCATGCAACGTCCGGATCGCATGCCGCCGAACTATGCTGAAGAGGCACGGCGAGGCGCCGCGCACCAAGTGATTTGCGACTACATCGCGGGCATGACTGACCACTTTTTGCTTCGACAGCATAGAGATTTGCTCGGAGTTCCTGTTCAGCGCCGAACCGTCTAAAGGTGGGGCCGACGACGCGAGGCCGCAACTCGACATCGAACCTCTTCAATCAGAGCAAGGGAGAGCCGCCACAATTACGCGCCGCGGGCTGCGCCAGCGGGTTCAATCCCAACTTTCAGAAGCAGCGCATTCAGTTCCGCAGGATCGGCCACAGGAGCGTGACATGTCGTCTCGACGCAGACGAGCGCTTGCGGCTTTCTTGCATCAATATTCGGCAGCGTTTCGCCCAACGCAGGGGGAAGGGATGCGGCCGCAATTTTTTCCGGTGTGACACGCAGGACAGCTTTCCCGAGTCGATAGGTTTCATTCGCGGCAGATTCGAGCGCAGCCGCTGTGGGATCGTTGGCGGCACCGAGAATGACAACGTGCAAAACGCCCCGCGCGTGCAGCAAAACAGCCATCCCGTAAGTCGCTACGAAAATTCCGTACTGCGATGCGCGTCCCGCAAATGCCTCCAACGTCTTCTCCGCCCAATCGTGGTACGCCCGCTCGCCTGTTAAGGCATATAGCCGCTCAAGTACGATTGCGGCGACTGCGTTCGCACCCGGCGTCGGCGAGTCTTGCAGGGCTTTGCGTCGAACGTCCAATCCCCCCAATGCGACCGCATCTTTCGGGCGGTCGAAAAAGCCTCCGGCGTCAGGATCGCCGAAGCGTTCGACGGTGAGCCGCATGCAGCGTTCGGCGGTATCAAAGTAGCGACGATCCAGCGTGATTTCGTACGCATCGAGCAGAGCCGCAGTCGCGAACACCTGATCGTCCAGGGAGCCGTCGAGCTTGGGCCCGCCTGCGCGATGCAGGAAACCCTTCGATTTGTCCCACGCCTCGGCTTGCAGTCGATCGAGGGTTTTCAGTGCAAAAGCCCGGCAGTCCTCGCGCTGCAAAATGCGCGTTGCTTCAAAGTAAGCGGAAACAAACATCGCGTTCCACGCAACATACATCGTCCGATCGACTGCCGGAGTGGGCCGGCGCGCCCGGCGGGCATCAAGAAGCTTTCCTTTCGCGCGAGCAAGCATCAGAACCGCGTCGGCACGGCCGATGTTCATCTCGCGAGCGACAGCATCAGCGGAACTAGCAACCCACAACACGTTCTTCTGGGGATTGTGGTGCATTTCGCCGCGTAATTGGATGTCGTAATAGATCTCAGCCGCGCGTGATTCCTCCGGCGCCAGCACTGCCCGCACTTCATCCCGCGTCCAGGTAAAATAGTCGCCATCGTCGTCGAGCGTCTGGTCCGCATCCTGGCTCGCGTAGAATCCGCCATTCTCCTGATCGGAAAGAACGTCGTTCACCCACGTAATGGTTCCTTCCGCTACTTCGCGGTATAGACCGCTGCCCGTTGTCTGATAGCCGTGAAGATAATTCTTCAGCAGTTCGGAATTGTCGTACGACATCTTTTCAAAGTGAGGCACGCACCAGCGCTCGTCGACCGAGTACCGATGGAATCCGCCACCAATCTGATCGTGAAAACCGCCCGCGGCCATCCCGTCGAGTGTGCGCGTGGCGACCTGCCGAAGTTCCGTTCCAGCCGGCCCCACACCACGCTCCAGAAGAAGTTCAATCACCGATGAATGCGGAAACTTCGGCGCCTGCCCGAATCCGCCATGGGTTTCATCAAACATGCTCAGCGCCGAACTGACGATTGTGTTGACCGTTTCCAGGCTAACTGCGGCACGGGCACCTTCGAACATCTCCGCTTTCGCCACCGCTTCTTGTAGTGCCTGCGCCGAGGTGTCGATTTCCGCGCGACGCGAATCGAATGCTTCGGCGACGGCGAGCAGGATTCGCCTGAAGCCGGGACGGCCCATCGCGTCTTCGGGAGGGAAATAGGTGCCCCCCCAAAATGGCTTGCCCTCCGGCGTCAGAAAAGCGGTGAGAGGCCAGCCGCCCTGTCCCGAGATAGCACTGATGGCCGATTGATAGCGCGAATCAACGTCGGGACGCTCGTCGCGGTCAACCTTCACGGGAACGTAATGCTGATTGATGAGCGCCGCGATTTCGGGATTTTCATAGCTTTCGCGATCGATAACATGACACCAGTGACACCAGACCGCGCCGACATCCAGAAGAATCGGCTTCCATTCAGCGCGGGCCTTCTGAAATGCTTCTTCCCCCCACTCGTGCCAAGCGACTGGCTGATGCGCAGCCGAGCGAAGATATGGGCTCGCAGAATTCTTCAGACGATTTGGAGATTCGTTTGCCACGGGATGGGCTTATTGGATTGGATTTTGGTACCCGGCATCGCGTGGATCGATTGGCTTGCGTCCCGCGAAACCCTCGTCCTGCGCATGATAGAAGCGGATGCGATCCTCACCCAGTTTCCAGCAGAGATAGACGTCCTTGTTTTCGATGCGCGCTGGGAAATCGAGGAGTCCTATATCGAGATCCTTCACGATACATCCTGTCGACTGGATGCGCTCGAGAGCGTCGCGTACAGACGACTCGAACTTGTTGCGAATCGCCCGCCACTTAGCCGCCTTTTCGTAGGGCACTTGCATTCCGCCGGACGTCTGGATTTTCTCCGCCAGAACCGCAAGCTTTTTCTCCGGCTCCGCCATTTTTCGACGTGCTTCCATGGCTTCGATCAGCACGGGCTCAAGCTGCACGCGGAGGCGTTCGGCTTCCGTCAATGAGAAGAGTTTGGATTCGCCTTCTTCCGGCATTGCGGCGGCTCCCGTCGCTCGCACCGAGCCTAACACCCGGCGCAGAAAAAATCAGGAAAGCTTTGCTGCGTGCTCACCCGCCGATATAGACCATGGTGCGCGACGGAGGCACGAAGCCGGGCTCGTTAATACGGTGCCCTTTCTCCTTATTCAGCACGATAGTCAGGATTTCGTCGGCAATTTCGCGGTCCGTCGCTCCGCCACGCATGAGCGATTTTAAATCGTGATCGTCCTTGCTGAAAAGGCAGGTGCGCAACTTGCCGTCAGCGGTCAGGCGGATGCGCGAGCAGAACCCGCAAAAAGGTTGAGTGACGGGAGCGATCAGCCCGATTTCTCCACGACCATCAGCAAACCGGTATTTCCGGGCCGTTTCGCTGCGCTCGTGAACGATTTGCACCAGCGGCCAGCGGGCCGCAATGCGCGCGTGGACCTCCGCCGCCGGAACGACCATCGAGCGCGTCCATGCCCTGTCCGCATCGAGCGGCATGAATTCGATGAAACGCATAATGAGCTCGCGTTCGCGTGCGAACTCCGCAAATGCTTCGACTTCGTCGTCATTGAATCCGCGAACGAGCACTGCGTTCACCTTCACGGGCCGCAATGACGAGTTCTGCGCCGCGTCAATGCCTGCAATCACCTGATTGAAGGCTTTCGTGCGCGTAATCTTTTCAAACTTTGCCGGGTCGAGCGAATCCAGCGAAATGTTGATGCGATCGAGGCCTGCAGCAATCAACGCGTTGCACCGATCGGAAAGCAGGTGTCCGTTGGTCGTCATGGACAGATCGGGGACGCCGATCGCTTTCAGCCGAGAGATGAAGTTTTCGACGCCGGGGCGCACGAGCGGTTCGCCGCCAGTAACCCGGACCTTGCGGATTCCAAGCCGCAGCAAAAGCGCAACCAGCCGCTCGTATTCGTCCCATTCGAGCAACTCATTATAGGCAACATGATTTTCCGGATTGGCGGACCGGCAGTAGAAGCAACGAAAGTTGCAGCGGTCCGTCACTGAAACTCGTAGATCGGTGATCGGCCGTCCGAATTTGTCGATGAGCGACATACCGTATTTCGTGCGATCGTTCTTTTTGATACGAAGGCGTCGCTAACGCTTCGCTATCGGTCCTCGAAAGCCCGCGTCCAGGTATTCGGCAAAAAAAACGCCCAACTCCGATCTGGAATTGGGCGAAGAGTCCACGCTCGAACACCGATCGGGCGAGAACTTTTCTCCTTTCCAGAACGCGGCTGCCGTTCAGCAGCCCCGCCGAGCGCACTCAGTCGCCCGTCAATGGGAGGTGTAAGCGTTTCCGCCCACGCCCTCAGCCCGGAAACGAATGGGCATCGCCCTCCTGCCATCGGTTTTCGCTCCATTAGGCACAGAGGGTCGGAGAAATCAATTTCATTCTACGCTGCGAAGAAGACTTAATGCAATGAGGGCGAAATATAGCGAGAAAGTTAGTTCGTATCGCCCGCCGTTGAGAGCGGCAACTGTTCGATGCCTCGCAATTCGAATGAATTTGTGGCGCCATCGATGAAGGGGTGCGCTCTAAGGAGCATTTAGCGAATCGAAATCCGACACCCGGTATAGCGAATCGAAATCCTAAACCTGTTGCGGTTAGAAAATGTTTTCTCCTTTGTTTGCAATGAGATGCGGGGAACTTTAATCGTGGGGGTGTAGCGATTAGCCGTTCCACAGAGCAGGTCCACCCTGGCTGACGCCTTTCCCGAGCGATTCCATGATT
>DASUJR010000321.1:0-89068 GCA_036279175.1 Candidatus Acidiferrales bacterium | reverse complement strand
TCCCAAAGCAGTTCGTAACGCCGCTCTTCGAGCGCTGCGACGAAGGAAGCCGACCGCTGAACGTTATGAACGGCGTCGGCAAAATTCACAGTTCTGGGCAATACGGATCGCGACTTCCCTGTGTTCAGGGCGTACTCGGGCGTGACAGCCACGATTCGGATCATCTTCGGCCAGTTTTTGCGCACAGACATGATGCTGCCGTCTGGCCGCGCAAACGTGACGACCAATCCTCCCAACAGCGAAGCAGCCACGTTGTCGGCATGACCTTCGACTTCTCCAGCGTATTGCAAGACTGTTTCGCGCGAAATCTCACGGCGCGCAACGGCAAATCCAAGCACCATTCCTGCCACGGTTGCAGCCGCGCTGCTGCCCAAGCCACTCGCAACGGGGATGTCGTTTTGCACGGCCAAACGAACGGCGGGCAGGCGTAGTCCTTCACGATGGGCCGCATGACGCATCGCACGGAAAATCAGGTTTTCATCGGGGGCACTAGGCAGCGAAGAAGTACCTACTGCGCCACGGCTTCGGGCCAGCGGTCGCGCTCCGGGTTTGGACATAACCGTTGCACGGACACTCAGATATATTTCCAGGGCCAGGCCCAAGCAATCGAATCCCGCTCCGAGATTCGCCGTGGATGCCGGGACGCGAACGTCGATAGAGAATTCACGTGGCGGGCTCATGGTGGCAGCTAGGCTTTGCGGCTTTCCAGGCGTTTCAGAATGGCGGGCTTGCTCGCGGAAACGCGTTCAGGACGATTTTGGAATGCACCCTCAATCCGCTCCTCCTTGCGTATTCCGTCATGGTCCGCAGGGAGGGTCAGCGTTCCGCGATGGTAATTGCTGACGTACTCGGGGTCCTTCAAAAGGTGGCCTGTCAGCACAGCGATTACGTTCTCGTCGCGCCGAATCTCGTTCTCTGCTACCAATCGGCGTATGCCCGCAACGGTGGTGGCTGAAGCGGGCTCGCAGCCGATGCCCTCGCGTCCGATAACGGCCTTCGCGTCTGCAATCTCCTGCTCGGTTACTGCAATCACCTTGCCCCCCGATTCCAAAACCGCGCGCAGGCTTTTCTTCCACGAAACCGGAGCACCGATCTTGATTGCCGTGGCCAGCGTGCGCGGATGGCGCTCGGTAACCATGGTTTCGGGCGGACGGCGCCCCGGCCTAGCTGCTGCAGCCTTCAAGTCCGCGAACATGCGGACAAATGGCGCCGATCCTTCTGCCTGGATCACATACAGCTTGGGAATGCGGTCGATCAAGCCCAGTTCGCGCAACTCGCCGAAACCTTTGCCGAGAGCCGAGCTATTACCGAGATTCCCTCCGGGCACCATTACGTGATCGGGCACGCGCCAGGCGCACTGTTCCGTCAACTCGATTGCGACCGTCTTCTGTCCTTCGATGCGGAATGGATTGATCGAATTTGCCACGTAGATCGACGGATCGTCGCCTAATTCTTGGACCAGTCGCATGCAATCGTCAAAGTTGCCTTCAACTTCCAAAATCGAAGCGCCGTAATCCATGCTTTGCGCAAGTTTGGCCGACGAAATCTGTCCGTATGGCACAAGGATGGCGCACGCAAAACGAGCACGCGCAGAATACGCGGCCAAACTCGCCGCGGTATTGCCTGTGCTAGCGCAGATCGTGGTTTGAACGCCGAGCATCGCGGCATGCGTAACAGCGACGGTCATTCCCGTGTCCTTGAAAGAACCGGTGGGATTACAGCCTTGATGTTTCAGCCGGAGCGCGTCAATCCCGCAATATTCGGCACAGCGTGGCGCGTCGTACAGTGGTGTGTTGCCCTCGAAAAGGGTTACAGCAACGGCCGGATCGAATGGCAAAAACTCGCGGTATCGCCAAACGCCACTGCGATCTTTTGGGTCGGGTGAAGCGCCGCGCAAGCGCCACGCTTCGCGAAGCGCTGCTGCATCGCCCCGTGCAGCGCCAAGCGGCGCTTCAATTTCAAGCGGTCCGCCACAACGGGAGCAAACGTACAGTCGGTCCGTGAGCTCGTACGCGCCGCCACACGATTGATTGATGCATCGCTGGCGTGCCTGCGCGCCGATCTTTTGCGATGCGCTTACGGTTTTCTCCATCAATTCACCGAACTTCCGGTCATTTCTTTGGGCACTGACGCGCCGCCGAGCCCGAATTCCTGGTGCAAAGCAGCTAGAGCCGTTTTAACGTGCTTCTCTTCAACGACGAATGAGATGTTGCATTCCGAAGAGCCCTGGGCGATCGCGATGACATTCACGCCCTCGCGCCCTAGCGCGCTGAATGTTCGGCCGGCAACCCCTGGCGTACCGTGCATGTTCTCGCCAACAACGGCGACAATCGCGATCGTGGGATCGACGGTAATGTGTTCGACCTTTTCGTGCATCACGTCCTGCGCAAACTCGTTGCGCAATGCCTCGACGGTGGTTCTGGCATCCGGCGCCGCAACGATGAAGCAAATGTCGTTTTGCGAAGACGATTGCGAGATCAGCAGCACGTTCGCGCGAACGTCCGCTGTGGTAGAGAAAGTGCGTCCCACTACATCAGGCAAGCCCACGATGCCAGGTCCGCCAATCGCGATCAGGGCCACATCCTTGATCGCTGTGAGCGCTTTCACTCCTCCTCCATTACTACGGCCGGACGGCGTAATCTTCGTGCCATCTTGCTCTGGCGCGAAACTATTACGAATCCAGACGGGTATTCCCTTCGACGTGACTGGGCGGATCGTCTTCGGATGCAACACCTTCGCTCCGAAGTACGCCAGTTCAGCCGCTTCGCGGTATGAAATCTCCGGGATGGTGCAGGCTTCCGGAACCAAGCGGGGATCGGCGGTGAGCACGCCGTCCACATCGGTCCAGATCACGATGTCATCCGCATCGAGCGCTGCCGCGAGAATTGTTGCGGAATAATCTGAGCCGCCGCGTCCCAGCGTGGTGAGCACACCGTGCTGTGTTGCACCGACGAAACCACTTACGACCGGGACGACGCCCTTCGCCAAGAGCGGAACCAGTTTCGCTTGCGACCGCGCTCGCGTGCCTTCCATCAGGGGCTCGGCCGAGCCGTGGTGTGCATCAGTCAGGATCAACTCGGTTCCCTCGATCACTTCGCTCTCCACTCCCAATTCGCCCAGGATCCCGGCGAGCAAAGGCGCGGATAGCTGCTCGCCGAGGCTCGCAATCGAATCCAAGGTGCGAGGGGTCAGTTCGCGCAGCAGCAGCGTGCCCTCGCATAGCCGCTCGCCGGTGGAGAAAATCGCCTTGATCGATTCACCAAGCGCGGCGCGTTTTGCCGCTGAAGTTATGAGCGCCGCCAAAGTGTCTTCATGCTGTTTGCGCAACAGTTCAAGGATGTCGCAGACATGCTGACGGTCATTCGCCTGCGCAAGGTCCGCGACTTCGATTAAACGGTTGGTGACACCGCCCATTGCGGAGACGACAACGACAATAGAGCTGTCGCGCAAAGCATCACGCACAATCTGAGCGACGCGCCGTATACAAGCCGCGTCGCCGACTGAGGTTCCGCCAAATTTCATGACCCGCAGAGGTCTCTTCATCTCGTTTTGCCGAAAAGAACAGCGGTCCCCGATTGTCGTGACGTGACGGACGTAGGGCGGCGTTTGAGGCGAATCGGTTCGCAACTACTATACACCGCCGAACGAACCGCCCGGCCTCCGACCGCCATCACTCTCATTTGGGTTTTAGATCGATTGGATTCGTTCTATTTCTCGGGATGGAACGGCCGGTAAAAGCGACCTAACCAGCGTCTCAGCCGCCCGTCTTGCGTTTGCGATGCAGCTTCTGCGCCATGGAGCGAACTGTGTCGGGCACATTTTTGTTTGCCGCAAGCTTGACGAGGTCCGTGATCGTAAGTCTCGAGAATAAGTGGAGTGAGATGTCGAGCGGCGTCTTGGGATTGAACACGAGGTTTCTTACCACCGTGTAGTTCTTCATGAACAAGCGGTTGAGCGAAATCGAGCGAAGGACTTCGGTCGAGAGATTCGCCATGCCGGCAAAGCTTTCGACCTCCGTATCCGTCAGGCGAGGTGACTGCAGCACCGATTTCTGCACTAGCTTGTTCGGATCTCGAATCAGCAGCATGCGCTCTTCGCGTCCGCCTTTCAGCGCCAGCGTCAACCGCTGCACGACATTCATGAAGGCGAGCTTCTGCATCAGCGTCTTACGTATCACCGGGTCGGCTTCACCGTCCGTGGCCGCCTCAATCTCTTTTTCGGACAGGGCGCCTTTAATCATGTCCTCCAGCGCCTCCCGCTGGGCTGGAGTGGCAGCCGTGGATTTGTGCAAGGCCTGAACGAGTTGCGGGCTGTGCTCGACCCAGCCAAGATTGTCCAAGAGGGCCTGAATGCCTTCGCTTGTGAGGTGCGACGCGGCAGCAACGAGCAGCGAGGAAGGACAATTCGGATTCCTCGCCATGGCGTCCGCGATCTCGGATTTCTCGCTGAGATTTGCCGCGCAGTAAACGAAAAAGCGCGGATCGGCGTCGGCGCGAGCGAGCGCTGTTACAAATGCGGAAAGCGGCTGAACGAGCGCCGCACTCTTTGCGCGTTCTGCGAGTGCGGCGTCCGTGTCTGCAGCAAGGATCGCGAGCAGCTCGACGCGTTCCTCAGACGGCAGCGACATGCCACCGGCGCAAATGGCGAGCTTTTGTTCGGGACGGATGTGACCGGTTCGGACAGCTTCGCGGATTTCAGTGCTAATGGCTTCCCCCAGCGGAAGATCTCAGATCTTTCGCTGTGAGTGTAATGCTTCCGGGCTGTTTGGCTAAGCCCATCGGCGCGACTGGTTGTCCATTTAGTTCAAGCCGCACGGCAGCCGCATCACTGGCGGAGATATCAAAAATTGTTGCGGCGTTGAAGGTCTTTTGCTCTCCCTGTTGCACCTGCCCTTCGAACACCGGCTTGCCATCGGCCTTGACGTCTAGCAGTGCCGGAGCGGCAGCGCGCACGACCAAAATCAAACCAGAGGCTACGGTGCGGCCATTCACTGGATCATTCACCCTCGCGCGTGCCGCTCCGGCTGTTCCAGTTCTGGAGCGCAAACGATGAATAATCGTCGAACCTACGAACCACCCGCCGACAATGAGTACAAGACCGGCCACGACGATAGCCCTTAGCCGGTGCCAAGCGCGAGATTTTCTGATTGCAGGACGAGGGAGGATCGGCTGAATTCCGTTCCTGGTCTCCAGCGAATACTCCGCGACCATGCCATCTTCATCGAGCCCTAAATATCGGGAGGCGGAACGGATGAAGCCGCGGTTGAAGGCGCCGCCCGGCAATTCTTCCCAATGGCCGCTCTCGATAGCTGTAAGGAATCGCGTGCTGATGCGTGTCGCAGAGGAAAGTTCTTCCAAGGATACGCCGCGCATCTCGCGCTCGCGCCGGAGATGTTCCCCAAAAGACGATATCAATGCCATCGCAAAAAAATATAGGCGCGGGTCGGAACTGTGTCAATCCTGCCCGGCGACCGTCTAGCTCCAATATGGTGATTATATGGTGCGACGGACAAAAACAACCACCGTGCGCTCGACCTACCCCCATTCCACTTTCGGCAACGCCCTCATTAGCTTTCATTGCAGCACGCAGAAACGGTTCCTATAATGCCACTGTTGCCGTCCGAAGCCCGAGACCCGAGCACAGAAGCCTCCGCGGAGCCAGTGCGGAGAACCGCCGCGAAAGCGTTTGACGGCGTGGAGCGGCGTAGAAATCCGACTACCGGTTTCGACATGCCCGAAGGAAGCGAAGTCGCCGTTTTTCATGAGCTGGGCAAGGCGCTCACGTCATCCCTGCAGCTCGACCAGGTTCTTCGCACGATCATGGAAAAGATCAACGAAGTCCTGCGCCCGGACACGTGGTCGCTGCTGCTGATGAATGCCGAAAAGGGTGAACTTTACTTTCAGATTGCTACGGGCAAGGGTGCCGACGCCCTCAAAGATGTGCGCATCAAGCTCGGACAAGGGGTCGCCGGATGGGTGGCGCAGACAGGCGAAGTGGTCGTAGTTCCTGACACGACAAAAGATTCCCGTTTCTTTTCGCAAGTGGACGAGCATACGAAAATGGAGACGCGCTCGATCGTAGCTGTGCCGGTCCGTTTTCGCGACCAGTGTCTAGGTGTGATCGAGCTGATCAACTGTATCGGCGCAGAAGGGTTCAGCCAGCGTGACCTCGCTTTTCTGGAGGCGCTGGCCGACTATGCCGCAATCGCCATCGAAAACGCGCGGCACGTCCAGCGGATCCACGAGCTTACGATCACCGACGACTGCACCAGCCTATACAATGCACGCCATTTGAATTTCATGCTGGATACTGAGATTTATCGTTCGCATCGCTATGCGTTTGAGTTTTCGCTGATTTTCATCGATCTGGATCACTTCAAGAACGTGAACGATACGTACGGACATTTGATGGGATCAAAACTGCTTGGCGAAATCGGGCAAGCGATCAAGGACAAGTGCCGTTTGATCGACCTTGCGTTTCGGTACGGTGGCGACGAATTCGTCGTGCTTCTTCCGCAAACGTCAAAGGAAAATGCATTGGGCGTGGCGCATCGTCTGCACAAGCTGATTCGCGAAATGATTTGGCTGAAGGATACGAACCTGAACGTACATGTCACGGCGAGCGTTGGGGTGGCTTCCTACCCTACTGATTCCCGCACGAAAACCGAACTGTTGCATCTCGCTGATGAAGCCATGTACCTGGTGAAGAACACCACACGCGACAGCGTCGCAGCCGCTACTCTCGGTTTAGTCTGACCTTTGTAGGCCGTTTCAATCGAGCAGGCGTTCCGTCTGAATCGTAACTTCCTTCGTTTTCTCCCCGCGCTGAATCAGCAATTTGTATTTGTGCCCGACGTCGCGGAACATATCGCGCGCAGAGGCCAGGCTGATATCCGCGGCGGGTTCATCGTCGATTCCCGCAATGATGTCGCCTTGCTGGATTCCCGCCTCTGCCGCCGGACTCTTCGGCTCCACGTGTGCCACTTGCAACGTCTTAAGGTCCGTCCCGCTTGCGATCAGCGCAATCCCGCTTTTGTCCTCTTCGTCGTAATTCTTGAAATTGCTATTCGCTTCAAAGATGATCTGTTGTTGTGGGTAGTCCAACACGATATTGAACCGCTGCAACAAGTCGGCGCCAATTACTCCCGCGAGCTTAGCATCGTTGGTCGTTGTGATCTTCCAGGACGATAGTTCCGCGATCGGGTCCTCCACCGCTGAGCCGGCGATTTTGAAGTAGCGCAAGCGGAACAGCGACACATTTTCACCGCCGGTCAATTGTGGATCGTATGCTTTCGAGACTTTTCCTTTAGACGGAAATAGTCGGTGCGCTTCGGAAAACTTTTGCGACATCACGATTCCAGCGATCAGGGCCGTGTCCAGTCCAAAATCGGCCTCCATCTGCTTGCCCTTGGGAGTCGAGAATTTCGCTCGGATCACAGGCATGCCGTCTGCGAACGAAAGCGGAAGCGCGCTGCCATGCCCCTGGTATTTGTACGTGCTCGGATCGAACATCCGAATCGTGCTGCGGGCGTAATCAATCGCAATGACCGCTCGTGAGAGAACGTCGGCTCCAATGGTTCCATTGTACTGCCTACCCGTGTCCGCACCGAAGTCGCGAGCCAGTTCAGGCAACGATCGGAACGGAAACATCACGCCGGGAAAAACCAGCGCAACCGGCTGATTCGCTCCAAATCCCAGTTCGCCGACGCGTTTCGGGTCAATCGAAGTAACGTTTGCGGTTGTATCCAGCACAAACAGGGATGGCGCGCTGCCGTTCAGATTTGCAGGGAGAAAGACCACGTTCTCGCTAAACGTAGCGGGAACTTCAGCGACGTTTCCGCCGAACGCGAAGCGCGCACGATCCTGCGGCACTGAAACCGTCGGGTTTTTCGCGTCTGGCGCGGCACTCTTGCTTTGAGCCTGTGCGTTTGCATGTAAGAGCAGGATGAAAGCGAACACGAGCACCACAGAATCTATGACGCCTCTTCGCAAAGACATTCGCCCTCCGTCGATGCCGTCGATTATACGATGCGAGAGAAGCGGACAGGACAGCTTTGGTTGTGTGGAAGCGGATGGCTTAGGAAACGGGAGCGATATATCCCTGCCGGAACGATACGCGGTATTGAGCTTCGCCATGCTCCTTTTTTTTCTTTTTGTGTTTTTCTTTTTTTTGGGAAGGCACCGTATCCGCGCCACCGACGGTCACCATCAAGTGATGGAATTGGCCATCGTGCCCTGGAGCGATTCCGATCACGTATTCGTTCCGCAAGCAGGCGGCGATTTGCCGATACACTGGGGCAAATTCCGAACCGGACGCGGGGAAATAAGCCTGCCCCCCTGTGATAGTTGCGAGCGCGGTCAGTCCCTGGTTGGCTTTCTGAAGCGTCGGGTCAGACCGAAGGTCTCCGGAGTCAAAGGCCGAGCCGCCAGGCACGTGCTTTGAGTGCTTCTGATCGTCCGCCAAAGTATTCGTAAGAGGCCCGAGCAGGCCGACAGAGAAGATGACGACGTCGCTTTCACGCAATTTTTGAGTGAGCTTGGTCCATTGCGAACGCGGAGAGGAATCAAGGCCGGTCGTCAGCAGAATGATTGCTTTCTTGCCAGGGAATCGCGCCAACCCATCCACCACACTGGAGACTGTGTAGTAGAGATTCAAAGCACCCGACCCAATCATGTAGTCAGCAGATCCGAGCGCGCTAAGAAGCTGCGCCTTGTTTGTAGTGAATGGCATGGCGTTTCGAGGCACATCGGAATAAGTAACCAGGGCTACCTCATCATCTGCGCTCAGACCCTTAAGGAGCGAATAGGCGGCGGCGATGTGTTCATTCTTGATGAGGTAAACCGAAGGGCTGGTTTCCAGCACGACGACCACCTTTGCGGCGTCGGTCACCGGCGCGAAATAAAGAATAGGTTGTTCGGCGCCGTCGTCGGAGACATGAAAGTCTTGTTCCTTCAACCCCTCGGCAAAATTTCCATTCGAGTCCAGCACAGTCACATCCAACTTCACCAATTCCGTCTTGGTTTTCAGGGCTTGCTCGGGGGAGTCGACGGCCGGCGATTGAGCAAAAGCGCAGAGTGCAGCCAGCGCGACAGCCATCGAGACGGGAACGACAATATGGAAGAAAAGCGACTTCGGTTGAATGTTCTTCACTACGAGGCCCATGCGCACAGACGATTTCCCCTCAGTGCTAACTGCGAGAATTAAAGATACACACCACAGCCAGTAGACGCGCAGGGAATCTGAATTTGCTGTGGGCTATAAGACAACAACGGACAGATCTACTTTTAGTGGTTGCTGCCGGGCTGTGGTGCCGGTGCGGAAGGTGCCGGCTCATTCGGCGACTTAGGAGTGCTCAGATAGCCTTTGGCTTGCTTCTTAGTAACATTGAATACGACCACCTCGTATGGTGCCCTGGCGCCTTGCACGTAGAATTGGACAGGTTCGCCGATCGTCTTATCTTTCTTTTCGATTTTCTTATCGTCCACAACCACGTCCATCGTATAGCGGTAATGCTTCGTGTCGAACTTTCGGAACTGAACCTGAATGGGCCCCAGCCGCTGTGGCTTTTTGGTCTTGCCCATCGTGAATTCGAAAATGTCGCGTTGGCCGAGTCGCTTCAGCTCCTCGACTTCGTCATGATTCCGCGCGATCAAGCCGCTTTGCACGCCCAAGTCCCCGATCGTGCTTTGCAGCTTGTTCTTCGTTGCTTCCAGATCGGCTTTTGTGGCGGAGAGATCGGATTTCGTGCTGGTAAGATCGCTCGACACCTGCCCGAACTTGCTTGCCGTGTCCTGCTGAAAGCCGCCGAGCTGTTTGCGGAACGCTGCGTCGCTCTTCTGCTGTTGCTTGCGAATCGTCTGCGCCAGGCTACGTGCGCGCGCCAGTTCATCTTCCGTCAGACCGAGTTTCTGGGAGGTGACGTCCATCTGCCCTTTTAGGTCGGCGATCCGGGTATTCGTCTTGTCGAGCTCCGCGGCGAGCGCCTGCGTTTTCTGATCCGCCAGGCTCAGAGTGCGGTGCAGTTCCTGCCGCTCGGAATAGCTCGCGTAGACCAGGTAACCGAGCAACCCAAACGCGATCACGAAGAGAACCACCACCCATCGTGGTAACGGCGAAACTTCGACTTCACGCACGAATTCGTGCGACTCGGGTGTGGGTGTGCTCGGCGTCAAGCTCATCGAGTTCCTCCAGATTGGCAGTGCACTGTAATTTCGATTATGGCTGAGTGAACCTGGGAAGTCTATCTGAGCCCGTGCCTATGCGCGCCCTCGCGCCGCCACCTAGCTTCGATGGTAGCGGTCAGACCTCCGCGTGGAGTAAACTCGCCGGTGACGCGGCACCATACTGGCTTTACCGCCTCTCGTATGTCCCGCAGCATGCGGTTCACGGCGTTCTCGTAGAAAATCCCGAGGTTGCGATACGCAAGCAAATACATCTTCAACGCTTTCAATTCCAGGCAAAGCCTCTTCGGCTCGTATTGGATTGTGATCGCCCCGTAGTCCGGCAGTCCCGTCTTCGGGCAAACCGAAGTGTACTCGGGAAACCGAATAGTAATTTCGTATCCCGGAAAGTGGTTTGGCCACGTATCAAGCTTCGGGAGCTTGGCGTCGATGCCGGCGCGTGCGTGGTCGGCAGTGTAGTCGGGCATAGGATCCTCTCGGCGGCTATAGTTGAGTCCTAATTTATAGCGCGACTCACCCGACTTTCCCAATTCGACTTTGGCTTCGCTGACGTGCGATCCTTCATCGCAGTTCCGCCATCTGATCCGCGGCGTAGAGGTCCGGGCTCGCCGTACTCCGCTCCGGCGCAATCGCTTCTGCCATACGGAAAACCGCGCCCAGAACTTCGAGCGCAATTCGACAGTAGAGTATCCACAGGAAATATAGGAAAACTGCCGCCAGCAGTGTTACCAGTCCCTGCGCTGCCGTCCGCTGGAATCCAAGTGCCACCCAGGCTACGGCCGCTACGAGCCCGCACAAAAGATGCAGTGCGTACAGAAACTTCAGCATACGGGCTGTCACAAAGGTGCGAAACGAAAAATCGAACAGGCCCTCCCACATGTTTCTGACCTCGGCCATGCGTGCCTCCTCGAACTGATCGCCCCGCAAAGTATATGTGACGGCCTCGAACTGTTCTCCCTAGACAGTCTCCTCGTTGTCGGAGTAGCACCTGTCCCGCGGTACTGTCCCTTGCGGGCCCCTTTTGCAGGTCAAGGTGCACCGTTCGCCAGAGCAAATGTCCAAATTGCTGTAAAGACTTGTACTGACGGTGCCACATGCGATAGGGAATACGAATGGAATCAGGGGTAAGCAAGCAAACTGGTCGCGAGGTGCCTATGGCCAAGCTGGGCGTAATTCGCGATTTCAAGGTTCGTTTTTGCAGGGTAACCGCGTGAAATGTGCATACTGCGGCGGCGAACTCGCGCAAAAGAGCCGAGTTAGCCTGCTGGCGGCGAGCATTCTCTTGTTGGCGGGGGCGATCGCCTCGCTTGCCATGATCCCGCTATTTTGGATCATCGGCGTGCTGTTTCTGGTGACAGCGATCTATCTTTTTGCGTGGGGCACGCGCGGGAAAGGCCTATGGTGCCGCCAGTGCAAGAAGTTTCCGGGCGGTAAGCAGTGGTGAGTGGTAGATGGTGATTGGTGAGTTGTGAAGGATGATGCGGGCGGTCAGCGGGAGCGGTTCACCCCCGATTTCGCAAAAAAACGGGCAGTGAGCAGATCACGTAGCTTCACTGTTATCTGGCCTGCGGTTTGCGTCTGTTGCTGAGCGACCTTTGTTGCCGGCTAGCAGGCCCCATTCGGAGTGAAGTTCCTGCGGTCGGATCAATAAACCCAACATTTTCGGGCGCGCGAACGGCGTCTGTTATAATCGCGCCCCATGGCGCTCGCAAAATTCAAGAATCCGCGCTACATCGTCGTTGAAGGGCCGATTCGCGTGGGGAAATCAACGCTGGCAAAGGCGCTGGCTGAAAACCTCCATGCGCGGCGCGTCTTCGACGTGGATGACAATCCTTTCCTTCGCGACTTCTACAACGAAAAGCCCGGCGCAGCGTTTCGCACGCAAATGTATTTCCTCTATGAGCGGCATCGGCGGCTGATCGAGGCTCGTCCGGAAGATGGGGGCGCGCCGATCATCGCGGATTTCCTTTTCCAAAAGGACAAGATTTTCGCATACATGAACCTGGACAACGAGGAGCTGAAGCTCTACGAGAAATTTTTCGAGATGCTGGCTCCTTCGGTGGCTGCACCCGACCTGGTTGTGTATCTGCAGGGTAAATCTGACGTGTTGCGCAAGCGGGTGGCGAACAAAGCCGACGCGCTGGAAGGGCAGATTTCACCGGAATACATTGAGGCGGTTGCCAGCGCCTACGAGCATTTTTTCTTTCGCTACTCGGGATCGAACCTCCTGGTGGTCGATACGTCGGAAATCGACTTCGTCCAGCGGAATCAGGACCTTCAAGAGCTGCTGCGCCGACTGCGGCAGCCGGTGAAGGGCACGCAATATTTCCTGCCGTTGGGTCAAAGCTGAGAGCGAATGGGTATCAAATTTGAGCGCTTGTCTCATATCAAGCGAATTCAAACTGACCCAGCACGGGCGAGTGGCTGCCCGCGGGATCGGTTCCGCTCCCTACGAGTCTCCATTTGATTACTCGCTGCCTAGGTGTCATGTCTTAACGTGAGTACTGGGCTGCAGTCGATTTGTTCGCCCCACGAAGCTTCGCAATCCCGACTCTCACGGTCGGGCTTTAATACCGCGTAAAAGCACCACTTACGGCACGCGCCGTCGTTCGAGCGGGAGGCTTCGGGTGTGGGCAAGCTTATGGAGGCGGCCATCGATGGCACGCTGAATGCCTATGCCACGTGAGCAGCCCGCTTGCTGAGGGCTGTCGGAAACGGGCCAGACACAGTAAATGGGGCAGCACGGTAACCACAGGAACTCAGAGTTCCGCAGTGATTTCCAACGTCTGAATATAGTCCTGCTATTCGTCGCGACAGTTATTCCGGTTGCGCTATTCGTCGGCGCGTGGCGACGTGTGCCGCAGACCGGTGAGCGCACCGCCAGTCGTATCGGCAGTGCAAGTGCGCCGAGGCAGGAAGCCCGCATTAAAAGCATGCCGCTGGTCAACACTGCGCTCCAACCTTCGCGCATCTTTCCATACTCTGTGATTCCGGGCGGGGCCCATAGTGAAGCAGAACTTAAGAACGCGCTCGTGCACGATCCGGTAGCGGCCGCTCATTACGCTGGATTCGACGTGGCGCGCACGCACGTGATTCGTCTAGGCCACGCCGAGAAGGTTTACGTTTCGTACAGAATCGGTGATCGCATCTACTGGACTTGGAGGCGGCTGTACATTCCTGCGGGCGAACCAGTGCTGAGCGACGGCGAACATGAGGCACGGACGCGTTGCGGAAACCGGCTGTCCGAAACGCCGCAGCTGCCCGTTTCCGCAAGGGAACCCTCGCGCGAGGTATTGAACGGGCCTGCGGTAGTGACGCCCGCACCTACGGTTAATGAGACGCCGCCTGCGTCGGCTCTGGTACAGCCGGAATTGGGTTTGCGGGAGATCGCAGTCCTCGATCCCGTGGACGTGCGGACATTCGGCCCGCCTCCGTTGATTCCAATTGCGGGCGGGCCGGGCGTTTCGCCGCTGCCGCCGTCGCAGAACCCACCGCCGACCGGTCCTCAGCCGCCACCGCCGAGCGATCCTCAACCGCCTGCCGGGCCACCGTCGGGTCCACCTCAGCCGATTGCGGCGACACCGGAACCTCCGAGTGTCCTGCTGTTTCTTCTTTCCGCTGGAGTATTGGGCGTGGTCGCCTGGCGCCGCAGGGTCCTCAACTGATCTGTTCCGGAAAAAACCGTCTAGAGTTCGCCGAGTACGAAGGATTCGAGCGTCGCTGGCTGGATGTATACAAGGACTGCCGAACCTAATCGCCCGCCCAAAAGCGAGGGCGGCGGTAGAAACTAGTCCGCGTGCGCACGGGGACAAACAAAGTGCCTGCGATTGGCCTCGGGATCCGGGGCCAATCGAAGGCTCAGTAATCAGAGGGAAGCAAAGAACTACACAGCGTGGGGTGGGCCGGCGAGGCGATGGCGGAGGCGTCCCAAAGTGCGATTGATCGGATGACCGCGATGGAGGAACGTCAAGACCGGTCCCCGGCGAACACCTAGGCGTTCGAGGGCGCGGCGAATGCGGAAGTCGCGTCCCGCGGAGATGAGACCCTTCTCAAGCGTAGCAACTGCCTCAGATGTACGGCCAGACTGGATGTACACGTCGGCGAGGTTCAGATATAGCTGCGCGTGATTGTGCTTCATGCCGACAGCTTCGCGGCAGAGCGACTCGGCGTCGCCGTAGCGTCTTTCGGCCATAGCAGCGAGCAGGCCGGTGTACGACAGGTAAAACGGGTTCTTCGGCGCAACACCCAGTGCGCGGCGAGCGTGTTGCAAGGCTTCTTCAGGATGTCCATCGCGAAGATGCTTCAGGCATTCCTTAAAATCGGACATTCCAGCGTCGGTCGCGGACGTGGTGCCAATCCAATGGGACATTCGGGTCCTCCCTCAAATCTCGGACTGCGGAGCGAAATGGAAGCCGGGGGCGAGGGCTCGGAACCACCCCGCAGCTTATGGGGAAAAGGTACCCTTCTCCGGTAAGCGGCGAAATAGGACGGCGGGCCAGATTTCGTTCGGGTCGGGGCGGCTGTACGGATTGACAGGCGAAAAGGAAGAGGCAGCGGAATCAGGAGGAAGGAGATCGAGGAGCCGGTTTGTGGTCACGTGCGGAAGCGAGCCCGCGATAAGGAGCAGTCGCACTTCAAAACAGCATGCGGCCGCACATGCGAGAAGTCTTCTCCTATTGCCTCTTTCTGATTGACTGTAATTTCTCAGCTTCTATTGGCCGGGCTTGAGGTAGAGGTTGAACCAATCGATGGTGCGCCGCATCACGTCGCGATTGTGCGCAGGGTTGACGAAGCCGTGGCCTTCGTTCGGATAGATGACGAGGCGCGTGGGGACGTGCAGCGTATCGAGCGCGTGCCAGAATTCCAGAGACTGCGGCGCGGGACATTCACCATCATACTGGCCGACGAGCATGAGGGTGGGCGTGGCCACGTTCTTGACGTAGTTGATGGGAGCGCTCTTGGCGTAGACCGCGGGATCGTCGTAAACGGAGGCGCCAAAGTAGGGAATCATCCATTGGTCGATTTTATTTTCGCCGTAATAGCTGAGCCAGTCTGCGAGGCCTGCGCCGGCAACCGCGGCGTGAAAACGATGCGTTTGTGTGACGCCCCACATTGTCATGAAACCGCCGTAACTCCAGCCGGTGAGGCCGAGACGATTGGGATCAATGGGAGCGGATTGGATGGCTTTGTCGACGCCGGCAAGGATGTCGGTCCAGTCGCCATAGCCGAAACCTTTCACATTGGCGCGAGTGAATTTTTCGCCTTGGCCGTAACTGCCGCGCGGATTCGGGAAGAGCAGGAAATAGCCCTGCGACGGAAGCCCCATGAAGTACGAACCGCGGCTCGGCCAGCCGGATAGTGTTGCAGAGGCGGGTCCGCCGTGAACGACAACGACCATCGGGTACTTCTTCGACGGATCGAAATTCGCCGGATAAACGAGCCAGCCCTGCACGTTACCAATCCCGGTAGTCCAATCGAGGCTGACGGCTCTGCCCCACGCTGGATGGAGGTCGGCGTTGACGTCAGTCATGCGCTTCCATTGGCCGACTGGGCCAGCCCACACTTCGGGAGGCTGCGAGAAGGATTGGCGCACGAGCGCGGAGGCAGTCGCGTCGCGGGAGAGAGAAATGTCTGGCGTGAAACCGGCAGCGGAAACGCGGTCGGCGCCACGCCAGATTTGCGAGGTGTTGCCGCTTGTCGCGTCGAGGCGATTGATGGCGGTATCGCCGTCGATGATGCCGGTGAAGAGGATCGAATGCGAGTCAGCCGCCCAACGGAACGACGAGGCGCTCTCTCGCATGCCACGCGTCAGATCGCGCGGCGCGCCGCCTTCGGCCGGAAATGTGAAGATATCGCCGCCGGTGACTCCCTGGTCGCTCATCAGGCCGCCGATGCAGGCGATTTGGCCGCCATCGGGCGACCAGCGCACATTTGCCATTTGGAGTTTGGGATTCGGCAGGATTTCACGCATTGCGCCGGACGCCGCATCGATTGAGTAGATGTTCGCGATCCACCAGTTATTGTCGCCATTGCCGTGAGCGGCGGTAAAGACGAGATGGCCGCTGTCAGGCGACCAATCAAATTCGTAGACGTACATGTCGGCAGGTGAGATTTGGCGAGCGTCGCCTGTGAATGGATTGACCAGCGCGAGACGCTGCTCGGTATAGGTGTCGGAAATGACGCCGACATCAGGCGTTTCGGCCGCGAGCGGGCCCGCGACGCGCTTTGCGTTCTCGATGTAGAGGAGAGCGATTGTCTTTCCATCCGGCGACCAGTGCGGATGCGAAAGGAAACCCGTGAAGTGTGTGAGCTGTTTGGGACGGGTCTTGTGGGCGGACGAATCGACTACGTATAACTGCAACTGACCCTGAGTTTCGACATCGGAAAGGAACGCGATTTCACGGCCGTCCGGCGACCAGGCGACATTGTCCTCTTCGTGGACCGCAGCGAGATTTTCGTGGCGTGTGCCTTCAGCCGAATGCGAAACGCGCGAACTGCGGCGAGTGCGTGCGTGTTTGGGCGGTACGGTTCCTTCGGCAGTGATACGAACCGCCTGCCCAGGCGCGTTGATACCCGCAACGTAGATTGCGCTGTTGCGCGATGGGGCGCCACCGGGACCCGCAAGATTTTCGACCCATGCAACACGCGTTCCGTCCGGCGAAATTGCCACCTGCTTGAAGGTGTGGACGTCGAACATCGCATGAAGCGCGCCCGGCGCGGATTGCGTGACGGATTTCGACGCGGCTTGACCGCTCAGCAGAATGGATGGAAACGCCAGAACACATAACAGCGAATAAAGCCGGACGGCTTGACGCATGAGTTCTCCCGATTCGATTTTTGCAGCGGGACGATCGCACTCACCCGCTGCGCGGCAAACGGTCATGGTGCGGCGAACGTGGGACAAAATCAAGCTGGAAGCTCCGGGCCGCGCGATGCGGCGATTTGCGTCACCAGTCAACGGCGTTGATGGTCCGAGCCGGACGAGTCAGCGAATGAAAGTTTCTTGTCGAAGCGCGCGAGCGGAATTATGCTGCGCATCGCAACAGTCGCTGATGGGCGCGGAGGGCAGACATGGATAGGTGGACACGCAGAAAGTTCTTTCTCTCGACGTTGGCGGGCACCGCCGCTGCAAGTGCGGGGAAATTCTTTGGGGCGGCGTCTGTGGCGGACGCGAAGAACAAACTGGAAGCAGGGGATACGGCGACAAGAGCCGCGCAGGGAAAGCGGCCTCTGATCATCTCCGCGCACAACGGTCTGCCCCACCTGGAAGGCGGAATGCAGATTCTGCGCAACGGCGGCGACACACTGGATGCGGTCCTCGCCGTGGTCACGAAGGTGGAGAATGATCCAAACGATCACACCGTAGGCTACGGCGGGTTGCCGAACGAAGATGGAGTGGTGCAGCTCGATGCCTGCGTAATGCACGGGCCTACGTCGCGATGCGGCGCGGTGGGCGCGATCGAGGACATCAAGAATCCGTCTCTCGTTGCAAAAACAGTCATGGAACGGACGAACCATGAATTCATCGTCGGACCGGGTGCAACAAAAGTTGCAAAGGATTTTGGGTTTGAGCCGATGAATCTGCTGACGGAGCCGGCGCGCCTGGCATGGCTCGCCTGGAAGGCGTCAAGCTCAAAGGACTGGAGACCTGGTCTTGACAGCCCGCAATGGAATCGCGCGCTTGCAGAATTGCTCGACACACCCGAGCGGCTGCAACTACGCGCGTGGATCGAGGACGTGGTGAAACATCCCCCGACCGGCACGATCAATTGCCTGGCCGTGGACGAAAAAGGAGACATGTCGGGAACGACGACGACTTCGGGACTGGCTTGGAAAATCTCAGGGCGAGTAGGCGATTCGCCGCTGATCGGCGACGGCTGCTTCGTCGACAACGAAGTGGGTGGGGCGGGATCAACCGGGCGCGGAGAAGAAAACATCAAAATTTGCGGCGCTCACACGGTGGTGGAGCTGATGCGCGGTGGAATGTCGCCGACGAAAGCGTGTGTCGAAGCGCTGCATCGAGTGGTGCACAACTACGCGTTCGATTCGTCGCGACTGAAGATGTTCGATTTGCAGTACTACGCGATCAACAAGAATGGCGAACATGGTGCAGCGTCCATGTGGTCGTCGGACGCGAACGGAAACCCGATCAGCTATGCCGTTCACGATGGAACCCAGGCGCGATCGATGCCATGCGCGCCCATGTTTCATGGCGTAGGCGGAGATTACTGACAGCCTGCTTACGGAAAAACAATGCCCGCATAGCCGACGACTTCGTTTCGATCGCCGCTGACGTCGCCTGACGTCGCGTAGCGAACCAGCTTCCCTTCGGTGCTGCCCAAGTCCTTGATCGCGACGAGTGCTGTGACCGTTGCCCCATAACCACACATCGATATTTCCTCGTTTCGAACCGTTTCATAAAATCCCTGCGGATCAACTGCAAGGATGCGGTCGATTGCTTTCCGGTCTTTCACGCGGGTCAGATCGTCACTTTCGTAGTGGTTCATGTCGGAGCTGATGACCAGCAGGCACGGCTCAGTCTGTGCGGCGAGGACTCGCGCAAGCCCGTGCCCAAGATCTTCCAGGGCGCCGAAGCGGTCACTTGCCAGCACGATTGGAACAAAAAGGAAATCGGGCGCGAGCCGCTGCAGGAAAGGAACCTGCACTTCGAGAGAATGCTCGGTCTGATGCGCGATGGGATCTTCGCGGAGAAGCGGGCATTCCCGCGCGATGCATTTCGCAAGGGTGGAGTGAATCCGAGCTTCACCGAAAGGCGTTGCCCAACTGCCCTCGATGAGAATCGACATCGGCGCACCGCGCGGGAAATGACGGGGCCCGATCAGGATGCAACGCGGCGGAATTTCAATCGATCCGTAAACAGCGCCGGCGACGTGCCCAGAGTATATGTATCCGGCGTGCGGCACGAGGCAGGCGCGTGCTTTCGACTTCCCGATGGTCGCTGTTACATACCGGTCGATCTCCTGTGCCAGCGCCGAAGTGTCGGAAGGATAGAAGCGTCCCGCGACGGCAGGTGAGCGAATCATTGGGACAGTTGTAGCATGATTTGAGGATCAGCGGCTGAGGAGCGCCGTCACGCGGCCGGCGATTCGTGAAAACGTCGTCGTGGGGACGACCTCTCAGGGTAGAGCGATGGACCGCCCGGCAATCTGATTAACGCTGCGGTTCGTCTAAGACACCCAGGCAACGGCAGCACTACCTAGAGATCAAGGATCGACGGGGCTTTCGCAGTACTTTCGCCAGATAAGATAGCCCGTTGTACCTAGACCGCTAATCACGATGATGCGCCACACGAGGTGAAAGTTATAGGTCTTGACAACGCCAGCCTTTCGCTGGGGAGGCTGCGGATCGGGGACGAGTGAAACGTAATACGACTGCCCTGCTTTGACGATGAGGGTTTGTGAGCCACGATGGAGCGCGAGCGCGCCAGTGTAGGCGGAAATGACGATATCGTTCGCACCAGTGATGGTGACTTGCCCATACGCAAGCGGGCCATCCGCAGCTCCAACGATTCCTTCCGGCGTAACGATCTGGAATTGCTGGTCGGTGAGCGACGAGAACCCGAGCGTGCCCCGCACGATGGCGGCTTGCAGCGTGGAGCCCGAGCCAAGGACGTTGGCTGCGCTGTCAGACAGCAGATAAACTTGCCCGCCGGCGACGGTAAGACGCAGCTCGCCACCGGGCTCGGTATCGAGCGTATCGCCGGGATAGACGGTGGTGCCGCCAGCCGCGTTGGCGTTCCCGATATGAGCCAGCTCCGCCAGCACGACGACCGCGAGTGGCGCCTGGATCGCGCGAGAATCTGTTGGTGCCGGAGCTGCCTGCAGGGAGGGCTGGACTTGCAGGGTCAGCATCCCGCTAGAAATGAGCGCGATGAGCAGGGAGCGGGAGCAGACGCGCAATGCGCCTCCTACACGTATGGATCGAATCTAGGCGGAAACCCACAGTATGTCAACAGGTTGGACGCCACAGTTTGAAGGCTGGTTGCAAGCATGTTAGGCGATGGTCGAGCTGACGCCGAGGCCCCGAAGCTCAGTCGGGCGAAGATGCAGGGTGCGTGCGGATCGGAGCCGTCGGCTTGGCCGGCTTTGGCGACGTTTTCGGCTTCGAAGCTTTGCCGTGAATGCGCAGCGCGACGCTCGTCCCGGGAATGTAGCGAATCTTGATGGTGTCGCCATATTGATAGCCGCCCTTATCGAGTACTTTCTGAACTTGCGGCTGAGCGCTGGCGGCATAGGTAAAGGTCAGAATGCGGGTCTCCTGCCCGGGTATGCGAACGGTCAGGGAATGCTGATCGAAGCGGACGACTTCGACCTTCAGCCAAACAGGCTTCTGCGAAGTCTGCTTAGCCATGACGACCGGACTTACCTGCGCCGATGCCACAGGCACACAGGCCGCCCCGGCCAGGGCGAACCCGCAGACGAGCGCGAATATACTAAAGCTCTTCATCGAATGAAATCTTCAGGGACTTCAGGAACTTGATGTCTTGAGGAGTGATTTCGATCTTCGGCGCTTCGACGTCCTCCTCTTCGAGAATCTCTTCATCGACGCGGATGTGAAGCGATTCGAGAAAGCGACGGTCCTGCTTGGTCATGCGCGCGTCTTTTGAAGCGCGCCTTGCGAGACCGATGGTCGCATCGAGCTTCAGGACGATATCGAAGCCCGCGGCGCGAACGCTTGCGATCGCCTCCGCGATGCGGTCCGATTCGGACACGCTGTCGTTGATCGCATGTCCCAACTCGCGCAGCAATTGCTTCATCCGGTCGTCCAGTTGCAAGGGCTCACCTCCTAATCGAACGCCCTTCCTATAACAATTTTAGGTTCGCTGCAAGAGCGAAACAAGGCCAGCCGCAAAATCACGTCGCGCACACGTTAACGGACACCAAGAGCTGAGAGGATGCCGGGCTAGCTCCGGTATCGCTGGACTGCGGCGAGAATCTCCGGGCCATAGCTGCTTATCTTGCGGGGACCGAAACCGCGCACTTCCTCCAGTTCGGTCAGCGTCCGGGGATTTCGCAGGCATATGCCGTCGAGCACCGAGTCGTGCATAACAACGAATGCCGGCACGGACTCTTTTTTCGCAACGGCGAGGCGCCATTCGCGAAGAAATTGCCGTAGTCCGGAACCGAGTTGTTCTGCTTGTTTGCACTGGATTGGGGAGGTACCCGCAGTGAGCGCCTTTCGTTTTCGCCGAGGCCGCTTGACAATGGGAGGAGCAGCATTGAGCCAGTCAGCCCCGTCGGTGCATACATCGCACGCCTCGCACGAAGCCCACTTCGGACTTTCGCCGAAGTGAACGCAAATCTGGCGGTGCCGGCAAACGTTCGAATCCACAAACGCGCGCATCGTGTGGTATCTCTGCCATGCGCGCTCGCGCTCGGCGGGCTCCTCGATCTGCTGGATGAAGTGGACCAGCAACCCCACATCGTGCTTCTGCCACAGCAGGATACAGTCCGCGGGCTCACCATCGCGGCCCGCGCGACCGGACTCCTGATAATACTGTTCGATTGATTTCGGCAACGAGAGATGGATTACCGCGCGCACGGTGGCCTTGTTGATCCCCAGGCCAAACGCAATCGTTCCCACCAGAACACGCCTCTGTTCCGCCATCCAGATCTCCTGATTGCGGCAGCGGGTAACCGAATCCATTTGTCCATGGTAGCCGATGGACTCGATACCATTTCGGCGCAGAAATTCGACCGTTTGGCCCACACGCGCGATGGTCGGCGAATAGACGATGACGTTTGCTCCCGCATGCCTGTGCAGAACATCGACAAGCATGTCCATCTGTTCGAACGAACGGCATTCTTTGACGATATAGCGCAGATTCCGGCGATGAAAGCTGGCGATGTACTTGTCAGGAGTCTTCAATTGAAGCTGGCTGATGATGTCGTGCCGAACGTGGCGCGTAGCGCTAGCCGTGAACGCGGCGATCGCTTGCGCCGGAAAATCGTCGCGAAGCCGGCTCAAGTGCCGGTACTCGGGACGAAACTCGTGTCCCCATTCGGAAATGCAGTGGGCTTCGTCGATCGCGAAAAACGAAATCGGTATTTGCCGGAGCCATGCCGCAGTATCTGCCCGAGCGAGGCGTTCGGGCGAGACGTAGAGGAGGCGATATTTTCCTTCAACTGCTTCACGCATGGTTTGCGCCTGCTCCGCCGCCGGAAGCGAGCTGTTCAGGAAGACCGCTGGGATACCGATTTTTGTCAGCTGCGCCACTTGATCATGCATCAGTGCGATCAGCGGCGAAATGACGACGGCGGTCTTGCCCTCGCGCAGGGCCGCGGGAAGTTGATAGCAAAGCGATTTCCCACCGCCGGTGGGCATCACGGCACAGGTGTCGCGGCCGTCGAGGATGCTGCGGACGATGCTGGCCTGCCGCGGGCGAAACGACTTGTAGCCCCAGTGCCGCTGGAGGGCTTTTAGAATCTGCGCGTCCGAAATCATTTCACAGAGTATAAGGCGGCCTTCGGAGCGGGTCTACACGGGCAGTCGCGCTGAAAACCGGGAGCCTCAGGCAGATGCTAACTACCGAACTCTGTTTTTGCGTGATTGATGGCCGTTTCGTAAATGCGCGCTAAAGCAGACATAGTCGAATCCTGGAAAACGCAATAGAATCGGGGCATGAATCCGCGTATTATGCCGCTGTTCTGGCGATCGGCAATGGCGTCGATGCGCGCGTTCTGGCGCGTCACGCGGCAATTGTTTCATGAAGCTATGGGCGTGTTGTTCGCCGTATTTGCCGTGTATGGACTTACGGCTGCGTGGCGGCAATGGAGAGTGCGGCCTGTAATCTGGGTGATTGTATTCGCCATTGCGTATACGGTTGCAATGTCGGCGTTTTCTGTAGCCTCGTTCCGGCGCGCGCGCAAGATCGGGTTGGAGGACGCAGAATAGCAATGTGACATTCAATCAAAACGTTTACATGCCCGTAGGACGCACAAACAATCGCGACGAGGACAACCACTGCGACGAGACGACCTGAAGATCTAAAGCCTATTTTTAGTTTTCCATTTTCCTTCCGCCAGCGATGACCATTCCCCAAAAGCCGCCGAGTCTTTCGGAACGCAAGGCCGCGTCAACCACCGGGTTGCCGATGGAAACGGTAATCACGCGCGCGGACGTGCAGGACTTCGATGTCGACCGCGATCTCGGCTATCCGGGAGATTTTCCTTTCACCCGCGGCGTTTATCCGACAATGTATCGCGGACGCCTGTGGACGATGCGCCAGTACGCGGGCTTCGGAAGCGCCCTTGAATCGAACCGCCGCTACCGCTACCTGCTTGCGCAGGGACAGACGGGACTTTCAGTTGCATTCGATTTGCCTACACAGATCGGGATGGATTCCGACCATGCCCTTGCGCTGGGTGAAGTGGGGAAAGTCGGCGTTGCCATCGATTCGATTGAGGATATGCGGGCATTATTCGAGGAGATTCCGCTCGAACGCGTTTCGACGTCGATGACGATCAACTCGACGGCTGCCATCCTGCTCGCGCTGTACGTCGCGGTGGCGAAAGAGCAGGGCGCAAACATGCGGCGGCTTTCGGGCACAGTGCAGAACGACGTTTTGAAGGAATACATCGCGCGAGGCACATACATTTATCCTCTGCGGCCGGCAATGCGGATTGTGACGGACGTTTTTGCATGGTGCCGCACGGAGCTGCCCAACTGGAACGCGATCTCGATTTCCGGTTACCACATTCGCGAGGCGGGCTCGACGGATGTACAGGAAGTGGCATTCACGCTGGCAAACGCGATCGCGTATGTGGAAACGGCCATTGCCGCGGGCCTTCAAGTAGATGAATTCGCGCCACAGCTGTCGTTTTTCTTCAACGCGCACAGCGAACTGCTAATGCAGGTGGCGAAATTTCGCGCCGCGCGCCGGCTGTGGGCGCTGACGATGCGCGAACGCTTTGGCGCGCGCGATCCGCGGTCGATGATGCTGCGGTTCCACGCGCAGACGGCGGGATCTTCCCTGACCGCGCAGCAACCGGAGAACAATCTGGTGCGTGTCGCGCTGCAATGCCTGGCGGCGGTGCTGGGCGGATGCCAATCGTTGCACGCAAACGCGCTGGATGAGGCATTGGCGTTGCCTACGGAAGACTCGGCCCTGCTCGCGCTGCGCACGCAACAGATTATCGCGCAGGAAACGGGCGTAACGAACACGATCGATCCCGTCGCTGGCTCTTTTGCGATTGAGAAGTTGACGACCGAGATTGAAGTTGGCGCGAGCGAGTACATCGCGAGAATCGATGCGATGGGTGGAATGCTGAAAGCAATCGAGGCGGGTTATGTCCAGCAGGAGATTCAGAAATCGGCATACGAATATCAGCGCGCGGTCGAGTCTGGCGAGCAGGTCGTCGTCGGAGTGAACCGCTTTCCAGCGGAAGAGGAGCGGCCGATTCCGACCCTGCACATCGATCCGGAAATCGAGCGGGCTCAAGTGGCGCGCGTAAAGGCATTGCGCGAACGACGCGACAACGCAAAAGCACGGGCTGCGCTGGCCGAAATTGAGCGCCGTGCGCGGGGTACGGAAAATCTGATGCCCGCGATCCTTGCGGCGGTGGAAGCATCCGCGACGGTGGGCGAGATTTCCGATACGTTGCGCCGGCCGTTCGGCGAATACCAGGAATCGGTCGTGATTTAGCCTGGCCGATCCGTGATCCGATAATATAAAAACATAACCGCAGAGCCGTGTGAAAGGTACAGTCCGCGTCTTTGCTCAGTCTTTGCTCAGTCTTTTCTTAGTATGCTCTGTGATAATGTTTTGCGCTGATGCTGCTCTCCTCAATCAAGGACAAACTTCTTCCGCCGTGGCCCCGAACGGAGCTGATCCTCGCGTCGAGTTCGCCGCGACGCGCGGAAATTCTGCGCAACGCGGGGTTCGCGTTCGAGGTTCGTGCCTCCCACATTGACGAAACGCGGCGCGAACGTGAATCGGGTCGCGCGTACGCCTTGCGGTTGGCCAAAGAAAAAGCCGGTGCAGTAGCGGAGCGCATGAAGAGAAGCGGCGGCGCGGTTGTCGTCGGCGCCGATACGATCGTCCTCGCGCAAGGGAGGATCCTTGGCAAGCCACAGGACGTTCGCGAGGCGCGGCGCATGCTGCGGTTGATCAGCGGCAGAACCCACGAGGTGCTTACCGGCGTTTGCCTTGTGTCGATGCCGGCAGGTAAAAAACTCAGTCACGTCGAATCCACGCGCGTGCATTTCGTAAAGCTTTCAAATCGGCAGATCGACGACTATATCGCGACAGGCGAGCCGTTCGATAAGGCCGGGGCGTACGCAGTTCAGGGCATCGGCGCGCGATTCATAGATCGCATCGAGGGTTGCTATTTCAACGTGATGGGTCTGCCGATCTCGAGGGTTTGGTCGATGCTGCGACGATTGAGCGAGTCCAAGGGCTGAGTCGCTCCGCTCTGGATCGAAAATCCCACGACGAAAGAATCGTTGATCGTCATGGCTACCGATCAGTTCCCCGTCCAACCGCGGTTTTTAGCCGTTAGCTCCCAAACCGTCGATCTGCGTTGGGCGCGAGCTCATCAACAAGAGGCTTCGCTGGGCAAAGGGTGCATAAACCAGCGCCGCGGTCGCGGCGAGCGCGAGTCCCAAGCCGATGTAACGAGCGATCAAAAACGGGGCGAGCGCCCAAAGCTCGTCGAGAACGAGCAGGAATGGAAATAGTTTGAGGAAATTTTCCGCGAGCCGCCGATAACGAAACGCGCACGCCAACAGCAGATACAGCCGCACGGGTAGGCCAATGGCGGCCGCCACGACAACCACGATGAACGTGGCATACGTGTGCCGCGTCAGGTCTGCTGCAATCCCTTGCAGCTGAGCGAAATTCGCGAGAGCCGCGATGTAGAACGCCAGGTACATCACTTGCAGCGCGACGAACAGGCCACGCGTGACCGCGTGGGACGCCTCAGGCAAATCCTCCGGATGACTGAGCAGGCTTTTCGGACGCTCCACAGCGATAGCGGAGCTGTGGTGGGTGTCGTTCTTCTGGTCGAACGCATTTTGCTGGGCCGCCGATTGCTGCTGGGTGTGAACTGGCGTGTTCGCGGCAGTTCCGCTTCCATCCACAACTTCAACTGGCGCCACGAACCGATAGCCGACGCGCGGAAGTGTTTGGACAAAGCGCGAATTCGATGCTGAATCGCCGAAAGCTCCGCGCAGCTTGTTGATGGCCGTGTTCACGCCGTGATCGAAGTCGACGAACGTATTTGCGGGCCAAATCTTTTCGCGAAGTTCGTCGCGCGTGACCACCTCCGCATGCCGCTCGAGCAACAGGAGCAAGACCTGGAGCGGCTGCGCCTGGAGACGCGATTGCGGCTTGCCATCCTTGCGCAGCTCGCCGGTTTCGGCCGTCAGCTCGTAGATTCCGATGCGGAACACGCGCGTGTCCCGCGCAATTTGGGCCATTCAGCTTACCTCGATTCTCCGGCGCGCCATTCTATCGCAGCTACAGCCGGATGATCTTTCCTCGTAAGCCACGGCTAACGTTCAGCTTACCGGATGAGAGCCGTTTGCGCCGCGTTTGACCTTCCGTGCATTGAGTGAAAGCGGCGTTTCGCGTATTCCGGACAAGGAGCACGGGAGCAGGCATATGAAACGCACCGGAAAACGGATTCGGACGCGCGTCGCAATCGCGGTCTTGCTTGGGCCGTTTGCCTGCGCGGCGACCGCTTCGTTCGCGAAACAACCCTCGCCTGCCACAACGCGTGCTTATGACGATTACCTTCACTGCGCCGAGGCGCGAATGGCTGAGGATTACCGCGCGGGCGGCAACTTTCTTTCGAAGGAGTTGCTATCTGGGCCAAACGCAACAGCTGAATTGAAGGCAGGGCGCGTGCTGATTCGTTGTGTCGCTGGATGCGACTCGGACGGCGCGGCGATTCCTGGCGGGCTGATTCACGACTGGATCGGCGTAGTGTTCATCCCGGATGCTTCATTGCAGCAGGTGCTCTCGTTCGTCCAGGATTACGACCACGCAGCCGCGTATTACTCGTCTGAGGTGACGCAATCTCGCCTTCTAGGGCGCTCAGGAGATTCGTTTCGCGTCTTCCTGCAGCTGAAACAGACCGAAATGGTGACAGTCCGTTTCGATACGGAGTACGACGTTCGCTACGTGCGGCTCGACGACTCGCGCGTTTATTCCATCTCGCACAGCACGCGAATCGGCCAGCTCGCCAACGGACGGCGGGAGTGTGAATTGCCTTCGGCACAAAGCGATGGATTTCTCTGGCGACTCGACAGCTACTGGCGATTCGAAGACGCCGCGGGCGGCGTTTACGTAGAATGCCGCGCGATTTCGCTGAGCCGCAGTATTCCCGCGGGTCTTGGCTGGGTCGTCGCGCCGTTCATCAAGAACATCCCTCGGAAATCATTGCAATTCACGCTGAGCAGCACGCGCACGGGCGTGCTTTCGCCCCTGCGCTCAGCGGCGCCGAAGCACGCACATTCCGAAGATCAACCAAAAGGAGAATGAATATGGCACTCAGTTCCCTTCAGATCGGAAGCACGCTCGTTTCACCGACGAAGCAATTAGTCGAGGAAGTAGACGCGAAGCCCGACGCGACTGCTGACGTAAGCGATAGACCGTTCCGAAATGCTAAGCGCGTACAGGAAAGCTTTTCGGCGCGGATCGAGAAGAAGGTGCTGCTGTGGATCGTGTCGCGATTGCCGCTGTGGGTCACCTCAGACCAGCTTACGTGCCTCGGACTGGGCGCTATGTTCTTCGGCTGGGGCAGTTACCTGCTCGCGCGCTGGTACAGATCGGGATTTCTGCTGGCGATCCTGGCGCTCGCGCTCAATTGGTTTGGCGACAGCCTCGACGGCACGCTGGCGCGAGTGCGCCACCAGCAACGGCCGCGGTACGGTTTCTACGTCGACCATGTGATCGATTCGATCGGCGCCGTCCTGCTGATGAGCGGCCTCGCGCTGTCAGGCTGTCTCGATTGGAGGATTGCCGCCGCGATGCTGGTCGGATTCCTGCTGCTTTCGATCGAAAGCTACCTGGCAAGCTATACGATAGGGGTATTTCGCATGTCGTTCTGGAAATTCGGTCCGACGGAGATTCGCATTCTGCTGGCGCTTGGGAATCTCGCGCTGTGGTGGAATCCGCAGGCGACGGTATTGGGGCGGTTTCGCCTGTTCGATTTTAGCGGAATCATATCGAGCGTCCTGATGCTGGCGATGTTCATTGCCTCCGCCGTCCGCCATACCCAACAGCTCTACCGCCAGGACGAAATCCCGAAAAAGACCCCTGCGGTCGACCGATTGACTTAGCAAATCGCGCCTTAACTGGACTAGCCAGCGGCAACTACCTAGTATTTAAGTGTGGAACGATTTGAATTTGATCCATCGCTGCTTGAATACGAGGATTTCATCAAATACTTTTTCACGGCACCCGTCGATGCGTTCTGGGACGTGGATCCCGAGGGCGTGAGATTCGTTATGCCCGTCGTGGTGCGGCCGGACGTCGTGGTGCGCCATTTAACTCGGCTCTGCGATGAATTCTCCGAAATCGCAAGAACAATCGCGCTTGAAAGCCTCGATCATGCGATCGACGGAATGTTGAGCGAAGCAAACTTTAGCCTTCAGTCGGCACTATGGAACAATACAGTCGACCTTGGGGAACGCATTCGTTGCATTCGCTCGATGTACGGCGTGTTCGCAAATTTTGTCGCTGAATCTAAGGCGGAAGTGCTCCCAGGCTGCTTTTTCATGTGGTGGGACCATATCTGTTCGAGTTTCTGGTTTGAACAGACATACAAGCGAAAATTGCCAGCCAAGGATTACACGCGGCTGGGCGATCAAGACCGGGCGCTCGTCGACGCCATGTTCGAAACGCTTGCTCGGACGCTCAAGGTCGATGATGACAGGACACGGTCCTGCGCTCTTCACGGCCTCGGGCACCTCCACCATCCCACTGTGCGTGAGACGGTGCAGAGGTATATTGATGACAACCGGGCCGCGTCGACATCAGAGGGCCTACGGTGGCTCGAAGAATGTCGAGACGGAACCGTGATGTAAAGGACGGCCGCATACAGGCCAACCCAACGAAAACAGAAACGGCGGCCCGGGTTCGGACCGGCGTCGATAATTCTGTAGAAAGTTTGCGAACAGTTATTTTTCGATCTTTTCGCCGCGCTTACTTCTTTGGTTCGACTGGCGCTGCGGCTGGTGGAACCGGAGTCGCGGCGCTCGCTGGCGGGACCGGCGGAGTTTGAGAAGGATGGTCGCGCATTCCTTCCTTGAATTCGCGGATGCCGGTGCCAAGGCCGCGCATCAATTCAGGCAGCTTACGTCCGCCGAACAGAACGAGGACGATCAGCAGAATAATCAAAAGATGCATCGGACTTAATGCGTCCATATGGTGCCTCCAATAGCGGAACCACAGGCTTACAGGCGTCCAGCGAACTCCGCTCCCTAAGTTAGGCTACAGTATAACACGCTGATCGCCGACGCGCCGCGTAACGTGCTCGCGGTCGAGGTATTCGAGCAGCGGGATAGCGTACTTGCGCGTGACGCCCGTAAGTGCTTTGAATGCAGGCACGGGCAATGCAGGTCCCTTCTGCTTCTTGTATCCGGCGACGAGTTCGCGCAGGCGGGCTACGGCAGTTTTGTGGAACGCGAGATCTTCGGCAACTTTGATCAGCGTCTTTTCGCGCAACAGAATCTGGAAAATCTTCTGCGCTCGCGCTTTTTCCACCGGCAGTTTTTCCAGGACGGCGGCGAAGCTAGGGACCGTAAGGCCCGCACGTTCGAATTCGCGCTCGATGATTTCCTTCGCGCGCGTTTCCTCCGGCGTAAGCGCAATTTGGCGTCCGGCTCGGCGCACCAGATCGCCTGAAATCGCGACGGCGTTCGCTTGGATCGCATCGTCGAAAGCCACATGGAACAAATCGGCATCCGGGCTGCCGATGCTGCCGCGAAGGTCCTGTTTCGGAATACCCGCCATCAAAGGACTGGCCTGGTGAAATTGCTCGATCGCCTGCCGGATTGCGGCTGCACACGCGGTAACGAGTTTGGACGCCGCGAATTTGAGCGGCTGTTCGCTAATCGCGCGAAGCTGCTTCTGGGCCGCTAGCGCGCTCGCCGCGGCGCGGATCTCCGCTTCGGTCCAGCCGGTGCGAGCAATGAGTTCAGAAATTGCGAAGGGCCGCTCGGACCAGTTGATCACGGCGGCGAGAATGTCTTCATGATTGCCACGTTCGAGTGTTTCGAGAAAGGGAACGACGGCGGGATCGGTCCGCCGGTGCTTTGGCGCTTGCGCGTCAATAACCATGCCGCCCCCGATTGTGACGACCGGCGAAAACTGGCGCAGGATGAAGCGGTCGCCCGGCAGCAGCAACGTTTCGTTTTCGAGACGCAACTGCGCAAGCGTCGATTCGCCAGGGCGGAGCGGTTCGCTCTCGAGCAGGAAAACCTCCGCGATCGTTTCCGCGGTGCCCTGATGGAAGTGAACGCGCGCGCGATTCTTTAGCGGCTTCGCGGATGCGAGCAGTGTGAGACGCGCGTCAATGCGGCGAGTCGGCGCAAAAATACCGGCTGGCGCCAGCACCATGCCTCGCACGACTTCGCCGTGGTCGATTCCGGCGAGATTTACGGCCGTCCGCTGGCCGGCAATGGCGCGCTCGATCGAGCGCCCGCCGGAATGGAGCCCGCGGACGCGCACGCGACGCGCGGCGGGATAGATTTCCGCCTCATCTCCAATTTTTAGCGCGCCCGAGACGAGCGTTCCAGTCACGACCGTTCCGAAGCCCTTCATCGGGAACGAACGGTCGATTGGCAACCGAAAATGGCCTGAAACGTTCTTGGACGCAGCGCCGCGCCCAAGGTCCAGCAGCGCAGCCTTCAGCGCATCGAGGCCGGAGGCGGTCCGGGCACTTACCGGAACAAGTGGAGCTCCTTGCAGGAACGATCCGCGAACAAAGTCTTCCACTTCGAGGCGCACGAGGCCGAGTACGTCGGTATCAACGAGATCGGACTTTGTAAGCGCCACGAGCCCGCGTGAAATGCCCAGCAGGCGGCAAATGTCGAAGTGTTCGCGAGTTTGGGGTTTGATCGATTCGTCGGCCGCGACTACGAGCACAACCAAATCGATTCCGCCTACGCCCGCGAGCATGTTTCGAACGAACCGTTCATGGCCCGGGACGTCGACGAACCCGAACCTCACGCCATCCAGTTCGAGAAAGGCGAAGCCCAGATCGATAGTGATTCCGCGCCGCTTTTCCTCTTCGAGTCGGTCGGGATTCGTGCCTGTAAGCGCTTCGATCAGAGCCGACTTGCCGTGATCGATGTGTCCCGCGGTGCCGACGATGATGTGCTTGCAGGTTTCCATACCGCTTCGGATGCTACTGGAGGCTCGGGCGGCGGTCAAACCGGGTAAGGAGGCGAGGGATCAAAGGTTAAGGGGAGAAAACAACCTTCCGAACGAAATGAGTTCGAGCACGAATTCATCACAAAAATGGTGAGGCATCCGTTATTTGTGTGTACGAATTGGGGTTGAAATAGGACGGCTGCGGTACTAATATAAGATTGTTATAGGACGGGAGTTGTCCTGTTTGCAGCGCGTGCTCACCGCAAGATATTGCGGCGGGATAAACCATCCAGATTCAGGGCGATCGAAACGCAATTATGGTCAGACTAAGCAAGCTAACCGATTACGGAATGGTGTTGATGAGCTGCTTCGCGCGCAGTCCGGCGGGAGCGCTGCGTACCGCGCGCGATTTGGCGGCAGAATCGCACCTACCGCTGCCAACCGTAAGCAAGGTGCTCAAGGAACTTCTTCAGAGCGGGCTCCTGGTCTCGCGGCGAGGGATCCAGGGGGGCTACTCGCTGGCGCGAACGCCACAGGACATCTCGCTGGTCGACATCATTACGGCGATCGAGGGGCCAGTGGCGCTGACGGAGTGCAGCACAGATGTCACGGGACTTTGCGACGTGGAAGCGTGCTGCGCGATCAAGAAAAATCAGCAGGTGATCAACGAGGCGATTCGAGGGGTGCTGGCCAAGTTGATGCTTTCGGATCTGAGCGAACCCCTCGGGCTGACGGCCATCCAGGGCCTAAGCAGCAGTCGGAATCCGAGCGGTCAGCTGACGGGGAGAGTTCAATGAGCAGTAATACCGATGCGATTCGCGATTTCGCGCAGCAGGAATACAAGTGGGGCTTCATCACGGATGTCGAGGAAGACCGCGTTCCGAAGGGGTTGAACGAAGACACGATCCGACTGATCTCGGCAAAAAAGCATGAGCCGGAATTCATGCTCGAATGGCGGTTGCGGGCCTACCGGCACTGGGAGTCGCTGGAGAAGGCACAGGCCGAGCCGAAATGGGCGAACGTGAAATATCCGCCGATCCACTATCAGGATATCGTCTATTACTCGGCTCCGAAGAGAAAACCGGATCTGAAGAATTTGAACGAAGTCGATCCGGAAATCTTGCGAACGTATGAAAAATTGGGCATTCCGCTCGAGGAGCAGAAGAGGCTGGCCGGCGTGGCGGTGGACGCGGTGTTCGACAGCGTTTCCGTGGCAACCACTTTCAAGGAAAAACTCGCCGAAATTGGCGTGATCTTCTGCCCGTTCTCGGAAGCGGTGCAGAATCATCCCGAACTGGTGCAGAAGTATCTCGGCTCGGTTGTTCCGTACAGCGACAATTTTTTCGCGGCGTTGAACGCTGCCGTGTTCACTGACGGGTCTTTCGCTTATGTTCCGAAGGGCGTGCGTTGCCCGCTCGAGCTTTCGACCTACTTCCGCATTAACGCCGCTTCCACCGGCCAGTTCGAGCGCACGCTCATCGTTGCGGATGAAGGGGCCTACGTGAGCTATCTCGAAGGCTGCACGGCGCCGGTTCGCGACGAGAACCAGTTGCACGCGGCCGTGGTCGAGCTGGTCGCGCTGGACAATGCCCAGATCAAGTATTCGACCGTCCAGAACTGGTATCCGGGCGACAAAGAGGGTCGCGGCGGGATCTACAACTTCGTCACCAAGCGCGGCAAGTGCGCGGGCGTCAACTCGAAAATTTCCTGGACGCAGGTGGAGACCGGGTCCGCGATCACCTGGAAATATCCGAGCTGCATCCTGCAGGGCGATAACTCGGTGGGCGAATTTTATTCCGTCGCGCTGACCAACAATCGCCAGCAGGCCGACACGGGCACGAAAATGATCCACATTGGCAACAACACGCGCAGCACGATCGTGTCGAAGGGCATTTCGGCGGGCTTCGGCCAGAACACCTACCGCGGTCAGGTGAAAATCCTGAAGAACGCGAAGGGAGCACGCAACTACACGCAGTGCGACTCGCTGCTGATTGGCGATAAGTGCGGCGCGCACACGTTCCCGTACATCGAAGTGCGGAATTCGACGGCGCGGATGGAGCACGAAGCGTCGACGTCGAAAATCGGCGAGGATCAGCTCTTTTATTTGAGACAGCGCGGGCTGAAAGCTGAGGACGCCGTGTCAATGATCGTCAACGGTTTCTGCAAGCGTGTGTTCCGCGAACTGCCGATGGAATTCGCGGTGGAAGCGCAAAAACTGCTGAGCGTTAGCCTGGAAGGAAGCGTCGGATGAGGGCTGCGCCTTCGGCCAGAAGAAATTCAAGGGGCGAACGATGAGCCTGCTCGAAATCAAAAATCTGCGCGCCGAGGTGGACGGCCACGAAATCCTCCGCGGCGTGAACCTGATTGTAAATCCCGGCGAAGTGCACTCGATCATGGGGCCGAACGGCTCGGGCAAGAGCACGTTGGCTCAGGTGCTGTCGCGGCATGAGACGTACAACGTCACCGCCGGCGAGGTCCTCTTCAACGGCAAAGACCTGCTCGCCATGAAGCCGGAAGAAGCCGCATGCGAAGGCGTGTTCATGGCTTTTCAGTACCCGGTCGAGATCCCGGGGATCGGAAACACGTATTTCCTGCGATCCGCTCTGAACGCGATCCGTAAATATCGCGGCCAGGACGAAATAGACGCGATGGATTTTCTGCCAATGTTCCGCGAGAAGCTGAAGCTTCTCGAAATGGACGAGAAGCTGATGAATCGTTCGCTGAACGAAGGGTTTTCGGGCGGCGAAAAGAAGCGAAACGAAATTCTGCAACTGGCGGTTCTCGAACCCACGCTGGCGATTCTCGACGAGACCGACTCCGGCCTTGATATCGACGCGCTGCGAATTGTCGCCAGCGGCGTCAACGCGATGCGCGACGCGAACCGCTCGTTCATCGTCGTGACGCACTACCAACGCCTGCTCAACTACATCGTCCCCGACTTTGTCCACGTGCTGGTCGAAGGCCGCATCGTTCGGTCGGGCGGCCCGAAGCTGGCTCTGGAACTAGAGGAAAAGGGATATGGTGCGATCGATCTCGCGCAGAGCGTCGCGCAGGCCTAGCTCACTTCGCACTGACATCGGGGGGGAAAGATTTTCGTGACTTCGGCAGCACAAACTCAGACTCGCCAACTTGAGCACTATCTCGGAAGCTTCGCCGAATTTAGCAAGCGCGCCGTTGGGCATTCGTTGCCGTGGCTGCGCACGCTGCGTGAGAATGCGCTTGAGCGCTTCTGCCAGGTCGGTTTCCCGACGACACGCGACGAAGACTGGCGGTTCACGAACATTTCGGCAATCGCAGAAATGCCGTTTCGGTTTTCCAGCGAGCCGGTTCGAATCTCCACGCGCGATTTGGACCCGTGGCAAATGGAAGCGGCGGCTTGCCGGCTCGTCTTCGTGAACGGGCACTTTTCTGCCGAGCTTTCGACCTTGCCAAATCTTCCTGCAGGCGTTCACGTCAGCAGTCTTGCGAAGCAAATCGCCGAGAAGCCGGCGGAAATCGAGCATCAACTCGGCGCGTACTTGGATACCGAGCGTGACGCATTCTGCGCGTTGAACACCGCGTTCGCGGAAGACGGAGCGTACATTCATATCGCCCGCGGCGTAGTTCTTTCCGAACCGATTCAGCTGCTCTTCCTTTCGGCCGCCATTGGAGGGCCGCTGATGACGCACCCGCGAAATCTGATCGTCGCCGAAGAGGAAAGTCAGGCTGCGATCATCGAGGACTACGTTTCGCTCAACGGCAGCACGGCCGCGGCGCTGTCGAATACCGTAACTGAACTCGTCGCCCGCGACAACGCCGTCGTTTCGCATTACCTGATCGAACGCGAGGACGCGCGCGCGTTCAATGTTTCCACACTACGCATTCAGCAGGGACGCAGCACGAACGTCGCATCGCATTCGCTTTTGATTGGTGGAGCGATAGTCCGCAACAACGTCCATCCCGTACTGGCAGGCGAAGGCGGCGAATGCCTGATCAACGGCCTGTTCATCGGAAACGGCCGCCAGCATCTCGATAATTACATGTACGTCGAGCATGCTAAACCTCACTGCGGAAGCCGGCAGTTTTACAACGGCATTCTCGACGGCCACGGGCACGGAGTTTTCCACGGCCGAATCATCGTCCACAAGGACGCGCAGAAAACCGACGCGAAGCAGACAAATCGGAACCTGTTGCTCTCCGATAACGCGCAGATCGACACCAAGCCGCAGCTCGAAATCTACGCCGATGACGTGAAGTGTACGCACGGCGCTACCATTGGTCAGATCGAGGAGGGCGCGCTTTTTTATCTGCGTTCACGCGGAATCGATGAACTTTCCGCGCGCAAGCTGCTGCTGCTCGCGTTCGCCAGCGAATGTCTCGACCGCATGAAGGAACAGCCTGCCCGCGCCTTCGCCCAAGAACTGATCAACGATTGCCTGTTCGAAGTTTCCAAACGGCGCGACGATGCCGCGCCGGCACAGGGCACAGATCACGGCAGGCGGTGGAAGGAGGTCGGATGAGTTCCGTCGCTAAACAGCAGGCTAGCGCGCCTTACTCTCAGCACCAGGACACAGGACGTTTCGACGTGGAGCGCATTCGCCTGGATTTCCCGATCCTGCATCATCCGGTTCGCGGGAAGACGCTCGTTTATCTCGATAACGCCGCCACTTCGCAGAAGCCGCAGGTAGTGATCGACGCCATTCGCAATTACTACGAGCGCGACAACGCGAACATTCATCGCGGCGTGCACTTTCTCTCCGAACGCGCGACCGAAGAATACGAACGCGCCCGGCGGACGATCCAGCATTTTGTCAATGCCTCGGATTCGCGGGAAGTGATCTTCACGCGAGGTACCACGGAATCCATCAACCTTGTCGCGCAAACCTACGGGCGCAAAAACGTCGGCGCCGGTGATGAAGTATTGGTCACGGCGATGGAACACCATTCGAACATCGTTCCCTGGCAGCTTCTGTGCGAGGAGAAGGGTGCGCGGTTGCGTGTCGGGCCTATTGACGATCGCGGCGCGCTGTTAATTGAAGAGTTTGGGAAGCTCATGGGCCCGCGCACTAAGCTCGTTGCGCTGCCGCACGTTTCAAACGCTCTCGGCACAGTAAATCCTGTGGCGGAGCTCGTCGGAATGGCGCATCGCTGGAACGCGCCCGTGCTCGTCGATGGCGCTCAAGCCGCGCCGCACATCCAAATCGATGTGCAGGCACTTGGTTGCGACTTTTACGCATTCTCAGGACACAAGGTCTACGGACCAACCGGAATCGGTATTCTGTACGGCAAGGGTCTACTACTCGATGCAATGCCCCCCTATCAGGGTGGCGGGGACATGATCAGTTCCGTGACGTTTGAGAAAACTAGTTACAACAAGCTGCCTTACAAATTCGAGGCGGGAACGCCGAATGTTGCTGGCGCGATCGGCCTGGGCGCGGCGCTCGATTACATGAATGGGCTGGGCATCGCCAGGATCGCCGCGTACGAAGAGGAAGTACTCGCATACGCGATGGAAGCAGTGTCCGCTCTGCCGGATGTCACCGTAATCGGCACAGCACCGCACAAAGCCGGAGTGGTCTCGTTCGTGATAGAGGGAATCCATCCACACGACATCGGCACGATTCTAGACCAGGAAGGAATTGCAGTTCGCACCGGCCATCACTGCGCCCAGCCTGTGATGCAACGTTTCAACGTGCCCGCTACCGTGCGCGCATCATTCGCCGTTTATAACACGAAAGCGGAAGTCGACGCGCTGGTGGCCGGAATCCGCAAAGTGCGGGAGGTTTTTGCCTGATGTCCGATTTGCGCGACCTGTATCAGGAGCTGATACTTGAGCATAGCAAAGCACCTCGCAATTTCCGCGCCGTGCCCGACGCTAGCCTGCATGCTGAAGGTTACAATCCCCTCTGCGGAGATCATTTCACTGTGTACTTGCAGATGGAGGGCGATTCGATTCGTGACGTGGCATTCCAGGGAGCCGGCTGCGCGATCTCGAAGGCGTCCGCCTCGATGATGACGCAAACCGTCAAAGGCAAGACCAAGACCGAAGCCGAGGAAATCTTTCATCGCTTCCATGAACTGGTCACGAACCAACCGAGCGCGAATGGCGCCTCGAAAGGGGACGATCTCGGCAAGCTGGCCGTGTTTGCCGGAGTCCGCGACTATCCTGTCCGCGTGAAATGCGCGACGCTCGCTTGGCACACGTTGCACGCCGCGCTCGAAGGCTCGCAGCAGCCTGTCTCGACGGAGTAGCTTTATGGCGAACGAAATCATTGCGTTGAAACGCGACTGCCCAGTCATCGCAATTCCCAGTGGAACGGCTGAAACTCTGATTGGCGGCTCGACCGTCCGCATCATGCAATCGCTCGGCACAAGCTATACGGTCGTCAGCGGCTGTGGCGCGATGTACCGCATCGATGCTGCAGACGCCGATGCTCTCGGAATCCAGGCGTCGGCGCCTGCCACGACAGCACCATCAACGCCAGAGTCCGCCCCCCCCGAGTTCAGTGAGAGAATGGTCGAAGACCAGTTGCGCACCATCTTCGATCCTGAAATTCCCGTGAACATCGTCGATCTTGGCCTGATTTACGGATGCGAGATCAAAATGCTCGACGGCGGACAGCACAAAATCGACGTAAAAATGTCGATGACGGCTCCCGGCTGCGGCATGGGCAATGTGCTGAAAGCCGACGTCGAAGCGAAGCTCTCGCGCTTGCCTACTGTAAAAGAAGTTCGCGTCGAGGTCGTTCTCGACCCTCCATGGAGCCCAGCGCGCATGTCGGAAGCCGCAAAACTCCAGCTCGGCTTCGATCTGGACTATGGCGAGTCGGAGTCCGCGTTTCCGGTTTACCCGCCGAGGTAACTCGCGACACCTTTTTCCCCGATTTGGTCACCAATATGGGGCCACTTGCCGGTCGCACGTCTGTTCCGCGGCAGCTTACCGTTGATTGAAGCGAAAGTGGGAAATCCTGGCGTGCAGCTGCGCGTGCTAGACTTCATTCCGTGAACGAATTCCTTACTGTGGCTATTGAAGCGGCGACGGAGGCGGGCGCGGCGCTGCGAATGGAACACGAGCGTCCCAAGAAAATCTCTTACAAAGGCGAAGTCGACCTCGTCACGGAATCAGATAAGCATTCCGAATCGATCATCGTCTCGAAGCTTCGCGAGCGTTTCCCAGATCACGCGATCGTTGCCGAAGAAGGTTCGCGGGGCGCCAGGGCAGCGGCAAAGTATTGCTGGCACGTCGATCCGCTGGATGGCACGACGAATTTCGCGCATTCGTATCCGTGTTTTGCGGTTTCGATCGGCCTGTTGGAAGACGGCGAACCGCTCGTCGGCGTCGTTCTGAATCCGATCGGAAACGAACTTTTCACAGCCTTTCGGGGTGAGGGCGCTTATCTGAACGGCAATCGCATCCAGGTTTCGTCGATCGCGAAACTGGCGACGAGTCTTGTCGCAACCGGATTCCCCACACATCAGCGCGAGAACAATCGGAATATCTACTATTACTGGGAGTTTACGATGCGCTCGCATGGAGTCCGGCGCGACGGGTCGGCAGCGCTGGATCTTTGCTCTGTCGCATGCGGGCGCTTTGAAGGATTCTGGGAGTTTGGCCTGAATTCGTGGGACACGGCGGCCGGAATTCTGATCGTTCGCGAAGCGGGCGGCAGGGTAACCGATCTCCAAGGCGGGCCGTATCGTCCCGGCGCACGCAGCATCCTGGCCACAAACGCGCGCGTTCATGATGAGATGCGCGAGGTGGCGGCGTCAATTGCAGAAGGCGCCGTTCGATCGTTGCCGTAGCCCGGGTTCGCACGATCCGATCCAGCCATGCCGCAGAGCAAGAGCAGTCGCACCGCGACCGGCGCCTCGCAATGAAATGGCGCCTACGGCTTCTTTGTGGCTGACGCGCTCGCCGACTTCACCGGATAAGTCTGATCGTACAGCTTGACGATGTCCTCGGTGATGTTGATTCCGGTCGCCGCGTAAATCACGGGCGTCTGCTGCGACGAAGTGTCGATGACGACGGCGTAGCCGTTCTGCTGGGAATACTTGTCCAGCACGGTCATCAGTTTGTGGCCAAGCTGATTGATCATGTCCTCTTGGGCGTCCTGAAAATCGTCGCGCGCTTCCTGCTGCTTCCGCTGCACCTCGCGCTGAAGCCTATTCCCTTCATCGGCCAAGCGGTATTTCTCGGCATCGGAGAGCGTATTCGCGGTCGTCTGCAGCCGGGTCTGGATATCCTGAAGCTGCTTCTGCAGGTTCTGGATTTCCTGCTGCCGGGGAGCGAACTTGGCGTTCAATTCGCCGGCGTCCTGCTTCCCTTCCGCGGTGCTGGTGATCGCCACCTGCATGTTCAGCACGCCAACTTTGTTAGGCGACGGATCGCTGGTCCGTGCTCCAGCCTGCGCCCACGCCGCTGGTACGAGCATGGCGGCTGCCAGAGCCGCGACTGCCAGATGATTCCTCATGATGCTTGACTCCTTCTCGAAAATTCGGTTAAACGCGAATCGCGCATTATAGCCGCGACCTGGAAAACGGGTCAATCTGAATTCGGGTGCTCGGGACAGCCGCAGCTTTAGGTTCGCCCCACACGCTCGCTTGCCTACATCGGATGCGACCACACGCGGCTAGGTTGGCCCAGCCCGGCTGTGGCACCGCGGCGTTAGGGCAGGGGAATCAGCAGGACGCGATTGTTTTTGTTGTCTGTCAAGACCGCCATATTGAGTTTCGGATCGACCGCGACCGAAAACGCGGTTGATCCGCCAAGGCCCAATATATCGCGAACCTGCGTCGCCGCCGAGCAGCCCGTTCCTATTCCGGGCGGGCAAACGTAATCAATGATCGACAACGTCGAGCTCGCAGAATTGGAGGTGACCAGCGTGCTCGTTTGGTAGTTATAGTCGAGCGCGGTCGGGTTCATTCCCACCTGCGCGAAGCTTGCAATGCCCGTAATTGGATCGACAAAGCCAACGTTGTTCTGCAGGCTGTTGGCCGCGACGAACACCTGATTCACGGGATCGAAAATGATTCCCGTTGGCAGATTGAACCCTCCCGGCCTCGCAATCTGGCCCGGTTGTTGAAGGTTGTAGACGTCAACGGTGTTGGTATTGCCGAGTGCAGCTCCAACGGCGATTCCGAGATAGTCGAAATATGGGTCAACTGCAACCGCCTGCGGCGTTGCGTCGAGACCCGCGATAGCGCCCGCCGCAGTGGCATTCGCTGGAATACCCGTCGAGGGCAAACTAATCTCGGAAAGCCAGCCTTCCGGAACGCCGGTAGTTGGATTCGTCATCGTTTGGCCCGTCACATAAGCGACCCCCGTGTCGAGGTTGACTCCTACGCCCGTGATGTTCGTACAGCCGGAGCACGAGAGAGCAAAATCGTGCGGTGGATTCGTCTCCGTCAGATCCACAATGCTGGCGTCCCCGCTCTCAGCATTCGCCGTTACAGCCATTCCAAGAATCGGATCGATGGCGATTCCTTCGGGTGCTGTACCCACCGAGAATGCGGGTCCGACGGTGCCAATCGTCCCGGAGTTTACGCAGCCCAATCCATTCGAATTCGCGGTAAGAGCGACAATCGAAACCGTGCTGTCGCCATTATTCGTCACGGCCGCGACATCGCAATTTGTATCGATCGCAACCCCGAAAGGCTGCGCGCCAACTGGAACGGCTTGCACAACCGTCAGGTCTTCGATATTCGAGATGGCGGATTGGGTTGGGTTCTGCACGTACACAGCGTAGCGGCGCGGGGAAGTCAGCATTGTCGCGGGGACCTGCGCAACAATCTGCCTGCTCGTTCCCGAAATTGTGGTTAACGGAGTGCCGTCCAGATAAACCTGCGCACCGCTCTGGAATCCGCCGCCATTCACCGTCAAGTTGAACGGAGTAGGCGAAACATAGCCAATTTCCGGCGCGGATAGCGTGATTTGCGGGGCCTGCGATGAACCAGACGCGCTCGAACGCACTGTGCCCAATGATAGGACCGATACCGTTCCGTCCGTTTGGTTCGCGACGAGCGCTTCATTTGTCGCCGGGTCGACAGCAACGGCAATCGGACCACCACCGACGGTAACCTTCTGGATCACGAGATGGTTTTGCAGGTCGAGAATCGCCGCCGTGTTCGAGTTCTGATTGACCGCGACGCCGATATTCGGCAGCGCGCTGACGGCCGCAGCCACATAGTCTGGCTCATTCACATTGATATTCTGGTAGGTGAAGGGAATATTGCTCACCGTCTGGTCGAGCAGGCTAAACGTTGTGAAACTGCCCCCCTGTGGCGTGGTGATTAGCACCTGGTGCGTTTCGGGATTCACGCCCACGCCCTCAACCTCAGAGCCAAGCGACAAGCTGCCAAACGGGTTCGGCGCCCGCACAGGGTCGGTCGCCGATGCATCGTGGCCAAGATCAACCATATTCACGATCGGAATCCCGCCGCCGCCTGCGGTCACGATAGCCCAGTTCAGTCTGGGATCGATGGCGATCTGCGGATTTGGCCCAGTACCATAGTTCGCCACTCCGCCCACCGGCTCCCCGCCGATCAGCGGAACCTGCGGATCGCCTGCCGGCGGAGCCGCCGACCCGGTGGCCGTGTCGAATATTGCCGCAACGTTTGTGGATGAGATCGCCACGATCCCGCGGTGCGTAGCGGGATTGATGCCGATTGAGTAGTACGGATGCGGCAGTTGGTTCGGCTGCGGCATAGGAAGTGCTGGAAGCGTCAACGTGGACGTGACCGCGTCCGTTGTCAGATCGATGGTCGAAAGCGTGCCGTCTCCGCTGTTTACCACAACTGCGATGCTGTGGAGTGGTGCAACCAAAGCGTCGTCGACAGCAACTCCCGTTGGAGCGTTGCCCACTGCAACTGTGCTGACGACGGCATTCGTTGCGAGGTTGATGATCGACACGGAATTCGCGCCTGTATTGGCGACGACCGCCAGGCCCTCCGCTTGGTCAACGGCAATTGCCGAAGGGCTGGTGCCAACGGCAATCGTAGCGGTTGGAGAACTCGATACTGAGCCGGCCCCCGGGGTCACGGCTATATTCGTAAACGACGTAGACGGCGCGCCGGCCGCGAGCCCGCTGTTCTGTACGACGATCGGATAAAGGCCGGGCGTCGAGAGCGCGCCGGCAGGCATCCCCGCCGCGATTTGTCGGCTGCTGGTGAACGTCAGTGCAAGCGGTGTGCCGGGATTCGCCGTGCCAGGGAATCCGTTGAAAGTAGCCGATGTGGCGGATGGCGAAAAATATCCGCCCGTGAGATTCACGCTAAACGCTTGGGCCGTGGTAATCACGCTGTCGGGCGAAGAAGCCACGACTGACGGCCGCTCAGCCGAAACGGTAAGCGTGGCGGCCAAACTCACGTCCCCATTCTGACTTTGAACCACGATAGGCAAGGAGCCGGTTTGCGTCAGCAATGACGCCGGAATCGTCACTCGCATCAAACTCGTGCTGAGCCACGTCGCAGGAGTAGGAGTGTTGTTGACCAGAACCGTGCTCGTGGATAGAAGGTCGCTCCCCTTGATGTAGATGTCCTGCTGCGCCGAGCCCTGTTGGGCCGTGCTCGGCTGAATCGATGCAATTGCCGGATCGACACCGCTCGCGATCGTAAGTGCTGTCTGCGCCGATTGAGAGGGGTCGGCAGACGAAGTGGCGGTTACGGTCGCCGAGGTGCCCGACGTCGTCGTTGGCGCGGTAAACGTCGCGCAAGTTTCGCCCGCCGTGAGCGTCAGCGGCGGCCCAAGTGGAGGCTGGCACATTGGACCTCCGGCAACGATCGTTCCCACCTGAGCGTTCCCGCCGGCAGTGTCTGCGACGCTCCAGGTCACAGCCGTATTCGAACTCCCGGTTACATTGGCAACAATCGCGTATTGTTCGCCACTGCCGATCGTGGCGACTGTGGGAATCATCTGAATCCGAATGCCGGAATCGATCTTGACGTAGATTGCGCCAAAAGCCGTTGAATCAACCGTGCTGGTCGCGATGATCTCGAAAGGATTCGTTTCCGGCAATGCGGGCGGCGCCTTGTAGACGCCATCTTGTGTAATTAGGCCGTAGCCGCTCAGGTTCCCGGAGCTGTTGGTCGTCGTCACGCCTGGAATAGGAGTGCAGGACGTGGGAGGCGTAAGTGGGCTGGTCGGAGGCTCCGGCAGGCAGATCTGCCAGTACACGGTCGTGGTCGAAATACCCGAAACCGTCGCGTTGAACGTAATCGTATCGTTTTGAAATACGGTTACCGGCGCTTGCGGCGACCCTCCAACGCTGGCCGCCTGACCTGCAGCCGAGATGGATACCGCCGCGGTCGTGCTGTTCCCGCCGCACCCAGACAAAACCGCAACGAGCGGCATCAGCGCGAAAAGCACGACAGCGGTAAATCGCGTCGCCCTCGTCGTCGAGTCCTTCGTCTGCTTCTGTGGCTTGAGCCAAAGTCCATCGTGAACTCTTTGCATGCTACTCCGAACGCGATTGCGTCGTTCGAGTCCCGCCAAACTCCCTGCAGCTGTCTGTATGTTCTTGGTTCGCATTGATCTGTTGTTCTCGCTAATCAGCCCGGTTCCACAGCTTCGCTTCCCAACGATAAGATCGGATGCTCCTAGAACGTCCGGCTGACCGTAAACCGAAATACGCTCTTTTCCTCGATCAGCGACGACGGCAGTTTCAGTTGCTGCAAGCGCAAGAACTGCTCGAGTTCAGGGACGATTTGTGTCTGCAGCACGCCATACGGCAACGCCGATTTCTGCGAGTCGCTCAGATAATAGGCGCCGGGCAAAGCGGTATTATTGGCATCTGTGACTAGCGGCCCCTCAATAGTGCTGTTAAGTCTCGCGTAGTTGTATGCCCAATAGAAGCGGAACGGCGCCTGGATGATCGGCAGTTGAAGATCGAGTTCCACGCCCGCCGAACCGTGTGGCGCGAAATTTGTTCCCGAAATAATCGGCAAACGGCTTCCGATCCGCAGACCCGGGAAATCAGGATTCGGATATTCCTGTTGTAAGGTGGTCACCGCCGAAGGATCCAGCGAGAGCTGATTTTTCCACAGGATTCCGTCGATTCCGATATCGTTGAACATCGAAACGCCAACGTAGGAGTTCCCTTGCGCGTAAATCGGAATGCGGTACTCCATGTTGGCGTACGCTTGCGTATCGCCACCCGGTCGCGTGGGCACGTATTGCAACGTCGGAACGTTGATCAGTACGGTGCTGGGCTGCCCGTTGCTCCCGAGCTTCGTCGGATCGGTGTACGCGATCGGCGCGCTGCCGAGGTTGGGAATGGCCACGAAAGGCGAAATAGTGAATGCCTCGAACCCACGGACGTCGTATTCGCCGCCCATGTAGAACTTGTTGTACGGAGGTGCATTTTTGCCGCCGTAACCAGAGATCGTCGCTCCCTGGAAGTGCAACGCGATGACGTTTCGGCGGCGATTCGGACGGAAATAGCTCATCGTGAAGAGTTCTTCAGCCGAATTGACGTTGCCCTGCAGTGGCCCGCCTTCAAACCGCTCGCTGAATGAATATTCGAGGCCCCGCGTCGGATTGATCGGGCTGTCCACGTGGTTGTAGGAGAGCGAGGGCATGACGTAGCTCTCGCGAATTCCTTGCAGTGCCGATGGACCGGCGAGACTGCGGAATTGCGTGAACTCGAAGAGCAGTTGCGCGGATTGGCTGAACGCCGTGATGTTTGTGGTCGACCAGCCGTAGGTCAACCCCAAACGCGCGAACGAAAACTTTCGCATTGGATAGCTGGCGAAGGCAGTAAAACCTTTCGAGTCGTTCGTGTAGTTTTCCTGAAGCGCGGGATTGATCGCTACCTCGGTGCCCAGAAGCAGTCCGGTCTCGCGTGCCGTGTTGTAATTGAACTCATTGTCGAACACCGTGAACCCGCTGGAAATCGGCCGGTCGAAAAGGTAAGGCTCCGTAAAACCGAACAAGATGCTCTTCTGGATGTCGCCGATTTGCGCGGAAACGGTGAGGGTCTCCCCCAGGCCGAGAAAATTGTTCGTCTGATAGGAAAGCCCGACGAAGCTCCCGGCCAGCCCGCTGACGCCGCCTGAGAAGCTGATGGACTGTTTCTGCTTTTCCTTCAATTTGACGAGGATATCCACGGATCCCGTCTTGGAGTTGCGCTTCAATTCGGCGTCTTCGGGCTTGATCTTATCGAAATAGTTCAGCTGATTGAGTCGTAGAATGCTGAGGTCCCAATATCGCTGATTGAAGACCTGCCCCTCGTCCAGCAGCAACTCGCGGCGAATCACTCTGTCTCGCGTCGTCGTGTTGCCTTCAAAATTGATGCGCCGCACATAGTATTGCTTTTCCTGATCCATCGCCAAGGTCAGGTTGACCACTTTCTTCGTATCGTCGATGTCGAAATGCGGATCAGGCGTGAAATCGATGTAGCCGTACTGACCGTATACGTCCTTGTAAGTCTTGAACGAATCCCGCAGCTTCTTAGTCGAAAAGATGTCGCCCGGTTTCATGGGAAAAAGAGTGGCAAGGTACGCGGCTTTGAAAACCAGGCCCTCGTCCGGATCGGCGCTGCGGAAAGTGAGGGTGCCCATCCGGTATTGCTGGCCTTCGTCGATTGTCAGCGTGATATTGGTGGCCTTCTCGTGTCTCGCGCCAATCAACGGCCACGGGCCGGGGATCCCGGCCTTGTTAACGTCGACCGTTTTCGTGCTGGTCACGTTCACGTCGGTCCGGAAGTAGCCGTTGTCCTGGTATAGCCCCATGATGCCGACGCCTATGTCTTCGTCTAGTTTGGGCCGGTCGAACGTCTTTGGCATGATCGGAATGTAAGTGAAATAGAGCGGGATCGCGTAAGGCCGGTCGTTGCGCATGGTGCGGATGATGCGCTTATCGGAAAACGCCTTATTGCCCTTGATCGTGATTTCCCCGACCTTCACCGTCGGCCCTTCGTCGATGTGAAAGACCAGCTTGACCGCTTCGCTCGCCGGAATCTTCTCATAGGTCGGCTTCACCGTCGCGAACTGGCGTCCGTGCGCAGCGAGCAGTTCCTTGATCACCACGGCGGCGCGCGTCACCTTCGTTGGATCGAACTGACTTTCGACCGTCAGGCCGACCTTCTTATCTTTGTAGGCGTCCAGAATATCCGATTCCGTGATGGTCTTCAGCCCGCCGCAACTGGTGCCGCTGCCTTCACAGTACTCGATGCGGCGGATAATCGGGCGCTCCGTGACGTAGAAAATCACGATTTTGGCGTTCGGATTATTGGGGGAATCTTCGACTACCAGGCGGATGTCGTCGAAAAACTGTGTGTTCCACAGCGCCTCGAAATCGCGGCGTAGCGCGTCGGGGTTATAGGGATCGCCTGGACGCGAGGTGATGCGGCCACGCAGCGTGTCCGTTGCGACGCGCCGGTTGCCGACGAATTCGATGCGCGCGATCACGGACTGGTTTGTGGCGCTCGCTTGAGGTTCTTGAGCCCACACCGCTTGAGCTGCGAAAAGCAAACATACCGTCGCGAAAAGCCCGATCAGACGCAGAACAATTTTTCTGCCGGCGGCCATGGTTGGACTCAAGGCCGCAGTATTCCGCCCAAGATTTCTTGCTCCCCGCCGGAATGCTCCCCTCCGGCTTGCGTGTGGGATTCTTAGTGGGCCACCGGGGTTGCTTCAACCACAGGGCGGAAGGAAAGACCGTCGCCAGCGAGATAAACTTCCAGTGTGGCGGGTCTCTGGAGTCCGCCCTGGATCAGGGCTTCCGACAGTGGGTCTTCGACGTACTTCTGCAAAGCGCGCCGGAGCGGCCGCGCGCCATAATTCCGATCCTTGCAAGTTTTCTCGAGAATCCACCGGCATGCTTCCGGCGTGGCGGTAATCTGCACTTGCCGGTGCACCAGGGTCTCGTTGATCTGGCCAACAAGGAGTTCGATGATGTGCAGCAGATCGTCATCGGTGAGCGAATTGAAGAGAATCACTTCATCGAGGCGGTTCAGGAATTCAGGATTGAACACGCGCTTCACTTCGCCCATCACCATGTCGTCCTGACTTCTGGCCGCGATCAGTTCATCCGCAGACACGAACCCGAGCCCAGCCTGTTTCTGCAACTGCCGGGCGCCGATGTTCGATGTGAGAATGATGATCGTATTGCGAAAATCGACGGTGTTGCCCAGGCCGTCGGTCAACTGCCCGTCTTCGAAAACCTGCAGCAGGATGTTGTAAACGTCCGGATGTGCCTTCTCGATTTCGTCGAGCAGTATGATCGAGTAGGGCGTCCGGCGCACTCGTTCGGTTAGCTGGCCCCCTTCTTCATAGCCGACATATCCCGGAGGCGCGCCGATCAGTTTCGACACGGAATGCTTTTCCATATATTCCGACATATCGAAACGTATCAGTGATTTTTCGCTGCCAAAAAGGAATTCGGAGAGTCGGCGTGCAACTTCCGTCTTGCCCACGCCCGTCGGGCCCAGGAAAAGGAAGCAGCCCACAGGACGCCCCGGCGCTTTCAGGCCGGCGCGGCTGCGGCGGATCGCGCGTGCCAGCGCGGTGATGGCACGCTCCTGACTGATGATTCGGCGGTGCAGTTCCTCTTCAATCCGAAGCAGTTTCTGCTGCTCGTCTTCTTTGATCGAGGTGACCGCGATGCCGGTCCAGCGCGCAACCACTTCTTCTATATCTTCGCGCGTGACAACGCCAGTCGAAGAATCGTCGATCTTTAATTTCTCTCGCAGCGTGCGGAGATGTTCTTTTTCTTTGCGCTCCTCTTCGGAATAGAAACGGGCTTTTTCGAACTCGTGATTCGCGATCGCCGTTTCCATGCGGTGCGTGATGAATTTCACGCGCTTCTGCACTTCTGCAACTTCGTCGGGCAGCATGGCTTGGCGCAGCTTTACGCGCGCTCCGGCCTCGTCCAGCAGGTCGATGGCCTTGTCCGGCAGGAACCGATCCGGAATGTAGCGATTCGAGAGGTACACAGCGTACTGGATCGCTTCGTCCGTATAACTCACAGCATGGAACTTTTCGTACCGGTCGCGAACGCCTTGCAGCACCTTGATCGCGTCTTCTTCGTTCGGCGCCGAAACTTTCACGGCTTGGAAGCGGCGTTCGAGTGACCGGTCCTTCTCGACCGATTTGCGATATTCCCCGGGCGTCGTAGCACCAATGCATTGAATCTCACCGCGGCTCAGTGCGGGCTTCAGAATATTTGCTGCGTCCAACGACCCTTCCGCTGAACCGGCGCCGACCAGGGTGTGCAGCTCATCGATGAAGATGATGGCGTTCTGGCTCTCCATCAGTTCCTTCATGATGGTCTTCAGGCGCTCTTCAAACTGCCCCCGATACTTCGTTCCGGCAACGATCAGCGAGAGATCGAGAGAAAGAATGCGCTTATCGGCCAGGAACGGTGGAACATCTCCATCGGCGATGCGCTGAGCCAACCCTTCTACGATCGCCGTCTTTCCCACCCCAGGCTCGCCGATCAGCACCGGATTGTTTTTCGTGCGGCGGCAGAGGATTTGAACGGCCCGTTCGAGTTCGCGTTCGCGACCAACAAGCGGGTCGAGCTGCCCCTCCATCGCCGCTTGCGTCAAATCACGGCTGAATTCCGCCAGCAATGAAGCTTCTTTTGGCCGATTCACGGGTACCTTCTCTCCGCCACTGCCTCGCGTCAACTCCTCGCGAACAGTGGAAAGCCGCAATCCGCGCTCGAACAGGATCTCAGCCCCGAACGACTTCTCTTCGCGCAAAACTCCGAGGAGAAGATGTTCGGTCCCGACGTGTTTGCTCCCCAGCCGCTCCGCTTCCTCGGCCGCGTAATTGAGGATGCGTTTGCACTCCTGGCTGAGGGGAACCTCCACGGAAGTTGAAATACGTTCACGGACCGTAATGCGCGACTCGATCTCTTTACGTATGGATTCGATGGATCCGTGGGCCCGCAGAAAACGATTGGCCAGCACCTTATCTTCGCGGAGTAGGCCGAGCAGCAAATGCTCCGTCTCGATATAGGGACTGCCATACTGGCTTGCCTCATACCGCGCAAAAAAGATAACCCGCCGAGCCTTCTCCGTATACCGTTCAAACACGGTTCACCCACGCTCCCGATTAATTTGATTCATCACCGCGCCCGCCAGTTCTTCGTTGTTCGCCGAAACTGGTGCCAGCCGGCCGTGTTCCAGCAGAAACACACGGTCTGCGCGACGCGCCAGATGTTGATTGTGAGTCGCAAGGACGGTAGTCAGGTGGTGGGACTGGTGGAGCCGCCGCATCAGCTCGAAAACGCTTTCCGCATTTCGTTCATCCAAATCGCCAGTGGGTTCGTCGGCCAAAAGCAACACCGGCTGATTGATAAGGGCCCGCGCAATCGCCACGCGCTGTTGTTCACCCCCGGAAAGCTCGCTTGCGCGCTGAGAACCACGGCCGCGCAAACCAACTTCCTCCAGCCACCCCTCCGCCGCGCCTATTGCCTGTTTCACAGCCTGGCCTTGGATCAGCAGCGGCATCGCCACATTCTCAGCGGCTGTAAAATCAGGCAGCAAATGGTGCCGTTGCCAAACGAAACCGATCGTCCGATTCCGATATTCGGCTTGGCCTTCTTCCGAGAGTGACCAGAGCGATTTTCCGGCGAAGTATACTTCACCGCTCGTTGGAGTGTCCAGCGCGCCCAAAAGGTGCAGCAAAGTGCTTTTTCCGGTACCGGAAGGTCCCACTAGCGCGACCATTTCGCCACGATCAATTGACAGGTTGATGCCGTCCAGAGGCGTGATCTTCTGATCTCCTGAACGGTATGCCTTGCGAAGATCCTCTGCGCACAGCAGTTCTGGACGCTCCTCCGCGGCCAAAACGCCTGAAGCGTGTACGGCTAACCTCGAACTCGCCTGCTGTCGCATACGTACTGCCTACCACATTAGATGCCGAACCCGGTCGCGGGTATCTCCTTGCTTTCCAGTGAACTACCGGGTCAGGCCGAGAATTTCATCCAACCGGTTGCACATTTTTGCCGTACGATTACACACCGGAAGAATTTCCGTCCCTCCGCATTGAGAGCCCCCCAAGCGACTTCCCAAAATGATTCTACCACGCCGGCCTCCAGAGGCATAAATCGTGCCCAGAAGAACACGCAAGGGCTGAGCTGGGTAAACGTCTACTCGACGCACCAGACGCTAAGTGTCACTTCACTCGAATCGCAAAATGTTCACCGGCAGGATTTTTGCCGCCGATTGTGCTGGAAGGGTGCTGGCCGCAACGCTGATCGCCAGCGCGGTCAGCGCGATCCACAGGCCATCCAATGCATTTGCGTGAAAGGGCACGTACGGAATCGCATAAACCTGCGGATTCAGCGGAATCACCTTCCAGTTGTTCAGGATCACGGCGGCGCTGTACCCCAGAACAAGCCCGGCGATGACCCCTACTATGCTTACTACCAGTCCCTGCGCCAGAAAAATCCGGCGGATTTGCCGTCGTCGCGCGCCCATGGCCATCAACACCGCAATGTCGCGCGTGCGCTCCGTCACAGTCATCATTAACACGACCAAAATGTTCAGTCCGGCGACAAATGTAATCAGGCCGATGAAAAACGCGGTGACGAGCTTCTCCAGGCTAAGCGCGTGAAACAGCGGCCCGTTCTCCTGCATCCAGGTTGTCGCAGTAAATCCCGATCCTGCTCGTGCCAGCAATGCGTTCGCGACACTTTGCGCGTCATCCTTATTCACGATGCGAACCTCAAGCAAGCTGACCACGTCGCCAACCCCGGCGAGTGACTGCGCGGAATTCAGCGTCGCAAACGCCCAGTTCGCGTCGTAATCGTAGAATCCCGAGTCATAAATTCCCGCGACGCGAAACCGCTTCGGATGAGGCAGCATGCCGAACGGAGTGAGATTTCCTTTCGGGCTAATCAGCGTCACGTAATCGCCGGTCGAAAGACTCAGGTCCTCCGCCATCAGCCTCCCGATTAGGATTGCTGGAATTCCGTCGGGACTGACGCTGAAATCCGCTGAGCCGGAGACGATGTGCTGTAGCGCGCTGCTCGTCTTCATCGCCAGCGCCGGGTCTACTCCCTTCAGAATTATCCCGCGCGAATGAACTCCCGAAGAAAGCAGCACTTCGTCATACACCGCGGGCTCCACCGACCGCACTTCCGGCGTGCCGTTCAGCTTGGCCGCGAGGTCGCGATAATCGCGGATTCCGTTGGGACTGAGTGGCTTCAAATTCACATCGGCTGTTACGCTGAGCAGCCGCTCGCTGATCGCGTGCCGGAACCCGGAGTCCATCGATAGCGCAATCACCAGCGTAGTCACGCCTGCCGTTACGCCGATCACAGCAAGCAGCGTTACCAGCCGCAGGACAGCCGGACGATTCGGCGAGCGCAAATACCGCAGCGCCACGAGTGACTCAAATTTCATTTCGTTTTTCCACTTCCAGATTGGCGGGTGTTTAATTCGGACTCGCTCGCAGCCGCGTCACCTGCAGCTTCTTCGGACTCGCGTCGCAATAGAGGGAACAACATCACTTCGCGAATCGCATGCGAATCGGTCAGTAGCATTACCAGACGGTCGATCCCGACGCCTTCGCCCGCCGTTGGCGGCAATCCGTGCGTCAGCGCGCGAATGTAATCGATATCCACTTCCTTCGGCATCTCCTGGCCGCCTTTTTCCACCTGCGCTCGGAAGCGCCGTTCCTGCTCGACTGGATCGTTCAACTCGGAAAAGCCGTTGGCCAGCTCCATTCCCGCGATGAACAGCTCGAAGCGTTCGGTCAGTGTTGGATCGTCGGCGCGCTGCTTCGAGAGCGGCGAAATCTCCGTCGGGAAATCGTAAATGAACGTCGGCTGGACCAGATGCTTTTCGGCGATCGCTTCGAAGAGTTCCCCGGTCAGCTCACCGGGGCTCGCCACCCCACCGGGGTCTACCTTGTCCTGGCCGTGAGCGCGCGCGAACGTGTTGTAGCGTTCCGCAATTTGCCGCGGCCCTTCACGCTCGCCAAGCTCAGCTAACGTCGGCGCCACGCCGGCGCCCACAGGCCAGAACTTGCAGATCGCCTCCCGCATCGAGATGCGCTCGATGTGTCCAAAATCGATCTCCTGCTCGCCATACTTGATTTTCGTCGTGCCGCGAACATTTTCGACCACTGTCCGGAACATCTCTGTCGTGAACTCCATCATTTCATCGTAATCGCTGTACGCCTGATAAAACTCGAGCATCGTGAATTCGGGCTGATGAATCGCGTCGATCCCTTCATTGCGGAAGTTGCGGTTGATTTCGTAGACGCGATCGTATCCGCCGGATACCAGCCGCTTCAGATAAAGCTCCGGCGCGATGCTCAGGTACAAATCCATGTCAAACGTGTTGTGATGCGTCACGAAGGGCCGTGCCGTCGCGCCGCCTAGGATCGGGTGCATCATTGGCGTTTCGACTTCTATATATCCGCGTTCATCGAGGAACCGCCGAAATTCGCGAATCACCTGCGCGCGCCTGACGAAGATCTCGCGCGCATGCTCGTTAGTGATCAGGTCGAGATAACGCCTTCGATACCGCATCTCGACGTCGACCAATCCGTGCCACTTTTCCGGCAGCGGTAGTAACGCTTTGCTCAGGATCTCAAGCTGTTCGACCCACACCGTCAGCTCACCCGTTTTTGTCCGGAAAAGGTGTCCCGCAACGCCGATAATGTCTCCCAAATCGAGCAGACGGAAGAGCGCAAAGGCCTTTTCACCCACTATATCCAGCTTGATGTATACCTGTAGCCGCGCCCCGTCGCTCAGAATGTGCGCGAACGCTGCTTTTCCGTGCGGCCTCAGCGCAACGATTCGCCCCGCCACACGAACATTTACCGCATTTGCGGCCAACTGCTCCGCCGTCGCACTCGCGTATTGCGTCTGGATCTGCTTCGCCGTATGCGTCCACGCAAACTTGTGCGGATACGCTGGATATCCCAGCGCCTCAATTTCCTCCAGCTTTTTCTGTCGCTGGTGGAATTGGTCAAGTTGTTCAAATTCCAAGGGATCTGGTCCTTTCAGCGCAAAGGAAGGAGATCAAAAGCCTTCGGCAGCAACTTTGGAGTATAACGATGGGCTTCCAAAAGCGTCAAGAAATGCACTTCTGTGGGAGAGCCTACTCACATGGTATCCCCTGGCAGGATTGAAATGCTTGAGCGAGAAGCGGCGGCAGGAGATGGTTGGTTTGTTGAAGGTGGGGAGAAGATGACCGCCGTCGTGGCGGTGGGAAAGTGGGAATCCCGCGGGTTGGGCGGGATTCCCAAGCGGAGAGAAAAACCTGTTTTTGGTTTTCCTCGTAGCGGCTTTTCCACGGCCTTCTGGCTGCGGCGGTTAAAATGCGCGGGCTATGATTGCGGCCCGTTACTTCGATCTGATTCGTGAGATGAAACCGAATCCCTACAACCATCGCCTGCGTCTGGTCGAGAGCGCCAAACAGCGCGGCATCAAACCCACCGCGCGCCTGTTTAGCACGACCGTCGCCACCGTTCGCAAGTGGCTGCGCCGTTTCCAGCAGCATGGCCCTTCGGGTTTGACCGAGCAGTCCCGCGCTCGCCACCGTCAGCCGCATAAAACGCCAGCTCAGCGCGAGGCGCAGTTCGTCGAATTACGCAAGACCTTACCGACCTTCGGCGCGCGGCGCCTGATCCGTGAGTTCGAGCTGCCCATTAGCCACGGCGCTTTAGAACGAATCTGGCGCACACACGGTTTGATCCCAAAGCGCCGCCGCAAATACCAGCGAAAACAGGACCTGGCCCACATCAAAGCCCACTGGGCGGTTTTTCAGCAAATCAGCGCCGACACCAAGGACCTTGACGACATCCCGCGCTACTGGGCGCAAGCACAACGGCTGAAACTTCCGGTAGTCCAATACACAGCCCGCGATGTGCGCAGTGGCCTGTTGTTCTGGGCCTTCGCCGAAGGGCGCAGCGCTTCGGCCAGCGCCGTCTTCGCCTCGCGCGTCCAGCAGCATCTGGATCGCTACGGCGTCTCGCTGCGCGATCTGGTCTGGCAAACCGACAACGGCGGTGAGTTCAAAGGCGATTTCCCCAAGGCCCTCGGCCACAGCCAACACGTGCGCATCCCGCCCGCCGCTCACACCTATCAGAGCGATGTCGAAACCTTCCATCGCCTCGAAGAAGACGAGTTCTTTGACCTGGAAGACTTCTCCAGTCGCGGCGATTTCCTCGCCAAAGCCCACACCTACCAGCTTTATTTCAATCTGGTTCGCCCGAACTCGCACAAGGAAAATCAGAGTCCTTGGCAAATCATCGAACGCCTCGCGCCTCGCTCCCCACTGCAGATTTGCTTGCTCCCACCCCTCTTGCTCGATTACCACCTCAACGACTCCGGGGGTTACCATGTGCCTAGGCATCCCTAGAAATGCACTTCTGTAGACCTAGTTCCGCAGCTTCGCTAGGATGGCCGACCAAACCCCGGCGCAAGCCAGCACTACTCCGGCAAACAGGTACACGGGCCATCCTGAGTGGCCGCCATGGAGGCCGTCGAGGTAGAGAAGCAGAAGAGAAATTCCCGCCAGAACCAATAGCGCGATGCCGATGGACCACATCGTTCGACTCGGCCCTTTAGAAGCTGTGACGTCGATCCAGTGTCCGTCTGCAGGGACGGGATCTCGTGCGTGGACGCGAGATGTTCGGACAAGAGGCACACCGCCCAAAATCGCAAGAAGACCCAAGGACCTAATCACGTAATTGTGAGGTTCGAAAAAGAGAGCTGCGCCCCCTAACGAGAAGAGCAAAACAGCCAACGACATCAGGCCATACGTCTTTCGGGTGGTGGGCGCAGACGTGGTCACTGAGTGTCTTTTCTTTTCCGAGCAACAACCTCGCTGATCTGCTCACAAATCCTGGACGCCGTTTTACCAGATCTGGCATCGTATCACGGCGGGCCGCACCATCGCATCGCCTTCCTTGCAGCCGAAGGCTTTTTCAAACTGCGGCATGTTGGACGGCGCTGCGATGCCGCGGTATCGATCGAGCGCGTGCGGATTCAAGTTAGCCATTAGGCGCTCGAACTCTGGACGGTCGTTTGCGGCCCACACTTGCTCGTACGCGATGAAAAACCGCTGCTCTGGAGTCAAACCGTGAATCAGCGTCCGCGGCTTGCCCTGCAGATCCTTCTCCAGCGCGTTGTAAGCAATTGTCAAACCGCCCAGATCTGCGATGCTTTCACCCAGCACCAGCTTGCCGTTTTCGTGCAGATCACCGTCCACCACGTAGCTGTCGAACTGCTTCTCGATACACATGGCGCGCGCATCGAAATTCGCTGCATCCTTCGGCGTCCACCAGTCGCGCAGATTGCCCTGGGCGTCAAACTTGCGGCCTTCGTCGTCAAAACCATGTGTCATTTCGTGCCCGATCACGGCGCCCATTCCTCCATAGTTCGACGCGTCGTCGGCCTTCGGATCGAAGAACGGCGGCTGCATAATTCCGGCGGGAAATACGATCTCATTCCGCAAAGGAGTGTAATAGGCATTCACCGTCGGTGGCGTCATCCCCCATTCCGTCCGATCGACAGGTTTCCCGATTTTGTTCAAGTCCCGATCGAACTCGAATTCGTGCCCGCGCAACAGATTCAGCACGTACGGCCCGCGGTCGACTTCGTACGCCGAATAATCGCGCCACTTGTCGGGATACCCGATTTTTTCCCCAATGGCGTTCAGTTTCGTCAGCGCCTGCTTCCGCGTGTCCGGCCCCATCCACGGCAGCGTTTGGAGGTCATCCCGCAGCGCGGCGATCAGATTGTTGACCATTTCCAGAGCGCGCGCCTTCGCCTCGGGCGGGAAATATTTCTTTACATAGATTTGCCCTAGCGCAAATCCGAGCTGGCCATCGGTGGAACGGACGCACCGCTTCCAGCGTGGCAGGATCTCCTTCGTTCCCTGCAAGATACGGCCGTTGAAACTAAAATCTTCGTCAACGAAGGGAGTCGAGAGCGCCGGCGCAGCCGAATCCACGAGGTGCCAGCGAAGATACGTCTTCCAATCACTCAGCGGTACATTCTTCAGTTCAGCGTTCACGGCCTCGAAAAACTTCGGTTCCGCGACGTCCACACTTTGAATGTTGGGATCACCGAAGTCGCGGAAGTATCGCGGCCAGGAAAAATCCGGCGTCAGCGCGGTCAGCTGCGCGACGTCCATTCGGTGGTACGTTTTGTTGGGATCGCGCCGCTCCACCCGCGTCAACGACGCTTTGGCCAATTCCGTCTCAATCGTGATCACCGTTTTTGCTTCGGCAGCCGCTTTGCCGGAGCTGTCGCCGAGCAACTCCATCATTTTGGCCACGTGCGCAGCGTACTCCTCACGGATCTTCGCGTTTTTAGCGTCAGTATCCGGCTTTCCACTCTCGAGGTAGTAGTCGCGATCCGGCAACCCCAGGCCTCCCTGCTGCGCCCCTCCGATCACCTCGCTGCTATTCTTGCGATCCTGAGTTGAACCAAAACGGAACAGTACGTCCACACCCAGTCGCTGCAGTCGCGCAATCTCCGATTGCAATTCCATCGCGTTACTGATTGCCGCGATCTTTGCGAACTCTGGATCGAGTGGTTTGGCGCCTTCCGCGTTGACTTGCGGCTCGTTCATACAACTGGCGTAGTAATCACCGATTTTTTGTTCGTTCGAGCCAGCCACTGCACTCCGGTCAGCGGCGGCTTGCTCCAGAATTGCATGCTCGTGCTCCTGATTCCGTTGGGCTAGCGCGCTGAAGCTGTTCCAGGTTGGATAAGCGGGCGGGATCGGATTCGATTTAAGCCAACCACCATTCGCATAATGATAGAAGTCCTCGCAGGCCTTACATGACTTATCCATGAACTTGGTCTGAACTCCGTGCTCGACGCCTTGTTGCGCGGCTTCGTCCGCCTGCCGAGCGCGGGCCACCCGCGCGTTCCATGCAGCCAAGACGATCAGCGCGAACGCGCCAACTCCCAGCCAGGCCGACGAACGAATGTTTCGCATATATCCTCCAGTATGTTCACAGCGGCAATATCAATGTGCCGCGCCTTCGCAACCGGAAAAGCCTGCTAAAGCCAACCATTATAGTCCTGACGTGCTTGCCATACGGCCCTACTTCGTTTTTGAAACTGACCGTTTCAGGAACATCAGTTAAACTTGACTTTGGCATACGGGTGGTATAATCCCGGTTCGTCCCTCAGGGGTAGTGCCGATGTCTAGGCGAAACAGCGGTAATTTGCCCCAGCGGCTCGGGGTTCGCGACGACTGGATTCGCGCGCTGCCTCGCGATAAGAGCCGTATTTTCGATGCGGTTGTGCATCGCTGGGAATGTTCCTACGCCATGCTTACCGTGGCTTTCAGCGATGCGATCACACTGCGCACGCGCGGCCAGCTTGTCTGCGCCCACCAACAGGTTGGCGTTGCCGTGGACCTTCTGCACGGTCTTTCCAGCACAATCGTTGACTGCTGCGAAGCTTTGATCCGTCGCGGTCGACGCTTGGATAGTATGCCGTCCATCGAGCCGATGCGCGTCGACTTCTTTCGCAGCGAAGTGGGCAAGAGCGCAGCTTCCTGGAACGGAATTCTTCATCACGTGCTATTTGGAGAGCGCCCCCGGTTCGTTCACAAGGTCCGTATCCTGGCGGACACGGTCGCTCAAATCGAGTCCCAATTCGCCGCCACTGTGAACGAACTTTCGAGCGGAATTTCGGTCCGGCCGGATTGCTGGAAGGTTCTAGATTGCCTGCACTACGATTTCAAGACTTGCTTGTCTGAATCCGAGGTGGTGCTCAAGTCATTCCTTCGCGTCATACCGTTCGATCATCTCGAATTCTTCGCTGCCGAAATGGAAGCGCCATTTTCGCCCAAACGCGTCGGTCGTTTGGCGGCCGTTTTCTCTCGCGCTGCATCCGGCTGACCTTCGCGGTGCCTGGAAATCTTGAACTAGGCCCATGCGTTCAGACGGCGCCCAAAGTTGCCGTGGAGCCCGGCAGCAGCTCTCCGAACCGTCGCGGGTCCGATGCATTCTTTGGGTACCAGGTTCCGCGGCGATCCTACCCGGGTCTTGCATGGCGTGCCTCGACTCTGTAGCCCACCTTCTGCGAGAATAGCCAAACGCACCCTGCTGATTCTCGGCTCGGCGCAACCAGCGTGGGGCCGGGGTGTTTAGAAGAGCATGCCAAGGACAACTTCCAGAAAGGCGGGCGCATCGGACTTACGGATGCGTCTTGACGGGTAGCGTGGCCCGACTAAGGCGAACGGAAACCAGTGAACTGCCGGAAGCAGACGCGATTCGGCAGGCGCAGCAAGGCGATGCAGCGGCGTTCGAACGCCTCTATCGTTTGCACAGTCGGCGCGTCTATTCGCTCTGTTTGCGGATGGTGGGGAACACTGCTGAGGCTGAAGATTTAACGCAGGAAGCCTTCCTTCAGCTCTTTCGCAAGATCGCAACCTTCCGCGGGGAATCGGCCTTCTCTACTTGGCTTCATCGTCTGGCAGTAAATGTAGTCTTGATGAAGCTGCGCAAGAAGTCCGGTACCGAGACTTCGCTGGAAGAAGTCACCGAGCCGGATGAGGAAGCGGGCGGCCCGCGTCGGGATTTTGGAGCGCCCGATCTGACGCTCACGGGTTCGATCGACCGGCTGAATCTGCAACGTGCCGTCGAGCAGTTGCCGCCCGGATACAAGGCAGTGTTCGTCCTGCACGATATGCAGGGATACGAGCACAACGAGATCGCAACCATCATGGGTTGTTCGATTGGCAATTCGAAATCGCAGCTCCACAAGGCTCGAATGCGGTTACGCGAGCTGCTTCATGAAGTCCTGCGCGAAAAGGCTCGGGAAGAGCGGCGCGCCGCAGGCGGTTCGGCAGGCGAGGACTGAAGATGGCGACAATGGAATGCAAGGCGTTTCTGGATCGGCTTAGCTCGTGGACGGAAGGCGAGTGGCCGCTGGACGCCCGTGTTCACGTGTCGCAGTGCGGCGCTTGTCGAAGGTTGACAGAAGAACTTACCGCCATTGCCTCTGCCGCCCGTGCGACTGCTGAGACTGATCCCGAACCGCCCGCCTATCTTTGGAATTCGGTCCGCGAGCAACTCGACAATGAAGGCATTATCCGTCAGGCTCGCCCGGCTCTCCCTGAATGCGAGGCATTCATCGATCGACTCGATTCGTGGCTCGAAGGAGTAAGACCGGCAGAACTTCGGTCCCACGCGGCGACCTGCCCGGCTTGCCGCAGCGTGGCGACAGACTTTGACACGATTGTGACGGCGGCCCACAGCATGGCCAAGGACACCGCCGAGCCCCCGGCCTACCTTTGGAATTCCATTCGTGCTCAGCTGGAGAATGAGGGCACGATTCAGCACCCTCGCGTGGTTGCTCCAGAATGCGATCTGTTTATCGCTCAGTTGGATTCCAATCTGGAAGGCTTGAGACCGGCAGAATTTCAATCTCACGCGTCGAGCTGTCCGGATTGCCGCAGCGTGGCCGACGACTTTGTCGCCATTACTGCCGCGGCCCGTGCAATGGCCGAGCACGATTCCGAACCCCCGGCTCATCTTTGGAATTCGATTCGCGTCCAACTCGAAAGCGAAGGCTTCATTCGACAGCCTCGCTCCCCTGTTGTTGTGGCCTCGGCCAAACCGTGGCGTGGTTGGTTTGCTCTCCCGCGGCCGGCAATGGCAGGAGCTTTTGTCGCCGTGCTGGTGGTCGCAGGGCTATTAGCACGCGGCCCCGTGACGCACAGAATCAACGATTACCGCTGGATGCGGGGAACGCAAAATTCAACCGCGTCCTTGACCGCTCAGCTGGATACGGTCGAGCACGCGACTGTCGCGTCGCTTCGCTCGGCCCCCTTAGTACAGGCTGCACTGCACAAGAACCTCGCCATTGTTGACAACTACATCGCTTTGTGTGAAAAGAGCGTCCGCGAAAACCCGCAAAGCGAGATGGCGCGGGATTTCCTGTACGATGCCTATCAGCAGAAAGCCGATTTGCTGGCTCAGATGAACGAACAGGGAGAGTAGGCCCATGCGTATATGGATGGCTGTCCCCCAGCGGAAGTGGAAAGCCTCATTCCTTCTCTTTCCCGCTCTCGCGTTCACCGCATTGCCAGCTTCCGCTCGCCGCATCGAAAAGCAATTCAAAGTCGATGGCCATCCAGTCGTCGCGATTCACAGCCCCAATGGTACAGTCACCGTCAAAGCCTGGACAAAATCGGAAGTGTTGGTTATTGCAGAGATCCCCAGCGACCGTGTTGATCTTGGGGCCGTCCAGAACGGCGATCGCGTGGACATTGGCACCCGCCTGCTGGCGAACGACGTATCTCCCGCCGACGTTCATGCTGACTATCAAATCGACGTTCCCGAAAATTCCGAGCTTCAGATTCACAATGACCAGGGCACCGTCAGCGTGGCGTACGTGTTGGGCGACATGAACATTGAGACCATTGCCGCCGGCATCGATCTCCAGGACGTAGCCGGCTATCTGACGGTGAGGACCGCCGCAGGCTCATTCTCATGTCTCAGATGCGCCGGTCGTATAGAAGCGCACGCCATCAGCGGGAATCTCAGCTTTGTTGATACGCGGAGCACGCAAATCCAGGCGAGCACGATTACCGGCAATATCGTTTTCGCAGGCCAATTTCTGCCGGACGGACAATACAACCTGAAGAATTACAGCGGGGTGATCGATCTGCGCTACTCGCCCGCCGACTCCTTCGATCTCACAGCGACCTCGCTCAAGGGCAAAGTGAACAACGAGGCCAAGTTGAGCCGCGAGAATCACTCGCTGGATTCGGCTCCTCGCGCAGCTGAGGCGCTCGTCGGCACGCTTAACACCGCTGGCCGCGCGCACGTCGAGCTGTCTTCCTTCGATGGTACAATCAACATCGTAAAGCGCTGAATACCAGCCGTTCTGATTCAACTTCGCGGCACGGGTGTTCTGGCTTTCGTCCTTCAATGGCAATCGATCACGGGCCCGCCAAATTGCTCTGCCTGACTGGTTTCATGGGCAGCGGGAAATCCACCGCTGGACGTCTCCTCGCGCGCCAACTCGGCTGGCCCCACGTCGATCTCGACACCTCTATTGAAGAGGCTGTCGGCTTGGAGATTCCACAAATTTTTGCGCGCCAAGGCGAGCCGGAATTCCGCCGGATCGAGCATGACCAACTCCTCCGGGTAATCGGCGAAACACTCGAATCACGTCGCTCGCGCGTTATTTCACTGGGTGGCGGCACCACCGCTCAACCGCAAAATCTCGCCGCGCTGCGCGAGAACGGCTCACTGCTGATCTGGCTCGAGTGCCCGATCGAGAAGCTCCTCGCCCGCTGCGCTCAGATCACGAACCGCCCGCTCTTCCGCGATGAAGCCAGCTTCCGCGAGCTGTATCGCCAGCGCCTGCCGTTCTATCAACTTTCCGATTACCGTGTCGACAGCAGTGCTGAGCCCATCAGCGTGATCGAGCAGATTCTCGCACTGGGAATTTTTCCAAAGGTGACCGCATGAGAAATCATAAGAATCTCGGACGCGCCTTGACGCCATCAGTCCTTTTCGCCATCGCGGCGGTCGCTCTGTTCCCCGCGTCCGTAGTAGCGGCACGACCAGCCGCCACGCCCGAAGCCGCTCCCGCCCGTTTTGCAAATGCGCCGGCTCTCACGCCCGACAAAGGAACATTTCGCATTCTCGTGAACGGCGATCAAGTCGGGAAGGAAGACTTCGAAGTTGCCCCCGACGGAGCGAACTGGACAGTTCATGGCAACACCGAAATCCACGCAGGGAAAACGCTAACCCGTATTAGCGGTGCGTTAACGCTTCGCCAAGACGGAACCCCCGTGCACTACGAATGGTTAACGGAAGGCTCAAAGAAGGCGTCGGCTAAAGTTGATTTCGCGGGAACCACCGCCACGATCGAACTCTCCGTCACTCCCTCAGGATCTAATCCCGCGAAGGCGCGGCCCTTTACGCAGCAGTTCACATTTTCCTCACCCCAGATCGCCGTTCTCGACAACAATCTGTACGATCAGTTTGTGGTCCTAGCCGATCTTTATGACTGGAACAAAAAAGGTGCGCAAACTTTTCCCGTTCTCGTTCCGCAGGAGTTGACGCCTGGCAGCGCGACTGTCGAATCAATGGGGCGGCAAGAATTTAACGGGAAAAAATTCGAAGAGCTTCGCGTCACGACGCAAGATAACGAGGTCGACCTATATCTGGATGGCTCGCGCCTGATGGCGATTTCGGTTCCCGGCGCCAACGCTGAAATTCTCCGGCAGTAATTCCGAAGCAGTGAGGTGGAAATGGGGAAGGCGAGCGGGCATCCGCATGCGAAATCCGCTCGCGCCGCCTTTACAGAACCGCAGTTTGGAAGGGCCGTTGATTCTCTTGATTCGGATGCTCCAGCTGAACCGTCAAATTTACTTCCGAGCCTCTGCGCAACACCCCCAGCGTGATGCTCTTCTGGTCGCGCTTCTCGCGCAAGTCGTCGCGTAATCCGGAGACGGACTTCACCGACGCCCCGTCCAGTTTCACGATTACATCGCCCGCTTTCAGTCCCGCCCTTGCCCCCGGGCTGTCCGCGTTCACTGAGCGCACCAACACGCCAGTATTGTTCGGCGCTCCGAAATATGCTCCAAGCTGTCCCGACAGATCCTCAGCCTCGATTCCCAGCGCCGGCCCGCCACTCATCCACATGAAGGTTCTGGCCCCCGGCATATTCATCTCGAAATTCGGCACCTGAAATGAAAATGACTTGCCGAACTCAGGCATCGCACCGCGCATTCTCTTTTCGTAGTATGCGTTGCGATCCGTAATCTGCACCGAAAGCGTTTGCGTCGCGCCGTTCCGTGAGACCTCCACGTTCACCGCTCGCCCCGGAGGCGTTTCTCGTACCAAACGTCGGAACTGAACGGTTCCCTCTACGCCGTGACCGTCGTACTGCAGAATCACATCATTTTGCTTGAGGCCGGCTTTGGCCGCCGGGCTGTTTGCCTCGACTTGTTGAACGACAACGCCGCGTACGGCCGGCAGCTTCAGTTCCTTGGCGCGATCGGGCGTCACTTCATCGATTTCCACTCCCAGCCAGCCCGCGTCGTTATCCTGCGAAAACAGGACGGCACCGCCTTGCTGAAGGCGGTCGCTGACTTCAGAGGCGATTTCCCGCGCCCGGTCTGCCATCTCGCCTGCCCGCGCTTCCATCTGTCCGTTTTTCTCTTCGAGCTGGGCCGAGAGGTTTTGCAATTTCGCGAGTTCCGGCGAACTCATCGCCTCCTCCTTCGCCAGTCGCTCTGACAAGCTGGCGAGTTTCCCCTCCAATTGGCTATTACGGAGCAGCTGCTTAATTTGTTCCCGATCAATTCCGATATTTCCGCATTTCTGGTCCATCGAGCCCGATGTCGTTGCACTGAATGAATTTGCGGCTTTGGCCGGCTCTTGGCCCGGCAGAGCGCTTGAAATCGCGCCAAAACCGAGCAAGGCCGCCGAAAGCGCCGCCACGTTTCTTGCACCGACGAATTTCATACTTGCCGTCCTCACTTTCGAAAGGATTCGCCCCGTTAAAACTCACACGATCGGCCGTTCGCGAATCAGGCGAATGCCCCCGTTTATAGTGCGTACCGAAATTTCTCCACCGCCTCCTCCGAGTCTCGCGCGAAACATTCCAGAGGCTGGCGCCCCATTGGTAGAAACCACCGGCAATTCGGAAACGAAATTCCCATTCATACTCGTGACGTGCAAATCGGCCCGCGCGTTCGGCGGCAAACCGAGAAATACGGAGCCGTTCACCGTCTGCACATTCATCGGCCCGCCGTCCAGAAGCCGTCGCAGTTCCAGCCGCAAATCGCCATTTGTCGTTCTTGCGCTGAACCGGCCCGAACTGTCGAGCACTTCCACATTCCCATTCACCGACTTCAGATCCCCCTGCCCCTCAACACCACTCACCACCACGCTTCCATTCACTGTTTCGACGTCTCCCAGCAAAACTCGATAGGGTACGTGCACTACATATTGCACGGCTACCTCAACTCCTTGTCCCTCCGGGTACAACGTCCGTACGGCAACTCGTCCGGGCAAGCTCACCACCTCGATGCGAACCCGCTCGAGATCGCGCTGATCCCTGAACGCGCTCTTTACGGCGCGCACTTCCACTTCGTTGCGCGACCATCCGGTCACGCGCACCGATCCATTCACATTTTCAAGCGCAAAATTGCCGCCCGCCGGTAGCGGGCAGGTTCTTAAAAACAGTTCGTTTGACGCTAGCGCCGGCAGTGCACAACATCCAATCGTCGCTGCGAGCAAAACCCACCGTAGCGATTCCTTGGCCTTACTCCTGATCCGAATCCCGAATTGGCCGTCGCTTGAACCTCTTCGCACTGGGCACCCCCGCTGCTGGTTTCTGGATCATCCCCATGGGACATCACTATCGGCATTGCCGCAACCGGATACATTCTATTGTTCTGGAGGTTTCTGGTTCCCCATCTGCCACTGCTCGAGCACCTTGAACTGCATCTGCAATTGCTTCTGCATCTGTTCCATCTGCTCTTTGTAAAGCTGCATCTGTTTCCCCTGGTCGCTCAGCGCCAACCGTATATTCCCGGCGATTGTGCGTAAATGAATCACCTCTCCGCCGCCGTTCAAACTTCCCTTTACTCGCAGCATCCGCTGGCCTTTCGCCGTTGTGTCGTAGCTCACCTTCAACGGGAACGCCGGATCGACGATCACTCTATGGTCGTATCCCATCTGAATTTGCCCATCGATCGTCACCGGTAACATCCGAGGCAGGTACACGATGATGTCGCCGTCATTCGATTGCAAATCACACGAACCGTCCGGTTTCGGCGACGACGCAAACCACGCCGTAATTCCTCCTGCCAGCGCCGTTGCCTTCACGGAACTGTCCACCTGCGTCAGATAAATGCTGCCACCGGTTGTCTGTAAATCCGTCGGGCCGGATACGCGCACCACGCGAATCCCTCCGCCGCCGGTCATTGCCCGCACCAGCCCGGCTGCTTCGCCAACATCGATCTGTCCGCCCGTCGTGTCGGCCATCAATTCCGTACCTGAATGCTGCAGGGTGATATTGCCGCCGCCGGTTTCGAGGCGCGCGACCCCTTGCACTGAACCGACGTGAATGTGCCCGCCTGCCGTATGCAGACTCGCATTTCCCTCGATATTTCCCGTCGTGATGTGGCCGCCGCCCGTGTTTGCCGTCAAATTCCCCGCCACGTCCCGCACCGAGACATGCCCGCCGCTTTCGCTGACCAATCGCGCCGGCCCTCCGATGTTCCCCGCCGTGATATTCCCGCCTGCCGTATACAGAGTCGCCCGCCCGGCAATATTGTCCGCTTGGATGTTGCCGCCGCCGGTCGAAACATCAAGGCTGTAGTCCTTCGGGATGTTCAGCGTGAGCGTTACCCACAACCGGCCGCAGCACTGTTGCCCGCTCGCTACGGCCTTAATTGACACGCCATCGGGAAGCGCGCGCGCGTAAATACGAAATTGCTTCAGCAGTTCTGTAGCGACGGCACGAGCACCGTCCGCCTCGAGGTGTACGGAATAATCGACTTTCCCGGAATTTCGCGTGTGAATGATCACGTTGCCAAGCGGTGTGAATACGTGCAGTCGCCCGCCATCGCGTGTCGCGACGCTGCCGCTCAGGTTCGATGTGACGCGGGCGCTGCGGCTCGGCTGTTGGGTTCGTCCGCCTTGCGGAGCGGCAGCCAATGGAATCGCTCCGCCAATCAGCATCAATAGCAGGATTACAGGACAGGATGAAAAGTCGACGAGCAGCGCTTCGCGTATGCCGCTACACGTACGCAACAGGCGCAGGCTGGGGCAAAATCGCATCATTAGAACTTCTGCCGCGGGCCAAGATCGCGGAACGCAGCGGCGCTCTGCATCCGAATATAGGTGTTCGGATCGTTCAACATCCGGTCGCGCAACACCGACAGCATGTGGTCGTCCGACACCACTTGACCCCTCGCGGCCATCGACTGCAGCGCGTTGATCGCTTCAATTCGCACGCCTGGATTCTGATCGTTCAACGCGTCGAGCAGCGTCTGGCGCACAAGTTCCTGCGGCTCCGCCCCATCAAGCGCTTCCAGCGCCTTCAGCCGTACTGCCGTGTTCCGGTCACTGTGCGCCGCGTGACAAAGCACGGACTGCACTTCCGGATCATCCGTTTTCGCGCGCAACAGATCTACCGCGTTAATTCGCACGTCAGGATCGAATCGGTTGCTGTTGTCCAGCACATACATCAGCAGCCGCTTTACGTCGTTGTTATTCACCGTACCCTGTACCGTCACAGGCTGATGCTGGTTCAACTGCAACTGAACTTCCGGTGGTTCCCCGGTTCCGGCTGGGATCACATTGATCCCCGAAACGTCCGCGGTCCGCAGGTCGAGCGCGGTCAGCGGAGAATTGCCGGGTTCATTCGCCTGAGGACTATCCGCGTCCGGGTTCGATCCGGCATTTATGGCAGGTGACGAAGGCCTGTTCTGTGCAAGGATCTGCGGATGGTGCTCCAATACTCTCGGCCCGAAGATCCCCGCCGAAAATCCAAGCAGTAGAAGCAGAGCCGCGCTCCACGCCGGCCTCGGGGACATCCAATTTGTCGGGACAAGCGCGCCGATCCTTCTCCGCCACCAGCCGCCCTCTTCCTCGCGGTCTAGCGCATCCCTCAGATTGGCGCGGCAACTCGCCAGCAACGCAACATCCGGCTCAACGCGGTTCTCCGTCAGTTCGTTCAACAGAGCCCGTTCGCGTTCCAGCGCCGCCCTGCAATTTCCGCAGTGCGCCAGGTGCTCGATAACGTTCGCTTCTTCCGCGGAATCCAGCTCTTCGCCCGCCGCGAAAAGGATCAGCAGCGTTTCCCACTCGACGCACCAATCCGTCCCGGTCTCATGTGAACCGTGAATATTTCTGTCCATGCAGTGCGCTCGCCTTATCTCATGAAGTTCAGCGTTTCCCGCAATTTTTTCGTCGCACGAAACAGCGAGTTCTTCGCTGTTTCTTCCGACGTCCCCAGTAAATCGCCGATCGCCCTCAACTTCATGCCGTGATAATGCTTCATCTCGAAAACCATTCGCTCGCGCGGCGAAAGCCGCTTCATCGCCCCCGCAATCTGTTCTCTCAGTTCTTGTCCTAGCACAACCCGCTCCGGATTTGCAGCCGCGCTCTGTTCCGGTTGACGATCGAAGAAATCGTGCGTTGTGCCGTCCGGTTCGTCAATCGCAGGCGCCTGATCTTCACGCCGGCTCGACCGCCGCCTTAAATGATCCAGCGCGACATTCGTCACCACCCTGTAAAGCCATGTATAGAACGAGCACTCGAACCGGAACCGGTGCAAGTTCCGGTAAACGCGCAGGAAGCTCTCCTGGTAAATGTCCGGCGCATCCTCCGGCCGCCTCACCAGATTCATCGCCAGGCGCAGCACATCCTTGTCGTAGCGGCCTACGAGCTCCTCGAACGCAAGACGGTCTCCCCCCTGCGCCCTTCGTATCAGGCTGTGCTCTTCGTCGAGCTTCACCACCGCTGCCTGGCGCGCATTTCCATCGAGCGCGACGCTCATCCCCATGGTGCCCTACTTGTGCCTGTCTGCCGGAGGCATGGCCTGTTTGGCGGAGGCAGGTTTACTCGCAAACCTTCCCGTATTTTCCCCGCCCGGCGCCCTACGCCCATAATAGACGTACCGACTGCCCGTTTGTGAGCATTGCCGATTCATCTTCCCATTACCGAACATCCCGGCCTTCGCAGCCGAACCTACAACGACCTTCGTGCCATGCGCAACCTGTCTCTTCGCGAGCCGACCGGGGCGATTTTGGCCGGGGAGCGGCCAACGACGCCTGGTCTAATCGACTGATGCCACTACCCTTAGCTCGTCCCATCTGACGTGCGGGCGCGAGACAACGAATGGCCCACTGCCTTCACCGAGGGAAACGCGCTGCTCTTGCGTTCTTCCCGTCTGCAAACTTCTTCATCGAGCGCTATACTCCACTTATGCGACATCTCGTCGATATCGGCAGCTTTGCCGAGAAGGAGGTGATCCAGTGAGGGTATGTTTACGTTAACGCGTCAGCGTTACTGAACGAAGTAGCAGTAGGCGCGCTCCAAGCGCGCTAAATAAGGGGAAGAGGCATCCGGATTTCTCCGCTTGCCTCTTTCCTTTTACTTTCGCGTTCCGCGTTCCCATTGCATTCCCGCTCCGCCCCAAACGTCCGACGGCGCCTGATGGCTCGTTCGTTAACAGTACGGAGGTACTCTTGCCTGCGTCGAGCCGCCGGGTAGAATCCGAATATACATGCCAAGGACTGTGAAGTGCGAGGAACTCGATCACTTCCGGCGCGAAGCCGCAGCTGCGCTTCTGGCGGCGAAGAAGACTCGCCGCGCCAAGGATCTTACGGTCTACGAAGACGCCGAGTTGAGCCGCGAAAGCCGTCGTAGAATCGACGCTCTCATTAAGCATTTGCTTACGGGACATAATGGCAGTCCATGTCCCGCCGGTGACCGCCCCATCGTGCAAAGTCGCGCGGCACACGCATAGTTCTCCAACGAGCCGCCGTTAAAAAGCATCAACACTCTGTCAGCGCTCCGCACTTTTGATGTCCAACCGGATATTCTGCCCGTTCTACTCCGTCAGCGTAGAATGATTCCCTTGAAATGAGTTCGTTCCGCGAACTTGGCAAGCTCCTCATCGTTGCGGGACTATGCCTCGCTGCGATGGGAGCATGGTTCGTCTTTGGCGGGAAAGTGCCGTTCCGCTTAGGGCGCTTGCCGGGCGACATCGCTTATCATGGGCGGCATGGCAGCTTTTATTTTCCGATCCTGACGTGCATCGTTCTCAGTGTTGTCCTGACGTTGATTTTGTGGATCGTAAATTTCTTTCGACGATAAAAAGAGCGCGAACTCTTTCACCGGTATAGATGACGCAAATGGGTCAACCTTCACTCTTCGATCTGGTGCCTCAAAAACATGTCTGGAAGGTCAGCGATCTGACGCAGCAGATTGGGAACCTGCTCGAAGGCCACTTCCCGGACGTGTGGGTCGAGGGGGAAGTCTCAAATTACCGGCCGGCGCAGTCCGGACATCTTTACTTCACGCTGAAAGACTCGCGTGCGCAGATTCGCTGTGTCTGCTTTCGCGACCAGCTTCGCGGAATCAAGTTTCGCCCAGACAACGGCCTGCATGTGACGCTTCGAGGATCGATCAGCGTCTATGAACTCCGAGGCGAATACCAGATCTACGTCAGCCACATCGAGCCTGTTGGCCTCGGCGCGCTGCAGCTTGCATTTGAGCAACTTAAGAAAAAACTGCAGGAGGAAGGCTTATTCGATGCATCGCGCAAAAAGCCGCTCCCCGTGCTGCCGCGCTGCATCGGAGTGGTTACTTCCCCGAAGGGCGCTGCGATCCGCGACGTGCTGCGCGTTCTGAAGCGGCGCTTCAAGAACGTTCATGTTCAGATTTATCCGGTGAGCGTTCAGGGCGACGGCGCGGCGGCGGAAATCGCCCAAGCCTTGCGCTATTTCAATCGAGCGAAATTTGCGGAGGTGCTGATTCTCGCACGCGGCGGCGGGTCGCTCGAAGACTTATGGGCGTTTAACGAGGAGCCTGTCGCGCGGGCCATCGCGAATTCGGCGATCCCGGTGATTACGGGCATCGGGCATGAAACCGACTTCACGATTGCGGACTTTGCCGCAGATCTTCGCGCACCCACGCCTTCGGCCGCAGCAGAAGTCGTGGTGCGGTCACGCGACGAGTTCGAACGGCATATTGCGGAGCACCAGCACAGAATCGTCCAGCGAACGCGATTCGTACTTTCCGAATGGCGGCACCGCGTTCGTGACCTGGAGACGCATCGCGGATTCCGGCAGATCGAAATGCTCCTGCGACGGCGCGGGCAGAGGATCGACGACCTTTCAGCCATCATGGCGGATGTGTTGCGCCTGAAGCTGGCGAGCGGCAGGCAACGCCTCACACGAGCAGAGGCAAGGATCGCTTCCTTTGACTTGCGTGCGCGCGCGGTTACCTTGCGACAACGGATCGAGCAATCGCGTCAGGGGCTTCGCGCAGGTCTCGAGCGCCTGGTAACGCGAAAGCATCGTGCGTTTGAATCGTTGCGCTTTAGGCTCGCACGCATGGACTTGCGAGCGCGCGTAAGCCGATTGCAGCGGCGATGGGAAAAAGATTCCGCCGACCTCATCGTGCGAATCGATAGATTCCTCGTCGCGCGAAAACGGCGCCTGGAATCTGTCGCCATCCAATTGCAGGAGCGCAGCCCCTATCATTTGCTCGAGCGTGGATACGCTATCGCCTACGACGCGTCAGGCAAAGTGTTGCGCTCGCCCGATCAGGTAGCGCAAGGTGACGATATTTCTGTGCGCCTCGCGCGCGGCCGGCTGGATGCCACCGTCCGCGGCACAAAAATCAATAAAGATTAACTCGCCGGCGAAAGACCATCAAGCGAGCGGATCGCCCTCTAACAGCTTCCGCTCATTTTCGAAGTTTTATTCTTCGTCGCCGCCGCCGGCAACTTTCAGCACGGCGAGGAAGGCCTCCTGCGGAATGTCGACACGACCGACCCGCTTCATCCGCTTCTTGCCTTCCTTCTGTTTTTCGAGCAGTTTGCGCTTCCGCGTAATGTCCCCGCCGTAGCACTTGGCGAGAACGTTTTTCCGGATGGCGCTGATGTTTTCGCGGGCAATGATGCGGCTGCCGATCGCCGCCTGAAGCGGGACTTCGAACATTTGCCGCGGGATTAACTTACGCAGTCGCGCCACCAGTTCTCGCCCGCGCTCGTATGCCTGATCGCGATGGCAAACGATCGTCAGCGCATCGATCGGTTCGCCCCCCACCAGCACATCCAGCTTCACCAGATCGGATTCCCGATAACCCGACAAGTGATAATCGAGCGACGCGTAGCCGCGGGAAACGCTCTTTAGCCGGTCGTAGAAATCGAGCACGATCTCGTTGAGCGGCATTTCGTAAGTCAGCATGATACGCGTGGGCGAGAGATATTCGAATTTTTTCTGCACGCCCCGCTTCTCTTCGCAAAGCTGCAGCACGGCGCCCACTGACTCCTCAGAGGTAATGATCATGGCCGTCAAGATCGGCTCTTCTATTTTCGCGATCGAAGTAGGCGGCGGAAATTTCGTCGGATTATCGACTTCGATAACATCGCCGGTCGTGGTCGTGATTTGGTATTCGACGCTGGGCGCCGTGGTAATGAGATCGATGTTAAATTCGCGCTCAAGCCGCTCCTGCACGATTTCCATGTGAAGCAGGCCGAGAAAACCGCAGCGAAAGCCGAAACCCAGCGCGACGGAATTTTCCGGTTCGTAGAAGAACGCAGCATCGTTGAGCTGCAGCTTTTCGAGCGCGTCGCGCAGCATTTCGTAATCGCTCGCGTTTACCGGGTATAGTCCGGCGAACACCATCGGCTTGATCGCTTCGAAGCCCGGAAGCGGCAATGCCGGACGGTCCGCTTCAACGACGGTATCTCCCACGCGTGCGTCGGCGACTCGTTTGATATTCGCGATGATGAAGCCGACGTCGCCGGCAGCGAGTTCCTGTAGCACTACCGGCTTGGGCGTCAACGCGCCGAGAGCTTCCACCTCGTAGACTTCGTTGTTCGCGCACAAGCGAATCTTCATATGTGGCTTGACGCAGCCCTCCATAACGCGCACGAGCACGACGGCGCCGCGATACGAGTCGAACCAGGAATCGAAAATCAGTGCTCGCAGGGGGGATTCGAAAGAGCCTTTCGGCGGCGGCACACGCTTGACGATTGCTTCCAGCACGTCCCCGACACCGAGACCACTCTTGGCGCTGATCAGCAGCGCGTCTTCCGCCGGAATAGCGAGAACATTTTCGATTTGTTCTTTCGACCGTTCCGGCTGTGCGGCCGGCAAATCAATCTTGTTGATCACGGGAATCACTTCGAGATCGTGGCGCGAGGCCAGAAACGCATTGGCGACGGTCTGCGCTTCCACACCTTGACTCGCGTCCACAACCAGCAGGGCACCCTCGCAAGCCGAAAGCGCCCGCGAAACTTCGTACGAGAAATCGACGTGGCCGGGTGTATCGATCAGGTTTAGCCGATATTCCCCGCCATCGCGCGAGGTGTAATGCAGCCGGATGCTCTTGGCCTTGATCGTGATTCCGCGTTCGCGCTCCAGGTCCATGGAGTCGAGCACTTGAGACGTCATCTCACGCTGGCTGAGTGCCCCGGTCAGTTCGAGCAGACGGTCGGCAAGCGTCGACTTGCCGTGATCGATATGCGCGATGATACAGAAGTTGCGGATGAACTGCGGATCCATCTATTTCCTAGTCGGATGCCGAAACACTGGCCCAAGTATGCGAACCGAAACGCTCGCCGATACCCGTTCGGCCGGCACTGAGCTCGATTTTGCACGCCACTGACGTGTCCAGCTGAACTTCAGCTGTTGGCCGCGTCTTTCAATTTCAACCGGTGCTTGTTCTCCTCAAGAAAGCTGCGGAGATTGTCGCCTGAGTCAAGCAAGCGAATCCATTGCTCGTAATAAAGCGTGACAGGAAACCGCCCAAGCCCGTACACGCTGACGCCACCCTTTTCTCCCACTCGAAATTCCAGGCTGCCCCGCTTTCGGCCCCCCACTTGCCGTTCCAGTTCGGCGATACGAGCCAGCAGTTCTTCCTTACTCTCGTCCGGCATGGGTCTCCGTTTCTTTAGGCGGTCAGATGTCGCCTGCGGGCTGGCCTGGGACCAGTTCGCGATCGGCGACACCAGCGCAGGAAATTCGAAATTCAATCGTATCAGGATAGCCGACCTAATTGCCAATCCTTCAACGCGCGGTTAGTGCGTCAGTTTGTCCCCTCTCCAGTTCCGACTTTCGCAGACCCAGTGAAACTCCCGGATTGCTTGAAAGATGGTGTTGTCGTAGGCTTTAGCAAGTTTCGGAAAGTTTTCGGCTTGACTGTTGGTTCGAGGACAAATCGTACAGGGAACCTCGCCCGCAGCCTCTTTTAATTGGCGAGAGAACTAGGCCCTTGTCGACCGTGACTCCTTGGCGACTCTGCTGACTTAGTTGTTGTCTGCAAGGCTGGGTAGAGTGGCGTGTCGGCGGCAGAAGAGGACGATCCACCTGCGGCGCGCAAGCTGCGTCCCTGTTTTCCGGTTCACGCTCTATGCACAGGAGACGGCTGAGCCTAGGCGACGCGCGGGAACAGCGCTAGCAAGGTCCGCTCGTTGATTTCCAGATCGCGAAACGGGGTTCAATCGCTTGATCAGCTTGGGCAGTTTTTTCAAGAGCTTGCGAAGGCGGAAATCGACAATCCTCGCCGTTTTCGGCTACAGCCTCGCCATCGGATCGCTCGTCTGGGTTCTGCACGACTTTCATATTGTTAAATCGCTCCGCCAAATGGAGTCTGTCGACTGGCGATGGGTGCTGCTGGGCATGGTATTCGACGTGGTCAGCTACGGGTTCCAGGCCCTGCGCTGGAAATTTCTAATGATGCCGTTTCGTAAGATCCGCCTGCCCCGCACGATCCGAGCCGTTTTTGCGGGATTGTTTGCGAACCTTGTATTTCCCCTGCGCCCAGGCGAAGTTCTGCGCAGCTATTTGATATCGAGCCAGGAAGACGTCACTTTAGGCCGCGTTTTTGGCTCGGTTGGTGTCGAACGCCTGATTGACCTGGTGATCGCCACGGCCGCTCTCGGCGTTGTTTCGCTTTACGTCGAACTGCCCCTGCGCTTCAAGCGCGCCGCGGACATCCTGGGCGTGGTGACGCTCGCCGTTGTAACGATTATCGTCGTCCTGATCTTTTACATCGAATTCAAGCTCGGCGAAACTGGCGAGACGCCAGCCGAGCGCAAATACGTCCCCGGAAGAATTATGGGCGCACTCACCGGCCTCCACGCGATGGGCACGGCGCCTAGCTTCTATCCGGCTGTGCTGGCTTCCATAGCGATGCCTGCCTGTCAGGTGCTGGCCCTCTGGGCACTGATACGGTCGTACCCCTTGCCGCTGTCTTTCACCGCTTCCGTCGTGGTGCTATTGATCATCAACCTGGGAGTGTCGCTGCCCAACGCACCTGCCAACGTCGGTTCATATCAATTCTTCTGCGTCCTCGGCGTGACGATTTTCGGCGTAGATAAGACTACTGCCGCGGGCTTTTCCTTCTTCGCCTGGTTCGCCTTAACTCTTCCGTTCATTTTCCTTGGGTTTGCTGCGCTCCTGCGAAGTGGAATGACCCTGCGCTCGATGCGCGAGAGGGTGACCGGAATGCGTGGGCAAGTCGCAAGCTGACGAGGAGGCTGAAGCGTCGATCGCCCGATCTGCTGAAGAGCTAATCACACAGGAAGTGACGTTAACCTTTGGCGCTGCGTCACGAACTTCGATTTGAGCGATGGCACACGCTCCGATATATTGGGTTAGCACGTCCCCGCGCGCCGGTCCCATGGCTCCTCGCTTCAGCGGCTTGCCGTCGCTGACACGCACGCCGTGGGCCTCCTGTCACGCCCGGACGCCGGAACCCTGAATGGCCTCAGAAATCACCAAACGCCTGGAACGGGCACGACGTAGTCTGGAAAAGAACAAGCTTCGCGAAGCTGTGAGCGACTATCAGGCCGTTCTCGCGGAGATGCCTTCCAATCAGGAAGCAGTTCAAGCTCTTCCGGACCTGTACACTCGTCTAGGCGATCCAGCCCGCGCCGCGTACTACTACGGGCTTCAATTCGACAAGCTCCTCGACGCAGGGGATGCAACCAAGGCCGGCGCGATCTTCACGCGGTTTCTGAAGCCTTTCCCTCAGCCGGCTGACCGCCTGATGCGGTACGCCATGCTCTTGCAGAAGCAAAACCGCGGCGGGGAAGCCATAGAACAATTCCAGAGCGCTGCCGGGCTCTTCCAACAACAACAACGCGAAGTGGAAGCACTGGCCTGTTACGAGAGTATCGCGCTGCTCGACCCTGAAAATTCTGCCCGGCACTCCGCCTTGGCCGAATTCGCCGCGAACCTTCGCCACATCGATCTCGCGACGCGAAGCTACATCCGCACGGGCCAGTTAATTCTCGCCGCAGGCGGGCTCGACGAAGCTTTGGATTATTTCGGCCGCGCGCACGAGCTTTCTCCCGACGATCGCACTGCTGCCTTCCTCTGTGCGGATGCCAAGCTGCGAAAGGGCGACGCGGAAGCAGCCGTAAAGGTGCTGCAGCCTTTCTCGCCCGATGCGAAGGATACTGCCTTCCTTGTCCTCTTTGGTGATGCGCTCCTCCGTACGAACCGGCTCGACGAGGCTCGCAGCGTCTTGGAGGCTTACTATAAGGAGAAGCCGGGCGGCTTCGAAAAGCTGTTCGATCTGGTCCGAGCTTATACTGAGGCCGGCCAGGATGATAAGGCGGCCGCGATCCTCATCCAATTGAAGGATCGGATGAGCCGGGCGCACAAAGAAATCGAGCTTGCCGCGCAATTGGACCAGATTTCTGCTGAGTTTCCCAATTCTCTCCGGGTCGCAGAGTCAATCGCGAAAATCTGCGAGGGGCTGAACCGCGAGGCGAAATATTTCGACGCCTTGGTGCGTCTGTTCGACCTCTATCTTGCCTCCGGGCGAGTGAAAGAGGCCTGCGACGCGCTGGACAAACTCGTGGATATCGATCCATACGACTACCGCAACCACGAACGAATCGAAAAGCTGCAGGGCAAGGCCGACCCGGGATTCCTTCAGGCGATTGTGGGGCGCGCGGCAAAAGCATCAAACGTTTCGCCGCGAGGCGAAGGTTTTTCGGGCGCTGGCGCGGAAACTACCTCGTCGGCTGGAGTTAGCGAAGAACAGCGCGCACAGCAGGCCCTCGAAGATTTGATCGTGCAGGTCGAGATTTTTCTGCAGTATGGATTGCAATCAAAGGCGGTCGAGCGCCTCGAACACATCGCCGAGCAGTTTCCCGGCGAAGGTGAGAAGAACGAGCGCTTGCGCACGGTATATGAGCGCGCTAACTGGTGGCCCAAGGGCGAGCCTCGCAAGCCCTCGTCGTTGCCGAGCTTTACGGCTCCTGCACCGCCAGTTCCTCCAGCCGCTGTCACTGTGCCTCCGCCAGCCGTTCCTTCCGCTTCTGCAGCGGAAATGCATAGGGACCTCGCTGCTATCGCCGAAATCAATCGGATGATGTACCGCCAGGCGACGCCGCAGGAAGTTCTCGCAGCGACGGCCGCGGAAATAGGGAAATATCTGGGTGTCTCGCGCTGTCTGATCGCAATCGGTTCGCCGTCGGAACCCAGACAGACAACGGCTGAATATTCGGCGCCTGGACTTGCTTCGGCCAGTGCGCCACGAATTATTTCGATCGCTTCCGCCGTATCCAAATCTGTCCCTGATGCACTGGGGGGCGTCGAACTGCGTGCGGCCTCGGCTCCAATGCTGCGCGAATTGAGCATGGAATCCGCGCTGGGCGTCATCCTGACGGACAAAGACACACAGTCGCAGGCCGGCGCGCTGATCGCCGCTGACGCAAAGGCGCGGGCGTGGAAGCCGAATGAGAGTTTTTTCCTCCAGGCAGTCGCCGACCAGCTTCTGATCTCCGTCAATCACACACGATTGCGTTCGCTCGTACGATCGCTTTCGGTCGCGGACGAAAAGACTGGCATCCTGAGTCGCGGCGCATATCTGGATTGCCTTGTTTCAGAAGCGAATCGCGCGCGTTCGCAGGGAACTCCGCTCGCATTGGTGATCCTGCAGGCCGATCGTGGAGGCGAGATGCTGCGCCAGCACGGCGATGCAGTCGTTGAACGCTATCTTGAAGAACTCGCGCGGACGCTTGCTGGTTCGATCCGCCAGACTGACTTGATCGTAAAATACACCGCATGGTCTCTTGCGTTCATCCTTCCTGGCACTTCGGTGCAGAACGCGCAGTCGATTGCTGAAAAACTCCGGCGCGCAGCCGCGGCCGTCAGGCCCTCGTGGGCGAACGATCTGACGGTAAGCGCTGTGGCTGCGGAATCGGCGTCGCGTCCCGGTGATGACACTGAGGACTGCGTAACCGAATTTATCAATCGTGCCGAATCCGGCCTCGAAGAAGTCCGCCAGCGCGGCGGTGACACGCTCGTCGCCCTCGCAACTCCCTGACCTGGAGTAAGATTATTCTCTAGACGCGCGTTTTCTACGCTCGTCAGTTCCGCGGAGGTCCAATCATGTTCGTGAACGATGTCGTCATACTCGCCGGCGCCCGGACGCCGATGAGCCGTTATATGGGCGCGTTCGATTCGACGACCGCAATCGACCTGGCAGCTGCCGCTGGCCGCGAGGCAATTCGCCGTTCGGGCGCCGACCCGGCCGAGTTCGACCACGTGGTTTTTGGCAACGTCATGCAAACCAGTGCTGACGCGCTCTACGGCGCGCGCCACGTGGGCCTCAAGGCAGGATTGCCCGAAGATGTACCCGCCGTCACCGTGAACCGCTTGTGCGGCTCAGGCGTTGAATCAATCAGCCAGGCGGCTCAGCGCATCTTGCTCGGCGAAGCCAAGCTCGTACTGGCCGGCGGAATGGAAAACATGTCGCAAGCGCCGCACGTGATACGTGGTGCGCGAACTGGTTTCAAGCTGGGCGAGGGCAAGCTGGAAGATTCGCTCGCCTCCGGGCTTTTCGATAGCTATTGCGGCTTCAGCATGTCCGAAACGGCTGAGAATCTTGCCGCGGAGCAGGGCATCACACGCGAGGCGTGCGACGAGTACGCTCTGCGCAGCCAGCAGGCGGCGGAAGCCGCTTTTCGTGCGTGCCGCATGAAAGACGAGATCGTTCCGGTCGAAGTAAAAAAGGGCAAGAAGACGATCACTGTATCGCAGGACGACCATCGCCGGCCGGAGACAACCATGGAGGTTCTCCAATCCCTGCAGCCCGCGTTCCGCAAAGACGGAATCGTCACGGCCGGAAACGCGAGCGGTATTGTCGACGGCGGCGCAGCAGTCGTCCTCACACACGCGAAAATAGCAAAAGACCATGGCTGGCAGCCGCTCGGCCGGATTGTTTCGTGGGCGGCAGTCGGAGTTCCGCCGCGCATTATGGGAATCGGGCCGGTTCCGGCGATCAAGAAAGCGCTCGCACTCGCCAATCTCAAACTTGACCAGATCGACTTGATTGAAATCAATGAGGCATTCGCAGCGCAGTACCTCGCGGTCGAAAAACTGCTCGGCAATGACCGCAACAGAACAAACGTGAACGGGGGCGCGATCGCGCTCGGACATCCGCTCGGTGCAACGGGCACTCGGCTCGTCCTGACCCTGCTGCTGGAATTGCGACGCCGCGGCGCGCGGTATGGCATCGCCAGCGCGTGCATCGGCGGCGGCCAGGGCATCGCCATGATCGTCGAATTGGCGGCAGCTTGAAGCGAGCCGTCCACCGTCTGCTCTGAGTGGCATCAAATTGATTTTTCTCGTACCCTACTATTCGCAATCGTTCTGTTTGCCGGGAGAAAGTGAATGCCGATCGAAAAGGTGGGAGTCGTCGGGTGTGGCCTGATGGGTTCGGGCATCGCTCAGGTGGCAGCCCATGGCGGTTATCCTGTCGTCGTGCGTGAAGTTTCAGAGCAGCTCGTTGAAAAAGGCCTCAAATCAATAGAAAAGAACCTCGGCCGGCTGGTTGAGAAGGGCACGATGAGCGCTCCCGATCGCGATCAGGTCCGGGGCCGCCTCCGCGGCACAACGAACCTCGATGATCTGAAAGGATGCGACCTGATTGTCGAAGCCATCATCGAGCAACTCCCGGCGAAACGTGAATTGTGGTCTGCGCTCGACAAGCTGTGCCCCAAAAGCACGATTTTCGCGAGCAACACATCTTCGCTGTCGATCACGGAAATGGCGACATTTACGCAGAGGCCTGACCGTTTTCTTGGCCTGCACTTTTTCAATCCCGTCCCGGTGATGAAACTGGTCGAAGTGATTCGCACGATCGCGACCGATCCCAAGGTCTATGACGACGCGCTGGCATTCGGCGCGAAGTTGGGGAAAACGCCCGTGCGCACTACGGATCGCACCGGATTCATCGTCAACCGGCTGCTCGTGCCATACATTCTCGATGCGGTTCGTGCGCTCGAAGAGGGCGTCGGCTCTATCGAGGACATCGACAATTCCATGAAGCTCGGCTGCGGCCATCCCATGGGTCCCCTGACCTTGCTCGATTTCGTCGGCCTCGACACCACCTATTACATCGCGAATATCATGTTCGACGAATTTAAGGAAAAACGGTTCGCGCCTCCTCCGCTTTTGAAGCGGATGGTTCTCGCGGGCTGGCACGGCCGAAAAACGGGTCGCGGCTTTTACGACTATACTGATCCGGCGAAGCCGATGCCGATGCGGTTGAGTTGAGTATCTTTGCCGGCCGCCTGCATTGGTAAGTGAGCGTGCATGGCGACTTTTGTTCGTTTCCCACTCTTAAGACGGTGAGATGACATGGCGTATGAAAACCTGCTCTTCGACGTGAAAGATCAAATCGCTCGCATCACGTTCAACCGCCCGAACGTGCTCAATGCGCTGAATCGTAAAACGATGGACGAGCTCGGCGAGTGCCTCAATGCCGCTCGCAAGGATGACGCCGTTCGCGTTCTGATTCTCACAGGCTCCGGTGAAAAGGCTTTCATTGTGGGTGCCGACATCAACGAGCTGGCGCAGCAAACGCCTGTCGACGGCAAGGAATTTTCGCTCTACGGCCAGGAAATCATTCACCGCCTCGAAACACTCGGCAAGCCTTCAATCGCGGCGATCAACGGCTTCGCACTCGGCGGTGGCTGCGAGCTGGCGCTCGCCTGCACGATGCGAATCGCGAGCCGGAATGCCAAGCTCGGTCAGCCCGAAGTGAAGCTCGGCATTTTGCCCGGCTACGGCGGCACGCAGCGGCTGGCGCGGCTGTGCGGCAAAGGCGTGGCGCACGAATTAATCCTCGCCGGCGAGATGATCGCGGCCGAAGAAGCGCTGCGCATCGGCTTGGTGAATCGCGTCACGGATCCCGCTGAACTGCTGCCCACGGCCGAATCGATTGCGCGCAAGATTATCGCGAATGCGCCGCTTGCCGTGAAGTATGCGATGGAAGCAGTCGAGCACGGAATGGAAATGAATCAGGAAGAAGGCCTGTTTCTCGAAGCCACGCTCTTCGGGCTGTGCTGCGCTACGGACGACATGCGCGAAGGCACGCGGGCGTTCCTCGAAAAGCGGCCGGCCAAATTTCAGGGACGCTGATGACGCTGAAGCCATCCGAAATACGCGGGGCTCTCAGCGCAGCGGGGTTCCGCTTCGGCATCGTTGCCAGCCGTTTCAATCAATTCATCACCGACCGCCTTGTCGCAGGCGCCATCGACGCCTTGGAACGCGCGGGAGCAACGGAAAAGCAAATCGAAGTAGTTCGCGTGCCGGGCTCGTTCGAAATTGGCATCACGGCCAAGAATCTGGCCGCCACCGGGCGCTGCGACGCCATCATTTGCATCGGTTGCATTCTGCGCGGCGAAACGTCGCATTACGATCACGTCGCTTCAGAAAGCGCGCGAGGAATCCAGCTCGCGCAGCTCGACACCGGCGTGCCGCTGGTATTTTGCGTCCTCACCTGCGACACGCTCGAACAGGCCATCGACCGCGCCGGCCTCAAACACGGCAATAAAGGTTACGAAGCCGCGCTCAGCGCCATCGAAATGGCTCACCTCATTCGCAAATTGAAGAAGAATCCCGCGCTGCGCGAGTCGCGCTCTCGCTCGTCCCGGCACTGATATGCTGTCCACCACTAGAATGTTTCTTGTCGCGGTTCATACGTTCACGCCGTTGTTTGGCCCTTCGCGATGACCCTTCGCCACAAATCGCGTGAATTCGCCCTCCAAATGCTGTTCCAGTGGGACATGGCGCGGCAAAGCCCCGGCCGCATCGAACAGCATTTCTGGAAAACCGCGCGCGCAGCAGAGCCTACCCGCAAATTTGCGCACGAACTGTTTGTGGGTTCGGTTGCCCAAGTGGACGCGGCTGACACGTTGATTTCAGAGCTTTCGCAAAATTGGCGGCTCGATCGGCTGGCGCCAATCGACAAAAGCATTCTTCGTCTTGCAATCTACGAATTTCGTTTCGGCACTGCGCCGCCCAAAGTGGTAATCGACGAAGCCCTCGAATTAGCTAAAAAGTTTTCATCTCAGGAAGCACCCGCGTTTCTGAACGGCATTCTCGACGCAGCCCTAAAGAAATTGGAGCCGGACGCTTCGAAGCCATAGCCGTTAAAGAGAAGTGCGGCTGGCACGAGCGATCTTGAAAGGTCAAGCGTCGATGGTAGCTTCCAATATCCGAACCGCGGACCCGCTCACCTTCGGTACCAGCCGTCCTCGGTCCGCCGCAATTTCGGCGCGAATCTCGCTAGGCCGCCCCATTTCGACCCCCTGAGCAATCACCAGCGTTTCTCCGGCCTTTAATTTTCCGTGCTGCACCAGGTATGCGCCAAGGGATCCTCCTGCCGACCCGGTCGCGGGATCCTCGATAATCCCCCATGGAAGCATGCCTCGCGCAAATGCCCGTCCGGAAGGCCCCAGCGCAAAACAGTACGCGACTGACGCGCTCGTCGAAAGCAGCTCCGCCAGCGCGCGCATGTTCATTCGAATTTTCTTCAAAGTCGCGCGTTCCTTCAGCGGAACCATTAGGTTGAAAATTCCCGTCGAGACGCGTTCGATCGGCAGCGTTGGATGCAGATCGCCCAACTTCAGACCGAGTGCATCGGCCAGCTTGGCCCGATTTAGTTTCGTGGCTCCAAACCGGGCATTTTTCTGGGTCATCGTGACAAGCTCCGGACGGCCGTCGCGAAAAGTAAACTCAACCGGCAAAATTCCGGCGCCCGTTTGCTGCAGGATGTGGATACGGCCTTCCGGCGACGCGGGTACCACACCCAGTTCCGCAAGCAGGAACCACGTTCCGATCACAGGGTGTCCTGCGAGCGGCAGTTCCGTCATGGTCGTGAAAATTCGTAGTCGAGCCAGAGCGCGATTGTTGGTCGGCTTCTGCACGAATACGGTTTCTGACAGATTCATCTCGCGTGCGATCGCCTGCATTTGCGATTGCGAAAGGCCGTCCCCATCGGTCACAACGGCCAGCGGATTCCCTGTGTACGGTTTCGTTGTGAATACGTCCAGCGTGTACAGTCGCCGTCTCATCATGACTTCCTGTCTTGAGGATTGGGTGATTCACTTTAGCCGGGGCCCGAAGACAGGTATATCAGAGTCCGCGCACGATGGTCACCACTTCCTCGAGCACGCGCCGGGTCGTTTCAGGCCGAATTGTCTCCGAATAAACCCGCAGCATGCGTTCGGTGCCCGACGCCCGCACCATCACCCATCCAATATCGCCAAGGTAGGCTTTGACCCCGTCCAAATTCTCGCGCCGCTCCACTCTCCAGTCGAGCATACCCGTCAGCTCCCCATTCGAAAAATGCTCGATCGCCCTTTCCTTTTGTCCAGGCTTCAGCGACAGATCGACGCGCCCGTAGTGATGTTCGCCAAATTCGCGGTGCAGCATCCGAACCAGTTCATTCAGCGACTTGCCGTGCCAGGCCATCACTTCCGCCAGCAGCAGCGCGTTCACCGTCGCATCACGCTCCGGCAAATAAAGTTTTGTGCCGATGCCGCCGCTCTCTTCTCCGCCCAGCAGAATGTCGTTCTCGAGCATGCGATCGCAGATGTACTTGAAACCGATCGGCGTTTCGAAAACTTGCCGTCCGAACTTCGTAGCAATCTTGTCGATCATCTTCGTGGTCGAGAACGTCTTGGCCACGTCGCCCGTCAGCTTCCGGGTCCCCGCCAGATGCCAGAACAGAATCGAGAAAATTTGGTGCGGCGTGATGAACGTCCCGTCAGGGTCCATCGCGCCGATCCGGTCCCCATCGCCATCGAGCGCAAATCCTGCGTCAAACTTTTCACTGCCCAGCGCGCGTCGCAGCGCCTCAACGTGCGGCTCGATCGGCTCGGGATTTACACCGCCGAAAAGCGGGTCCCGCGTGCCCCGAATCTCCTCGCACTCAATTCCATTGCGTCGAAACAGTTCGCACAGAAGACCGCGTGCGGCGCCGTGCATGGGATCGACCAGGAAACGCAGTTTCGCATTTCGTAACCGGTCCCAATCGACCAGTTCGCTCATTTTTTCCAGGTAAGGAGTGCGCGCATCGATCGACTGAAGCAGATCGTTTCGCGGCGGCAGTACGGGTACGCCTTCGCAGAGCACCCTGGCCAATTCCGCTTCCACCTGCGCCACAATGGCCGGCGAAGCGGAACTGCCATAGCTTGCCTTCAGCTTCATTCCGTTCCACTGATACGGGTTGTGGCTCGCGCTGATCTGAATCCCAGCGGCCGCCTCCCGCAGCTTCACCAGCAACGAAACCGTAGGTGTGGGACAGGCGTCCGCCACCAGCGAAACGGGGATTCCCGCCGCGGTTAGCGTGTCCGCAGCCACCCGCGCGAAACGCTCCGACCCAAACCGCGTGTCGTAGCCCACCACCACGCCGCGTTCCGGTCGCTCGGCACGAACCACGTAACGCGCGATCGCATGCGCCACCTTCCGCACATTCTCATGCGTGAAATCCTCGGCGATGATCCCGCGCCAGCCGTCTGTGCCGAACTTGATCTCAGTCATGGCGGCAGTATAAGCGATGCGATTTTGAGAGAGAAGTGTGGCGCGTTGCGATTACATCGGCAATCACACCGGGCAGCCACAGAAGCCGCAGCGTTACTCCGGCAACACCGGCAGCGCCACAGTGTTCACTGTCACCGGATCGTCGCGCAGCTTGATGTAGAGTAACGTCCCGTTCGGCCGCGGCACCGTAAGGCTGGTGTCTGCGAACCCAAGCGGCACCGGCATTTCGTGCGTGAACTGCGCATCCGACGCGACAGAGTAGATAAGGAACAAATTCGTTCCCGTCAGTGTGCATGGCTGGTCGGGCGAGTCCGGGCAGTGAACGTCTTTCAGCGTGGGAATGCGAACCAGCTTGGCCAGCGGCTGCCAGTCGCCTTTCTCGCCATCCGCACTGACAGCACGAAACTGCAGCGCTCCAAACGCCGACGGCCCGAAACTCTTGGCTGGATCAAGGGTCGCCAGCACGGTCTGCGCGTCCTGCAGCACTAGGCTGCCGTCTGCGATGCTCAGCGTCACGTCGAACGATTCATCGTCGGTGGAAACCTCGATTTTTTCGCTTCGCGGAAAGCTCTTCGGCGTCACTGTTTTCAGGAAAAACGACAATTCGCTGTTTTGCGGAAGCTGATCCTGATTGGCAAAGCGAATTGCCGACGGCATTGCCCCCGATTGCACGCTCTTGCTCAGCAGAGTGACTTCCGGCCGCGGCGGCTTCACCTTCGCCGGCAGATCCAGAGTGCGCCCATCTTTTAGCGACACTTGCGCCGTTACATCCTGCTCTGGCTGAAGCGCATCCGCCGGGATTGTGCTCGATGCCAGCACCAGATGGTCCAGTTGTCCATCCCGCATCAGGGTGCCGGGCACAAACTCCACCCCGTCCACTTTCAGCGCCTTCACCTGGTCCAGCCTCGTGCCCACCAGGACTGCCTTCTTGTCGCCGGAATCGATCAGGAACTGATTCAGGTGCGCCGCTTCGGAATACGCCAGCAACGGAACTTCGTCTGGGCGCTTGAGCCCGTACTGATTCACGGCAAACGTCAGCATGGCGGATTGCTCTGCTTTGAGTGGAACGGTGACTTCAATTTCATCGGGTTTCACCAACTTCCAGGTCGTCTTCAATTCAACACCTTGCGAATCGCGAGTTGTAACGCTCTCGACGCACACGGCGCAGTCAGACCGCAGATGTAATGTGTCCTCGCGCCCGACTACCAGCGCACTTTGATCTGCCGCAGGAACGGTCCATTTCGTCGGATGCGATCCCCGAAGATTGAAACTCGGCCCTTCGAATTGCTGAAATCCCCAGTGGCCATACAGTGTGCCTTTCACTTGGGAGCCAATCGCGTCCATAGGCAGAGACCGCGTATTGATAAAGAAGCCGCCTCGCGCCGGATCGGGGGTGGCAGGAAGGTCGATCGTTTTCCCTCCCTGTTCCGGCACGCGAAGCACGAAATCGTGCGCCATATTCGTCGCGAAGACCAATGGCGCGCCATTCGTTGGCAGAATCAATGGCGATTTGTGCAGGCAATAAACTTGGTCCGGATCTACTGCCTGCAACGGTGGAAGCTGCGCTGCCTCAACCGCCGGCAAGCCCACAACCAGCACGGATTTCGGGTTGCGAAACGATGGCGGACTGTTCAAGCGTAAGTTCAGCTGGTCCTTCGAAGGAAGTGCCAGTGCCGGGATGTACTGGTACTCCGCCGTATGCAAGTTCCCCATCAGCCGCGCCACGTCGAGCACCGTTCCGACGTAAGGACTAAACGAGGCCGCTCCCACCAGCGGCGTCGAGCTAACCGCGCCGATAAGGTCCGCGGACGGCCCCGACGTGAGTGCAGCCACCATCGTTTGCGTGTGCGAATCGTCCATCACCACCTGGTCGCTGCTCTGCAGCAAGCATGGCGCTTGCTGTTCCGCCGGCTTGTAGAAACAGTCCTGATTCACTTTAATGTGCAGCGTGCGCGCCACGATTTCCGTGCGTTTTTTCAGCGCAACAGGATCCAAATCCGACGCCTCCCTCACTTCAGCCAAATACTTGTTCAGGCGCGTGCGGTCCAGGCCGGCCTGATTCAAATCCTGCGACGCGCGGACAAATGTACCCGGCCGGCCTTGTACCGTAGACCGCAGCGTGCTGAAATCCCCGCCCGTTGATGGAGCGAGAAACAGCAGCGCTTGCTGCGCTCCCTTGGGAACGGTGACCACGATTCCTTCCTGCCGTACTTTCTTCGTCCAACTGTCGGCGCGAATGAACCAGTCTTCCGGCGGAGGATTCGTCGTACCCCGTAAGAACGCCACCACCATTAAGTAATGGACCGATTGGCTGTTCGGAAAGTCCGGATGGATCCACAGGCGGTCGCCCGCCTGCAAATTGGCGACTTGCGACACGGGTATTGTCTTGCCCGAGCGCGTAACCGTCATTTGAACGTGAGGCCCGAGGAGATCGAACGCGGCCGTATCTGCGCGCGCCGAACTCATTGCAGACGCTGCCAGCACAACAACCACGCCCCAGCGCCAGATTGCTTTCATCACATCTCGATATCTATCCGAACAACACAACATGCCTGGTCCACTCCTTGAACCATAATCGAAACTGCACATCGGAATCTAAACCGAAAGCGGAGACACACACGCCCGATTGTCGATGGCCAGGGAGTACGAAGATTTTAGACGCAAACTGGCCCTCGAACCCCAAAAATCTCTCAAAAATTTGGATGCATTACACTTCTGATGTGCTGCCGGAGTATCCGATGTTTCCAGGATTGAACAGGGGCCCCGAAAGCCTAATGGAGGTCAGAAACCATTGAAGCGATTGCTGCGCGAAAACCGATCTTACCATCGAGGTAAGCCTGCCAGTCCTTTGCGAACGTCTGGTTCAGAGCAATTCTTTAAGTCTCTGTTCTTCGAGCCATTTCACCACTTTTCCTACATCCTGCGACCGCTCACGCGCGCAGATCAGCAGCGCGTCGCCTGTCTCCACCACCACCAGGTCGCGCACGCCGACCGCCGCTAAAAATTTCTTCGCTGACCACAAATAATTTCCGCTCGCATCCAGCGTAAACGACGGTCCAGCCGCGACGTTTGCTCCTGGCTTTCCAGCCAGCAATTCATATACAGCCGCCCATGAACCGATATCGCTCCATCCAACATCCGCTGGAATCACGAACACGGCGGGCGCGTGAGCCTCCTGTTTCGCAGGTGACGGCGGCAGCGCGCGCAATCGCGTCACCGGCTCCATCACCGCATAGTCCACAGAAATGCTCTCCAGCTTGGGATAGATGCGTCTTAACAAAGGCGCATACTGCCTCGTGCCGATCTTCTTTTCCAATTCACGAAGCGCATCGTGCGTCTCCGGCAGAAACCGCTGCAAATTCTCCAGAAATGTCGAAACGCGCCAGAAGAACATCCCCGCGTTCCAGAAATATTTTCCCGATTCAGCGTAACGCTTCGCCGTCGCCAGGTCGGGCTTTTCCGTGAACCGCGCCACCTGATGCGCGGTGAGGCCGTTCGCGCGCGTTGATCCGGCGCCCTTCTCGATGTAGCCGTATCCTGTTTCCGGCCGCGTCGGCGGAATTCCCAGCACAACCAGCCGCCCCGGCGTTCGTGCTGTTTCGAGCGCGGCCCGGATCACCCTCCGGTAGCGCGTCACGTTCGCCACGTAGCTGTCCGACGGCACGACGCCCATCAACGCATCGCCGTGCTCGTGTGCAAGGTGAACCGCGGCAAGTCCAATCGCAGCGGCTGTGTTGCGCCCCACAGGCTCCGTCAGAATCTGCGACGCAGGCACGCCGGGCAATTCGTGCCGCACGCCCGTCGCCTGTTCCTCGTTCGTAACGGCCCAGAAATTCCGCGCCCCAAAAACGCTCAGCAGCCGCCGCATCGTCATGCGCAGCATCGTTTCGTTGCCTACGATGTTCAGCAGTTGCTTTGGCGCGCGCGTTCGGCTGCGTGGCCAGAAGCGCGTTCCGCGCCCCCCAGCCAGGAGGACGGCACACGGGACAAGTTTTTCGTTTTTTGCGTTCACGTCCAGATCACGAAGTAAGTACCACCTATGCGTAGATCAATTTCGTCAAACGGCTGCGATCCACGCCTCGGTCCTCCAGCTTGCGCGCGAACTCGCCCAAGTCGCCTGGCACGTACGTTCGAATCAGCGACGTGCGTGATTGCGGCTGGATCTCGTACGGTCCAAGACCCGCCGGGACAATCCACAGTTGCGCCCGATCGTAGTCTGCTGTCCCGTCGGCCCATTCGATCCGCCCGCCGCCTTCCAGAAACACGAGTAAATCGAAGTGCTCGCGCGAACTGGCCATCGCCGCCGGTGTCTGGAAGTCCCATTTTTCCGTGGCGAAGTAAGGGCACGCCGCAAGATAGTTCTCCGTCAAGCCGTCGCGCTCAATGCTCACAGGCTGTGTTTTCCCGCCCTGCTGTTCGCCGAAGCGCAGCACGTCGAGCGCTTTCTCAATGTGCAGTTCGCGCGCCTTTCCGAATGCGTCGCGACGATTGTAGTCATACACACGATACGTCAAATCCGAATATTGCTGAATTTCGCAGATCGTAAGCCCGGCCCCAATCGTGTGTGCTGTCCGTGCCGGGACGAAGATCACGTCTCCATCATGTACCGCGACGCGCTCTAGCAAGCGTTCTGCTGTCCCGTCCGTGATGGCGCCTTTGAATTTTTCACGCGTCACGTCCGGCTTCAGCCCCAGCAGCACTTCCGCATTCGGCTCCGCACGCAATGCGTACCACATTTCGGTCTTTCCACGTCCGCCCGCGCCTGCCTCGTTCCTCGATGCGTAGTCGTCATCTGGATGCACTTGCACCGACAGCTTCTCGCGCGTGAAAAGGAACTTCACCAATAGAGGGAAATCGGCGTCCCGCCTGATCGATGTTCCTCTCCACGATGCGTCCATCTCGTGCCACGCTTCACTCAGCTTTTCCCCCGCGAAAGGCCCCGTGGCAAATTTGCAGTCGAGTCCTGTCAGCCAGGCCTCGCCGATCGGCTCAGTCAAATTGGATTTTTCCGGGAAAAGGGGCGCAAGCGAACGCGCCCCCCACGGACGCAGGCTGAAAATCGG
>DASUJR010000320.1:0-3583 GCA_036279175.1 Candidatus Acidiferrales bacterium | reverse complement strand
CCGGCAACGTGGTCGGGGCGTTGTTCCATCACGATACGTCCCGCGCTCTCGACCCGCATTTGCACTCTCACTGCATCGTTTTCAACGCGACGCACGATCGCGCGGAGGACCGTTGGAAGGCGCTTGAGACTTACGAGATGCTCGCGGCCTGCAAGTTCGTCGAGAACGTCTATTACCACGAACTCGCGAAAGATTTGAGGCGCTATGGCTACGAGCTGGCCAATAATCGCCGGGGCGACTTCGAGGTCGAAGGGGTTTCGCCGGCGTTGGTCGAGAAATTCTCGAAGCGTCATGCCGAGATTGACCGCGAGACTCAGGCGCTGCTCGAAGCCGAACCGGGGAAGCGGAACGGGAATGTGAAGGACATCCGGGAGAACATTGCCCACAACAAGCGCGCGCGGAAAATCCGCAACGTTGGGCGCACGCGATTGAACGCGATTTGGGCCGCGCAGATTTCCGCTGATGAGAAGGCCGCGATTGCGGACGCGACGCGGCGGACAGCCGCTCAGCGGAAGACGTTCAAGGCGCGGAATGTCGTCAACGCCGCGATTACCTGGGCCGAGACGCACTTGTTCGACCGCCGCTCTGTCGTGAGCGAATTCGAGTTGTGGCGTCACGCGCTTGAACATGGTCGCGGCCAGAACTTCTCCCTGAGCGATGTTCAGGCGCTCACGAAGGCGCGCCCCTACGTGCGCAACGAGGCCGAGCATCCGCGCAAGATCACGACGCGGAAAACGCTCGAGCGCGAGCAAGCCATTGTCCGCCTCGCGCAAGATGGTCGGGGCCGCTTCGCGCCGCTGAGTGCGAAGCATAAAATCCAGAATGCTTCGCTGGATGGCGAGCAGCGCGATGCCGTTCAGCGCATCCTCGCATCGCGAGACTACGTGACGCTTTTTCGCGGGGCTGCGGGCACCGGAAAGAGCTTCACGCTGAAAGAGGTTCGGGCCAGGCTGGTCGCGGCAAACCGTCCGGTTCATGTCGTCGCGCCGCAACGGCAGCAAGTGATGGACTTGCAGCATGACTTTGGCAGCGACGCGCACACGGTCAGCGAGTTTTTGACGAAGCAGCGGATGGACGCGGGAGCGGTTGTCATTGTGGATGAAGCGGGGCAGATTGGAGCTGAACAGATGCTGCGCCTGCTCCAGTTCGTCAGGGCACGCAAGGGGCGGCTGATTCTCTCCGGGGATACCCGGCAGCACGGCCCGGTCGAAGCGTCGGACGCGCTGCGGGCGATTGAGAAATACGCAGGTTTGGACGCGGCCGAGCTGACAACGATTCGCCGCCAAGACCCGGATTTGGCCAAGACACGCGAGGAGCGAAAGGCTATCGAGCAATACCGGCTCGCTGTGGATGAAGCGCGCAATGCGCGCTTCCGTGAATCATTCGACCGGCTGAATCGCAATCATGCCGTCACGCAGTGCGGGCTGTTCGAGCAACAGGACTTCCTGACCAAGCGTTACCTCGAACTCGCGGCGCAAAAGCTCTCGGTTGTCGTCGTGTCGCAAACGTGGTCGGAGATCCACAAGGTCAACGAGCGGATTCGCGACGCGCTGCGGCAGCAAGGCGTGATCGGCGCGGAAGACGCGAAGGTCAGCGCCTTGGAACGGCTCGACCTGACCGATGCGCAGAAGCGCGACAAGCGGTTCTACTCCGGCGAAAGCGTCTTGGTGCTCAACCGCGACGTGGCAGGCATGAAGCGCGGCACGCAATGCCGGTTGGTCGAGGTCGGAGAGAACTGTTTGATTGTCGAAGGTGCTGGCCGAATCCGGCGAATCCGGTTCGGCAGTCTGGATCGTGTCACAGTCTGCCAGCTGAGGGAACTCGCCCTAGCCGCGGGCGACCGACTGCAACTAAAAGCGAATGCTCGAACTACGGATGGCAAGCAAATCGCCAACGGCGAAATCGTGACGGTAAAGAGCGTCGGAGCGGATGAGCGGATTCAATTGCTAGATGGCCGGACTTTGGGCGCGAACTATCGTCAGTTCGTTCGCGGTTACGCCGTCACTTCATACGCCGCTCAAGGCAAGACCGCCGACTTCGTGATTTTTTCCGACTCAGCGATCAGAGCCGCCACAAATCAAAAGCAGTGGTATGTCACAATCTCGCGAGGCCGTAGAGGAATCGAAATCTTTACAATGGATAAGCAGGTGCTTCGCGAGAACGTCATTCGTTTCGGCAATCGCGAATTGGCGATGGAATTGACGCCATCCGCAAAGTATTTAGCGCGGCGTTCGCAGTCGCGCAACAATTCGGGGCGGAGGTGAGCCTCCTGACTTTCGCCACTACCAAAGTGTCGTTTTAACCGTCGCCATGCTCGAACGGTAGGATTCCGTTTTGGCGATACCAGCGCAGCTTGATTTCCAACGATCGCGATACTCTGCGGACGCTATTCATCGCTACAAAATCTCTGAGCGGCGCGAACTTAAATGGAGCATTTACCCGAGCCCCCGATCGCGACGGAGCCTTGATCTCGTGTCAGGGTCAGTCTCTTATATATCTGGCGTTGCAATTCAGCTTCGTCATGTAGCCAATTGCGGAACGCCAATAGCGCTGAATCCTCCTCGCGTATCGGCCTGTAAGCTAGATACCAGCTTTCATACTTCTGACCTGTGATCGGAAATGGGGTGACCAGGCGGCCCGCTGCCAGCGCGTCACTGACGTAGGGGAGTTGTGCTAGACCGACTCCTACTCCATCGAGAGCGGCTTGAATTGCCATCACAGAACTTTCGAACGATACCTCATTAGCTGGCTGGATCACGGCAGGTAGACCCGCCGTTTCGAACCACCAAGTCCATTGTTCGCGCAAGTGGGGGACAACGATCAGGGTTACCGCATGGAGATCGCAGGGGTGTAGCAAGCCTGCTGCTATTGCTGGGGTGCAGACTGGCACCAGTGTCGAAGGGAATAGCTCTTCGGCAGTATAACCAGGCCAGTCGCCCATGCCGCGACGTACAGTACAAGTCCAATCGTCGCGCAGCGGAAACATTGTACCTCCGGTAGCAACTCGTACTTCGACGTCGGCGTGGTTGCGATGAAAGCCCGCCAAGCGTGGAATTAGCCAGTGTAAAGCGAGAGCTGGCGCGACCCCAACGGTAAGCACCGGACCTGCCCGCATCGAGGCCACTTGCTCACTGAGCCGCGCAATCGCATTGAAGGCGTCGGTCAGGCCGGGCTGGAACGCCCGCCCTTGATCGGTGAGCTCAAGCCTATTGGGATGACGGCGGAAGAGCGCGAACCCGAGGTGTTCTTCCAGGAGACGCACCATGTGGCTCACAGCCGTTTGAGTAACATACAACTCCTTCGCCGCTGCTTTGAAGCTGCCAAGCCGTCCAGCCGCTTCGAAGGCTCGCAATCCATTCAATGAAGGTATCTGACGACTCATTAAGACCCCAAATTTAACTTGGGCTAAGCTTGAGGAATACGCGTGTGCAATGCAAGCGCTTTTCCGATATTGTTTTCGAACAAACATCCATCATCAAATCATGAAAACATTAAACCTTATAGCCATCGGAGTAGCGACGATAGGATTCATGCATGTAATTTATGCGGAACCTATTGCAGTCAATGGAAAGCGTGGCGCAAT
>DASUJR010000319.1:0-4602 GCA_036279175.1 Candidatus Acidiferrales bacterium | reverse complement strand
TTCTCGAAAGGCTTCCTCATCGACCCCTGAAGCCGTACGCCCGGGCGCGACGATTCCATACTTGCAGTCGAGAAAAGCCTGCAATGTTTCGGGCAAAAACGCCGTCAGCTCCTGCCACGTGAGCACTTTCAGGCGGGTACGTAATTCGGCGCTCTTCACCGCTGCCATCACGTCGAACCATTGCTTGCGCAGGTCCGGCCTGCGCTCGTCGTGAATCACGCAGAAGCTATAGTGTTCCGCGTGGGCGGCGAGCGTGTTGCGGATGAGTTGATATCCCGCGTAACAGGTTTCGCCCACCTTCCACGCCTCCGCTGCATTGGAATTGAACGCGGGGATCCGCGCGGCGATTTCCGGAAAGAGTTTGCGTGGGTCGAGTTCGGGATCGATCGTGAAGCTCTCGTATTCTTGTGAATAATTCTCGGGAAATTCCTGGGGTGCCCTCCGCTGCGTACCGAGTTGTTCGACCCTGGGAAGCGACGGACAATCGAAGACAGCATCCAGATCGCGGTATTGCTCGACGGCAGGCGCGCGGCATCTCTGGAAATCTCCTTCTGTGAGTTTCGCCTCGATAAGCAGCGAGCCGATGCGCAGATCGACTTCCGTGCGGTCAAAGCGGCCGCTGGCAAGTGGAACGCGTGCCTTCCACCCGAAGACCGGCTCCGCATCGCTTTCGAGGCCAAGCGCGCGCCGGATCGCCGGCGACGCAAGCACTCCAGGCGTGCAGAAGATGTTCATCAGCAGCGCGTCGGAACTGGTGCAGGAGTCAAGCTCGCGCCAGCGGCGCCCGGCCTTTGGCAGCGACCGCGTCGCCTGTGCATGAACTTTATTGAATCGCTGCATCCAGTCTGCATCCGCTGCGATTGCAGCATATGCAGCATCGAAGAAGTTCCCGTGCCGCTGGCCCTCCGGCGCATACACAATCACCGGCGCGCTGCCGTAACTCTCCACATGAGTGCGGCCGCGCGCGTACGCGCGATTGCGCGCGGCAAGCTCATGCCGAAGCCGATTCGCGTCGTAGCTTGTTTTGGCCATCATGGCGGATATGCGGGGGGATTAAGTGAGATTCATCTTTATGAAAGCTTCGGCGGACGGATCGATTAAGTGATCACCGGGACGTTTGCCACGCCGTCGGTGCCGAAGATTCGCCTGTAGCGCTCGATTTCCGCCGGATCGCCGAGCGCCTTGGAGTAATTATCGGACAGTTTCACCGCGGGCCTTCCTTCCACTTCGGTAAGTTTGCACACCAGGCTTACGGGATCGAAGCTTTCGTCGCCGCGCGGATTGCAGTCGCGAAAATCGTTGGTCAGCAGCGTGCCCCATCCGGCGCTGAACCGGATGCGGGGTTCCGGCGTCCATCGGCTCGTATCGAGAAAGTCCGCAGCGTGCCGGAAGTTGTTGGGCAACTCTCCATTGCGAATTGTCCCCGCAAAATAGGCATGCAGCGCAAGGATTGGGTCCACATCCAGCGCGTCCGAGGCAATTAGTCGTTTCTGGCGTGGGTCGCGCCCGCGCGTGTTGAGCCATTGAATGTATTCGTCCCCCGCCACGAATGGATCCTTGCTGTCCGCGCGCTGGCCGGTCCAGTCGGCGACCCATTCGGGTGCGCCGCGCAGAAACTGCGTGGTGCCGAAGGTGTCCGGCAGCAGGATGAGTAACTCGCCTTGATAACTACGTTCCCATAACTCCAACAGCCGATATTGCGCCGCCCGTATCTCATCGTCGCTGCCGGCCAGCGCCGCCAGCGCCATGGGTAACTCGTGCGCATTGGTTCCAATGGCTTCCAGATCGTGTTTGTACGCGAGGAAAGCGTTAGAAGTGCCGGAAAATGCCTCGCCCAGGGTGTCCCGTATGGCTACCACCACATACTCCTGCCAGAGAAAGCTGTGCCTGCGCCGCGTTCCGAAGTCGCTGACATTCAGGGCCGGCACGCCACGCATGCGCTCCATCTTCTCCCATAAGCGGGTTTTGGCGCGCGCATAGAGAATGTCGATCTCGAATTCGCTCAGGGTTTTGAGAGCTGCGCGCGTCTTGAGTTCGTCGATGGCGGAAAGCGCGTAAATCTCCCAGAGCGTAACTTCGGTCCAGAGGCCGCTGAAGCGCAGAGAAAATTGGCCATTTTCCACCGACAACTCATAGGCGGAAAGACGGAAATCGTGTTCCAGCCACTCCAGAAAGGCCGGCTCGAAGATGCCGCGCTTTCCATAGAACGTGTTACCGGCGAGCCAGATCAGCTCGGACTTGCGAAACCGAAGCCGGCGCGTCTCGTCCAACTGCTCGCGCAGGCGTTCGATGCCGATGATATTTCCAAGGCGCGCCGAAGGCGTGCGGTTCAGCAGTGTAAATGAGACGTGAAGCCGGGGAAAGTTCTTCCAGATGAACTGGAGCATCAGGAGCTTGTAAAAATCTGTATCGAGCAGCGAACGCGTGATCGGATCGAGCCCCCAGTTGTGATCGTGCGCTCGTCTAGCCAGATTGACAATCACGATATATTCACTCTACCGGAGAACGCCGTCGTGCCGGAAGGCCGCGGTCTGGCGCACCCCAGGCCGCGCTGCCGAGGCCTGGGGGTCACCATGCGGAGGTCCGAAATAAGACCTGACGATCTAGTAAGTGAGTTCGAGCACGTTGATGGAGTAAGGCGCGAAGTTCTCCTCGAAGTTCGCGCCGGCCACAGATACGGACCTTTTCACCGGAACCACCAAGCGCGGATTCTGAATGCTGTTAACAGCGTTTGGCGTCTTCGCGCTCAGGGTCACGAGTGTTGCCGTCGGTGCCACGTGGGAGGCGCCATCGAGCGCGATGTGGATGGTTCTGGCGTTCGAGTTGGCATTCACGATCTTGATGTAGATCTTGTGCCCTGCCGGGTTTCGCGTAACCGAAGTAAAAACGCGTGGACCGGCATCGGCAAGGTTCGCATCGAGAACTTCCGTGCCCAGATAATCGGAAAACATCACCTGCATCCAGTAACTTACCGATCCGAAACTGGAAAGAGCGTTGTAGCCAATCAGGTCTGTCGGCCATTGCATGCCGCCCGGATCGACGTTGACAAATAGGGGCGCATAGCTGGACATCACGATCAGGTCGCTGTTGCGCTCCAGGCCCGTAAGAAATGCCGCGTCTCCCAGCGCCGCATGAAGGTTCGGAGTGGGATCGCCTTCGCGCGTGGCCCACTCGCCCACGAAGATTTTCGGGCCCGTGCGCGGATGACCGTCATAGTGGTACGCCATCTTGAAAGCCTCTTGCGCCGTCATGTAATAGTGCTCGTCTAGCACATCCGGCGTGACGCTCTTCACCGGCGCGGTCGCGACCACTTCCAGGTTGGGATAGGCTTGTTTGATGGCGCGATAGAACTGCGCGAAGCGGCCGTCGTAGGAACCCGAGCGGTCAAATTCGTCTTCGTTTCCCACCTCCACATACTTGAGCGGGAAGGGCGCGGGGTGGCCGTCCTTCACGCGCTCGGCGCCCCATTTCGTATCCGCCGAGCCGGTAACGTACTGAATCTCATCCAGCGCGTCCTGGACGTAGGGCTGAAGATCGGGGCCAGGGTTTACGTGGACGCGGTTCAGCGAATAGCCGGCATAGACGGCGAGCAGGGGCTGCATGTGCAGATCCTGGCACCATTGCAGGAATTCGAGTAGTCCCATCCCATCGGACGAGCGATAACGCCAGGGGCTCATGTGCGTCGGCCGGTCAACCCAGGGGCCGATCGTTTTTTTCCAGTCGAAGCGTTGGGCGATGCTGTTGCCCTCGAGATAATTCCCGCCGGGCATACGAAGGAATTTGGGATGCATCGCGGCCAGAAGATTCATGATGTCGGGCCGCGTGATTCCGTCGTTGTGGTACGTGGGCGGGAACAGCGAGATCAGATCGAGCCATACCGTCGCCGGGCGCGGAATGGTGAGGATCAGGTGATTGTTCGCGCTGGCCGCCACGCTGCCCGTCTTCAGCGTGTACTTGTATTCTTTCCATTCGCTGCTCAGCCCGCTTACGGTCATTTTGGCTGCAACCACTCCGGTGGCGTCGTTTTGCAGGCTCACGCTGACCGGAACGCCGTCCGTGTCTGTCTTGGCCCAGAACGAACCGGTGTAGGTGGAATTAGGATGCACGGCCATGCCCCAATAGCCGTCGTTCTCCACGCCGGCCGGCGCAGATTCGGTCGCCGCCGTCACGGTGAGCTTCAGGCTGCGCGGCTGGGCGGCACTGGGACCGTTCGACGAGTCGATCGAAATATCTTCCGCAGAGTCGCCGCGGACTACCATCTGCCAATGGGTTAATGAGCCGAATCCGCCGGCGATGGAACGGCCGTTGACCAGTTCGGCGTAAACTCCTCCATCGTAGGAATGGTTGATCTCTTCGGTCATCAATCCATAGAGCATGGGACTGACTTTCGCCGTAGGATGATTGACCTGGATGGTGAGCGTCGGCCGTTGCGCGGCGGCAGAGAAGGGAATTGCGGCAACCGCAACGATTGCAAGAAGAGAGGATCGCTTGTTCATGACGCCGCTATGGTAATGCAGCGATCCCGAACATGACAACAGTCGGCCCTGCCCGTAGCGTCCCCCGCGAATCGCACTTAGGACCGACGCGGGTTTCCGTGGTCCG
>DASUJR010000318.1:0-16466 GCA_036279175.1 Candidatus Acidiferrales bacterium | reverse complement strand
AACGGCAGCTTAAGTTTCGTGACCGGTTCTCCCGGCGGCCCAACGATCATCTCGGCGACGATGCTTTCCGTGTTGGACTGGATGCGCCTCGGCATGGGTGCGCAGGCTGCGATCAATGCGCCCCGGTTTCACGAGCAGTGGATGCCCGCGGCCGTGGTAATGGAGCCGACTGTTCCTGCGCCGGTGGTCCATGAACTCGAGAGCCGTGGTTATCAGATTTCGCCCCGGCGAACATGGCTCGGCAAGGTCGAAGCGATCGGTATCGACCCGAAAACGGGCGAGCGGCTCGGCGCTCCCGATCCGCGTCGCGGCGGCGCCGCCGTCGGCTATTGACGCATGGAAGGAGTTCGCTCGCGCATCTAGCAGACGTTCGCCTCGCCCGAATTTCAGCCAGGATCTTTCGCCTGGACTGACGCGCTATTGACGCCGGAACGTTTTCCCCCCACCATAGTTGTTCGTTTTTGCAGCATACAGTTCCATGCAACGCGTCCTTTCAACTTATCGCTACGTGCGGCACCCGCTCGATCCGTTGCTGCTGGGCCAAATCGCGCGCGCGGGCATACCTGCCGTCGAGATTTTCTGCGCCGCGGGCCACTTCAGCTACACGTCGCCCCACAACGTGCGCGACATCGCCTCCGCTCTCGAAGAAAATCACTTGTCGCTGCATTCGCTGCACTCGCCGCCGGAGCGCGACGCCGCGTTCGGGCGTAGCGGTGTCCCCAACTCGATTTCCGAGCCGGAACGTGTCCGGCGCGTTGATGCTGTCGACGAAGTGAAGCGCGCTCTGGAGGTCGCCGAGCGCATCCCTTTCAAATATCTGATCCAGCACATGGGTCAAAGCCGCGACGAAGCGGACCAGCGCCATTTCGATGCGGCGTTCAATTCGCTCGAGCACCTGGCTATTTTTGCGAAGCACCGCGGCGTCACGATCGTGCTGGAAAATACACCCGACGAACTCGGTTCGCCTGAATCGCTGTTGCGCTTCCTGAAGGAAACGCACCTGAATGACCTGAAACTGTGTCTGGACGTGGGCCACGCGCACATAGAAACAAAGATTGGCACCGCGTTTGAGATCATGCGCGACCGGATCGTGAGCACTCACATTCACGACAACCACGGCGAAAAAGACGAGCATCTCCTCCCGTACGAAGGTTCGATTGATTGGGAAGCGCTGCTCGGCCTGATTTCCGCGGCGCCGCAAGAACTGCCGATCGTGCTCGAGTTGAAAGAAGCCGCGAACGGTGAGCCGTCGCTCGACCAAGTCCGCGCGTCGTTTGACAAGATCGAGGACAACCTCGGCGCGCGCGCGAAGAAATCCTAGGTAAAAGGCGAAAACGAAAGAATGGATTCCACGAGTCAGGCCCAGGCCGCAACTCCCATAATCGCAATCGAACAGGCGGAACAATTTTCCGGAAAGACGGTCAGCATTCGCGGTTGGCTGTATAACCTCCGCGAATCGGGCAAGCTGCTTTTCCCCATTTTTCGTGATGGAACGGGCGTAATTCAGGGCGTTGTCTCGCAAAAGGAAAATCCCGACGCATTCGCCGCGTTGAAGGGTCTGACGCAGGAATCGAGTGTGATTCTCACCGGGATGCTTCGCGCGGAGCCCCGCGCGCCCGGCGGCTACGAAATTCATATCAGCGGGATCGAAGTCGTTCAGCGTGTGCCGGAATCCACTCCGTATCCGATTCAACTGAAGGAGCACGGCGTCGATTTTCTGCTCGACCAGCGGCACCTGTGGATCCGCACGCCGCGGCAGGCATCGATCCTGCGCATCCGCGCCGAAGCCGAACGCGCCGCGCGGAACTACATGGATAGCCAGGGCTACACGCTGACGGACGCTCCGATTTTTACTCCGGCTGCCTGCGAGGGCACGACGACGCTCTTCGAAGTGAACTACATCGACGACCAGAAAGCCTATCTGACGCAATCCGGTCAGCTTTATGTTGAGGCGACGGCTGCCGCGCTCGGCAAGGTGTACACGTTCGGTCCGACGTTTCGCGCGGAAAAATCGAAAACGCGCCGTCATTTGACCGAATTCTGGATGCTCGAGCCGGAAGCGGCCTACGCGCATCTGGAAGACATGATCCGGCTCGGCGAAGGTCTCGTCAGCGCGGTCGTTCAGTCTGTGGTGAAAAACCGTTCGCGCGAGCTTGCGGCATTGCAGCGCGACGTGACCAAGCTCGAAAAGATCCTGCCTCCCTTTCCGCGTATTTCTTACGAAGAGGCCATAGCAGTGCTGCAGAAAGCGGGGAATCCCGCGAAATTCGGCGACGACTTTGGCGGCGATGAAGAGACGATTCTTTCGAAGAATTTCGATAGGCCCGTCGTGATCCACCGCTATCCGACGGCCATGAAAGCCTTCTACATGGCCACCGATCCTGCGCGGCCAGAGCTTTCGCTCAGCTTCGACATGATCGCGCCGGAGGGATACGGCGAAATCATCGGCGGCGGCGAGCGTCAGTCAAATTACGACACACTCATTCGCAGGATTCACGAGGCGAAATTGCCGGAAGAATCGTTCCAGTGGTATCTCGATCTGCGGCGTTACGGCAGCGTCCCGCACGCTGGCTTTGGCCTGGGCCTCGAACGCACGGTCGCATGGATTTGCGGAACCGAGCACATTCGCGAAGTGATCCCCTTCCCACGGATGCTGTATCGCGTCTATCCTTGAAGTCCCGCCTTCGCTTCCGGGCCGGGCAACGAACCAGGGCAGCAGACAATGCCGCAAAAGATACGAATCATTGGGGTGCCGATGGACCTCGGCCAGAGCCGCCGCGGCGTCGATATGGGTCCGTCAACGCTGCGTGTTGCGGGCCTTCAGGCGCGATTGAAACAGCTCGGGCATCAGGTGGAGGACATCGGCAATATCACCGTCAAACAGCCCGAAGAGCAGCACTACGGCGTAAAGAACGCCAAGTACCTGGAAGAGATTGCAGACACCTGCAAAGGTCTTGCGGAAATCACGCGCAAGGCGCTTGACGAAGATTTTCTGCCGCTGGTCCTCGGCGGCGATCACTCCATCGCAGTCGGAACGGCCGGCGGCGTCGCGGCCCATTTTCAAAAGCAATCGAAGCGAATCGGCTTGATCTGGCTTGATGCGCATGGCGACATGAACACGCCCGAGTCCTCGCCATCGGGCAACGTTCATGGCATGCCGCTCGCCTCCATCATGGGATATGGTCCGCCGGAGCTAACCGAACTTGCCGGTGTCAAACCAATGGTCGAGCCGCGGAGTGTGGCTCTCGTCGGCGCGCGCGATTTGGATCCAAAAGAACGGCGGCTGGTGAGGGATTTGGGCGTCCACGTTTTCACCATGCGCGATATTGACGAACGCGGCATGCGTGAGGTGATGAGCGAAGCCTTGCGCTTCACCACGGACGACACTTCCGGGATCGCCGTCAGTCTGGATATGGATTTCGTCGATCCGTCCGACGCGCCCGGAGTAGGAACGCCCGTTCGCGGCGGCGTGACGTATCGGGAAGCCCACCTGGCGCTTGAAATGATTGCCGATAGCCGTGCGATGGTCTCGTTCGAAGTTGTGGAGATCAATCCGGTGATCGATCTGCATAACACGACGGCTACGCTCGGCGTCGAGCTTGTGCTTTCAGGACTGGGGAAGAAGATTCTGTGAAGCTCGCGAGCAAGCGATTGTGGGGGCCAGCTTCGTGACAAACGGCGGAAAGCGGTTGCGCGTCGGCATTTTGTTCGGGGGGCGCTCGGGAGAGCACGAGGTTTCGCTCGCTTCGGCTGCCTCGGTGATCCGCGCCCTCGATCCGCAGAAGTATGAAGCGGTACCGATCGGCATTACGAAGGACGGTCGCTGGCTCGTTGGCACGAACGCGCAGAAGATGCTCCCCGAAGTGCTCAAATCGGGCGAGCGCGTAGTGCTGCCGCCTGATCCCAGCGCTGCTTCTCTGGTGCCGCTTGGCGCAGCGGCCGGCCAGCCGAGCGTAAAGATCGACGTCGTGTTCCCGGTGTTGCACGGGACGTTTGGCGAAGACGGCACGGTGCAAGGGTTGCTTGAGCTCGCCGGTTTGCCGTACGTGGGGACGGGCGTCCTGGCGTCCGCAGTCGGAATGGACAAGGACGTTCAGAAACGGTTGTTCAAGGAAGCGAAACTCCCGATCGTCCCGTATGTGGCAGTCCGCCGGTCCGACTGGGAAAAAGATCGCGCGGGAATCACGCGGCTGATCAAGAAGACGCTGAAATTTCCGCTGTTCGTGAAGCCGGCGACGCTGGGTTCCTCCGTAGGAATGACGCGCGTTGCAAATGTCAACCAGATCGGGGCAGCGATGGATTTGGCGGCGGAGTTCGCTCTGAAAATTATTGTCGAGCGGGGAATCGCCGGCCGCGAAATCGAAGTGTCCGTGCTGGGAAATGACGACGTGCGCGCGTCGATTCCCGGCGAAATCGTGCCGCACCGTGAATATTACGATTACACCGCAAAATATCTCGAGGGAGGGACGCAGCTTCTGATCCCCGCACCTCTCCGAAAGGCGCAGGTCGCGAAATTTCAGGACTACGCCGTGCGCGCCTTTCAGGCCATCGACGGCACGGGAATGGCGCGCTGCGATTTCTTTTTGGAGAATCGCACGGGCAAGATTTACGTCAACGAACTGAATACGATCCCTGGCTTCACCTCGATCAGCATGTACCCGAAGATGTGGGAAGCTTCGGGCCTTCCATATTCCGGCTTGATCGACCGCCTCATCGAGCTTGCATTTGAGCTGCACCGCGAAAAAACCCGAACGAAGTACTCCATTGAACTACCCGCCGGTTCCGGCGGCGCCCTCGAAGGTTAACCGCTCCGCGTCCCTATCTCCGTCTTGACTGTCCGCTCAGTATGAGTAAACTAACCGGTTGGTTGAAACGTTAAATGCAACACAAGCGTAAGAGTGCTGAGGGGCGAGGTACGGCCCAACGAATTTTGCGCGCGGCCGAAGAGCATTTTGCCGCGCAGGGAATTGCGGGCGCGCGGACCGATCAGATCGCGGCTGCAGCTCACGCCAATAAGGCCATGCTCTACTACTATTTTGGCGACAAGCGCCGTTTGCATCGTGCCGTGCTCGAGAATCTATTTCGTCAGTTGCGCGCGGGTGTATACGCGCCTCGGAAGGGTGGCGGATCGGCGCGGGAGAACTTGCAGTCTTTTGTCGCCCGATATTTCGATTTTCTGGCAACCCATCCGAATTATCCGCGGCTGGTTCAGCGCGAGGCGATGGAAAGGACGAAGAACTTCGACTGGATCGTTCGTGAATATCTGCGGCCGTTCTACAGTCAGTTGACCCACGCGATCGAAAGAGGCGTTGCTTCGGGCGAGTTGCGGCGCGTCAATCCCCACCACACGGCGTTCACCATCGTCGGAATGATTACCTCGTATTTTGCGGCGGCGCCCATTCTAGGCGAGGTGGCTGGCCGCAATCTTCTAGCAGCGAACGCGGTGGAAGAAAGGAAACAGGCGGTGCTCGACTTTATCGATCACGGGTTAATGACAGCGGGAGTGAAATCGCGATGAGCGGCAAGAAATTCTTCCTGTTCGTCGCAATCGTTTTCATCATTGCATTGATCGTGTACTACGTCACGATGCCGAAGGGCAGCGAGATTCGCCTGGTGGGCGTGATTGACGGTAACGAAGTGATCGTCAGCCCGCAAATCGCCGGCCGCTTGGTGAAGTTGAACGTCGACGAGGGGGCATCCGTAAAAAAAGGCGATCTGATCGGCGAACTCGATTCCAAGGAACTCGAAGCAAGCCTTGCTGCCGCGAAGGCGAACGTAGCTATGCTCGAAGCGTCTGTGCAGGAGGCGCAACACAACTATTCATGGACGGAAGGGCAGACAGGCGCGTCGCTCCAGGTGGCCGATGCTGGCGTTACAACCACGACGGCACAACTAGAGCAGGCGAAGGTGCAGTTGTGGCGCGATCAGACTGATTTGACCCGGATGCAGAACCTATACAAAAAAGGAGAAGTGTCGGCGCAGGACCGCGATCATGCCGAGGCGGCCGTGCGGATGTCTCAGGCAAACGTGCAAGCTCTGCAGCAGTCGGTCAAAGCCCAACAAGCGGCAGTCGAAGTAGCCACGGCCAATCGGAAGCAGGTCGATGCACGCAAAAGTGCCTTGGCGTCGACCATCGCTCAACTCCAACAAGCGCGTGCCAGCGAAGCCGAAACTGCGACTCAACTGAGTTACACGAAGATATACGCGCCGATCAGCGGAATCGTCTCTATCCGCGTGGCGAAGCAGGGCGAGGTGATCAATGCGGGCTCTCCGATTGTCGTCCTCGTCGACATCGATCACTTGTGGGCTCGCGCGCAAATACCGGAAACATATATCGACCGTATTCAGTTCGGCCAGGAGCTGTCAGTTGAGCTCCCGTCGGGAGACGTTCTGCACGGAAATGTTTTCTTTAAGGGCGTGGAAAGCAACTATGCCACCGAACGCGACGTGAGCCGGACGAAGCGCGACATTAAAACGTTTGCGGTCAAGGTCGCGGTGCCCAATCCGCAACGCAGATTATTTCTCGGCATGACGGCCACCGTTCTGCTGCCGGAACGGAAAGCGAAAACCTGGCTGCAACGCCTGTAAGTCACAAGAGCGCTACGAATGAACGCTATTGAAGTCGACCACCTGACGAAGAAGTTTGGCGACCTGGTCGCGGTTAACGACGTCAGTTTTGAAGTTTACGACGGAGAGATTTTCGGCCTTCTCGGTCCCAACGGAGCAGGGAAGACAACGCTAATCCGAATGATGACCACGTTGACTCCACCCACGTCCGGAACTGCGCGAATCGCCGGCCACGACATTCGTACGGACGCAGACGGAGTGCGCACCGCGCTTGGCGTGATACCGCAGGCGATGACTTCCGATCCGGAGCTCACTGCGGACGAAAACATGCTGATTCACGCCAAGCTGTACGGCGTTCCGGCCGGCAAGCGCGAGCAATTGATCACCAACCTTCTTGAAAACGTCGACCTCCTGAAGTTTCGCTCTGCGCTTGTACGAACATTCTCCGGCGGTATGCGGCGCAGGCTCGAAATTGCGCGGGGTCTCGTCCATTCGCCGAAAATCCTGTTCCTCGACGAGCCGACCACAGGCCTCGATCCAGTGTCACGTACCAACGTGTGGCAGATGATTCGCGAGCTGCGCGATAAAGCGGGTTTGACCATTCTCCTCACCACGCACTATATGGACGAGGCGGACAAACTCTGCGAACGCATCGCGATCGTCGACCATGGCAAGCTTGCGGCGCTCGACACACCTACGAAGCTGAAGGACAGCGTACCCGGAACCGACACCGTTGATGTGGAGTTCGAAAACGCCCCGGCGGACTGGATTCAACAGTTGCAAAAGCTGCCCCACGCAGGGGAAGTGAAACAGCGCGACGGCACGTACCATATCTCTTCCCATGACGGACCGACAACCGTTGCCGCGCTGATGGATCTGGCGCGATCGCAAAAAGTAACAGTTAAGCGTGTTGCCGTGGAAAGCACGACCCTCGACGACGTTTTCTTGCACTACACCGGAAGTGCGTTGCGCGACGAAGCGCGGTCAGCGGCGACCTATGACATCAGTCATCTCTATCGCTGAGTACGAGAGGCGAGAGGCCAAAAGAGTATGAAGCTGTATCGAATCTGGGCGCTGATCGAACGCGACATGCGGAAATTCTTCCGCAGCCCCGCGCTGATGACCGCTTCCATGATTTTTCCTCTCGTTCAGCTGATCATTCTCGGTTACGCGTTTGGCGGGAAGATTCACGGCGCCACACTCGCTTTTGTGGACCACGACCATTCCGTGCAATCGCGAAAAATCGAGGAGATGTTCAACGATATCGCCACGGGCCCCAAGACTTTCCGCGTGATCGACTACGACTCGCAAACTCGTGCCGTAGACGATCTGAAAGCCGGTTTCATCGACGCGGTGGTCGAGGTGCCGGTCGATTTCTCGCGCCGCTTTTACGATCGCGACCGTCCACGCGTCGCGCTGGTGGAAGACAACACGGACCAGTTCGTTTCGAGCTCAATCGAAGCGGCCCTCCAGCAGATGGTCGATGCGATGAACGCTCCCGCTGTTGCGGGACGGCTCGATGGCACTGTGCAGCTCAACGTGGTCGAAATCTATCCCTACGTGAATTACATCAAGTACCTGCTGGCGGGCTCGATTGCCATGTCGATCTTCATCGTGGCGATGATCGGCGGAGGCATCACATTCATCGACGACAAATCCCGCGGCTTGCACGAAGGATACCTTCTTACACCGATCCGCAGATCTGAGCTCGTAATGGGATTGATTGGCGCGGGCACGTTGAAAGGTTTAATGGCGGGGCTGATTCTGACGATCGTCGGCGGGCTGATTGCGGGGATTCCTGACATCTGGAATCCAATCCGGCTGGGCTATTTGTGTCTCGTTGTGCTGGTGGCCGCACTGGGAATGATTAGTTTCATGTTCCTGGTGATGGTGCGCGTGGACGACCCGCTGGTCCCTCGCGCGATTTTCGGCGTGCTGAACACGCTGCTTTTCTTTCCGTCAGGCGCTGTGTATCCAATCGACGCGTTTCCAAAGTGGCTGCGTTGGTTCTCGGTGTTCGATCCATTCACCTACACCGTCGACGCGCTGCACAACCTGACGATCAAGAGCACGGGATTTGAAGGAATTTATAAAGACGTGATAATTTTGTTGGGCTTCTCCGCGGCCATGGTTGCGGGAAGCATCGCGCTGTTCAAGCGGCAGTTGTAGTTGCTTCCAGAAGGAGACCGCGTGGGACTTTTCGATTCGACCGACGAGCATCCGCCTTCCAAAATTCGCCGTTACATCATCACGGCCGTAGCGGGAATCATCCTGGCGTTCATATTTCTGTGGTATTGGCCGGGGAATCTGCGCTTCTACAAGGAACGCGGCGTCGTCGATCATTTCATGAACGCGGTGACGGCTGGAGATCTGCAGAAGGCGTATCAGATTTGGAAGCCCTCGGGCAGCTACGAGTACAAGGATTTCCTCGAAGATTGGGGACCGCACGGCTATTACGGCCCCATCCACAGCTTTAGGATCGATTCCACCGAGGGTGTCGAGAAATCGCCGAACGCTGCCATCGTCGTCGACTTGAGCCCGTATAGCCCTTACCCTGGTCAAAGCGACGAAGCAAAACAGGCGCGAACGCAGAAGGTCACGTTGTGGGTTGATCCAAAAGACGATTCGATCAGCTTCCCGCCATATTAGAATCGTAGCAGTTCCATGCAGGCGCTGCGCACCTCGTCTGTTTCAATCGAGTTGATTGAGCGCGACTCCCGTACTGCCAGGCTCTTGTCTCCGCGTTTCGGATCGAAAATAGCATCCGTATGAATCGCCCGATACTCCGTTTGCCACGGGTGCCACTGGACAGGATTTGTCGGCCCGTAGATCACCACAGCCGGACGTCCTGTCGCCGCGGCTAAATGCGCAGGACCCGAATCGTTGCCGACAAACAGGCGCGAGCCCGCAATCAAGGCAATCAATTCGCGAACGCTCAATGGATCGGGGACCACGGCACATTCCTGCAGCGCGTTCCGAATGCCGAACCCAATTTCCGCGTCCGCGGACGATAGGTTGACGACACTCGCGATGCCACACTCAGCCCGCAACCAGCGCGCAATTTCGGCGAACTTCTCGGGCGGCCATCGCATGCCGGGAAGGCGTCCCCCCGGCTGAAGTACGGCGTATCTCGCTCCGCGACCGATGCCGCCGCGCGCTAAAATGTCGCTTACGCTCTCAATCGCGTCCGGCTGAGGAAACACGCGAGCATTCGGAATCGGCCCTCGCGGCAGTCCCGTCCAGTAGAACTGCGACATCCTGTGTTCCACCGCGTGCACAACCGGTTTTCCGTAGAACTCTTTCGCGTCGGGGACGCGCACGTTGTAGGCGAACGAAAACTGAAATCCCTTCCAGCCGACGCGGTGTCTCGATCCCGACATCAGCGTCAGCAGCGCGCTGCGAGGGCCACCGTGCTGGTTGAACACGGCCTGGTATCGCTCTTTGCGTAGTACGCGCGACGTTCCGCTGAATCCGGTGCTGAGCATCACCTCGGAAACACACGGGTTTCCTTCAAACACGGCGGCGAACCGAGGCTCAGCTAGAACGTGAAGCTGCAGGTCGGGACGCCATGCGTGTATCGCAGCGAGCGCGGGAGTCTCCAGCACCAGGTCGCCGAGCGAACGCAAGCGAACGATCAGAACTTTTGATCCCTGCGGCAGATTTCCAAGGATTGAACGAGGCTCATCGTTGCGCGGGCTTGCAGAAGCGGCCAAGCTTGCCACGGCAAGCAGGCTCAGCGTCCTTGAACGGGAGACTCGATCCGAGCTTCGTCAACGAGCATGACGGGAATATCGTTGCGAATGGGATAAACGCGGTTGCACGAGGGGCACTTCAGTCCCTGCTGGTCGGGTGTGAGCTTCACTGGAGTTTTGTCGACAGGGCAAACCAGAATGTCGAGCAATTCTTGAGGAACGGCCATCGATATCCTCCGATGCAGACTGTAGCAAAATCTTTATTCGAACTGCAATCTACGTGAGCGGCGATCCGTGCGCTGTCCGCGCGCGGGTGTTGCCGCAGATTATCCCAGTTGCGCCACCTGCAGAGTCAGCTGCGCGCGCCACTCGCGGCCCGGAGATACATCCGCGTGCCAAACTGTCACGATTTTCGAGCCTTGATAGATGCGCTCAAATCCGTCCTCCGATTCCGAGACGGTCTCTATGGGGCAGATCCAGAATTCGCGCGCGTTCGGCGCCACAATGGTAACGGCGGTTTTTTGCCATTCGTCAACCACGCGAAGCTGCGACGCCGGAACAGCGCCTGACCAGCGCAGTGGGAATCGTTTGCCGCCGGATTCGAAGTAGCGGTCTGGGGCCGATGGCGCGAGAAAATTGACGACGACTTCGATGCCGACGTTCATCGTGGCTGCCACCTGCGCCTTGCGCTGCAGCGTCACGTCGCAAGCAATGTCGAAACCAGCTTTCGTTCGACTCAGTGAGAACTTCTTGCGCGCCGACCAATCATCGGCCGACTGCGCTGCCAGCGTAACACTTTCCTTCGAAAGATCGGATTCTTCATACACTCCGCCAGCCAGGATCGGGTTTTCTTCCAGTCGCACCAATTCGCCGTCGTTGTGCGTCTTTTCGTGCCCAAAAACCAGCAAGCGAAACGAATTTTGCGGCCAGCGATCGTAGTTGAGCCAGCGTTCCAGGCCGCTTTCTTTCATTCGCATCTGCTCGTGAATGGAATGTACGGCCGAAGACGCCTGTCCGGCTTTGGAGCGGATTTTCGCGTGATATGACTCGGGCCGCCGTTTGAGCGAATTGATCAGCGCCGTGTTCGACCGGCGTGAATCGATCGCGCTGATCGTGCCTCCGTCCTGCGGCTGGACCAGCACGGCATAACTCTCGGACGTGAAGTAAATTTCATCCGTCCCGTCCGCGTCAAAATCGATGTGTTCGGAATTCGAGAACTCTTTTGCGCCGTGCGAAACGCGGTCCGCGATGGTCTCCGCTTCGATCAGCGAGCGCCACAGCGCGGTGCGCAAATGCGGCGCATATAGCCCGCCGAACACGCCGTGCCAGTAAGGGTCGTTGCACTGGCCGCGCAGCAGAAGCGTCTCGGCCCCGCGAAGCTGACTGCCGGCAGTCGAATCGGGCTGCGCGCTGCGCATCTTGCTCCGAACCTTTCCGGAAACGTGCAGCATCTTTTTCTGAAGCAGATTCGACTCGCTGTATTTCGAGAAGAAATTCCGCCATATGCCGCCTCGAATGAATGGCAGTTCGTCCGGCCGCGACGCAAATTCCTGAGTCAGCGCGTGATACCGGTTGCGAGCCGGCGTGGGCAGCGCCCACTCCATCATTTCGGTGTAGGACGCAGTGGGAAGCTCGGCGCGCCCCATAGGCAGGTGCGAAGCCAGTGCGGCCCCTGGTGTCGATGTTTCCAGCCAGTCGGCGCAGCTTTCGAGTGCGCGAAAGAAATTCTCAAGCCATCCGTTCCGGTAACAATGTTCGTAGGTGCCCGGCCAGATCCCAAACTTTTCCAGATCATCGCCCGTGGTGGCAAAGCCATCCGGGTGTTCCGACGCGGTCTTGCGCAGGAACTGAACGTTTTCTTCGACGGCGTGAAATGGAATGAAGTAACGCAGAGACTTTAACCCGGGAATAATTTTGACGATGCCTCCCTGGTCCTCTCCGAGGTAGTAGCCGTAGAGCTGGTCCAGCTCGAATCCGCCACCCAGAAAATGGTTGTCGTCAACAAGCGTGTACTCCACGCCGGCGGCTTTCAGGGTAGAAGGAAGTTGCGGCTCCCAGACGCGTTCCGCGAGCCATGCCCCTCCCGGGCGCGCTCCGAAATGCTTCTCGACGTAATCAGCCAGCCGCCGGATCTGCTCGAGCCGGTCTTCCGGCGGGATCGCGATCAGGATCGGCTCGTAGAATCCACCGCCAATGATTTCTACTTGCCCTCTGCGCGCAAGGCCACGCAGCCTCTCGAAATATTCGGGATGGGCCGTTTCGATCCACTCAAGCAGAGAGCCCGAATAGTGCAGTCCCACGCGTATGGATGGATGCTTGTCGAGCAGCTCGACAAACGGCAAATAGCAATGCGTGTACGCATTTTCGAGAACGTTCTCGAAATTTCCGACCGGCTGATGAGCGTGAAGTAGGAGGACGAGCTGAAATTTCCGCAAGTGCGGGCCTCACAACAGTGGAAGTGAAATTACAGCATACCCGACTTTCCGCGCTCCGCACAAATTCGGGTACTTCTCGCGTAACGTCGCCTCGTGCCCGCGGTTGTCCGCAAGTAACTCGCCCTTCAATGCGCTCTCAAGATCCCTTCGCAAGATTCCCGATCTTTTTTGCGAGATCTTGTATGTCCTTCGCTTTGTTAACCAGCCCGACCGACAGCACCTGCGTTGAGTTGGTTTTATCTGACTGTTGCTTGAGTTGCTGCACCATCGCGTACAGCTGGTCGATATCTTTTTTCATCTCGCTTTGGTTTTCGCGCAACATCGGCCCAGGATTATTTATACCCAGATTCGGTTGTGGCAGAGGCTGTGGACCAAAGTTCGGCCGGTCTGGAAATCTTTGCGGGAACGGATTGCTTCCCGGTGACTGGTTCTGCTGCCGTGGTGCCGCGAATCCTGGCGCTGCAACCAGCGCGATTACAAGGGCGGCGACCAACAGCATCAATGCGATCGCAGGCGGGAAATTGCTACGGAGGCTACGGTGCATGGCTGCTCTTCTCCTGATTTGAAGCGGGGAATTTCACGGGACATCCGCTCGGGTTGGGGACTCGATCGAATGGTATAATCCCGTTCTCTAATATGATGAGTTCCCTCGGCAGGTGGACACAAAATGCCGGCCCTCACGCCACGCGAATTTTCGTAATTGCCATATTCGCTGTAGTTCCTTGGCGGGCATTCGAGGAGTCGAGCATTAAGCTGTCTCGGTCTCATAAAATCCAATTGCAGCCCGGCGTTGCCGCGCTTGTGAAGGGCCACGGGCCGCAAAAAGAGGAAAAATGGCGGAAGTAGCCGCGGTGGGAACGAAGCGTGTGATCCCGCGCGAAATGATCGAAGATGCGCGCAAACATGTCTACGAGGCCGCCGTTCGAACTCCGCTGGTTAGGTTTGCGGAACCTGGCGCGCCCGCGGAAATTTATCTGAAACTCGAGAATCTTCAACCGATCGGATCCTTCAAGATTCGTGGCGCTTACAATGCTGTGCGGCTGTTGCCGCCGGAGCGCCGCGCGGCCGGCGTGTGGACCGTCAGCGCGGGAAATGCCGCGCAGGGAGTTGCGCTGGCGGCTCGCAAAGCCGGCGTTCCCAGCAAAGTCCTCGTAATGGACACCGCGCCCGCCACGAAGCTCGCGGCTATCGAGCGGCTTGGCGCGCAGATCGTCAAGGCCAGCTTTGACGAGTGCTGGCAAGCGCTGGGCGACCGGCGCCATCCGGCAATGACGGGCACCTTCGTGCATCCATTTGAAGATGACGAATTCATTGCCGGCAATGCGAGTTGTGGCCTGGAAATTCTGGAGGATCTTCCCGATGTCGACGCTGTGGTCGCTGGGTTCGGCGGCGGCGGGCTGACCTGCGGCATCGGGACAGTAATGCAAATACACAAGCCAGGCGTCAAAGTGTTTGCCGCTGAGCCCGAGACTGCTTCGCCGCTGGCGCTCTCGTTCGAAAAGGGTTCTGCGCAGCAATTTCCGAATTGGACGCGAAGCTGGGTGGACGGATGCGGCGGAAAGAGCGTTTTCCCTCGCATGTGGGCGCTGGCCAACCATGTGCTCGCGGGGTCCATTGTGGTTTCACTCGAAGAAGTTCGCCGCGCGATGAAACTGGTTGCGGAGCGCAATCACGTGATCGCGGAAGGCGCTGGCGCTTGTGCTGTCGCCGCTGCGCTCAGCGGCAAATGCGGCAAAGGAAAAGTCGTCGCGGTCGTAAGCGGCGGCAACATCGATTTGAGCAAGTTTAACGAACTCACCGCAACGAGCTGATCCGGTCCTTTATGAGAGTTATGAGAGCTTGTCGCCGCTACGAACGGCTTCATCGCTCCTAAGACGGTCGCGGTGGCTGGTTGTTCATGCACAGCCCAAGCGATTCCCGTTGAAACCGCTGCAAACGTATCCCCCGCGCGCTGGCGTTTCGATTCCCCCGGGCGATTAGAAACGTAGCCCGAGCGTGATCGGTATCATTCGTGTGATGATCGAGCCGACGTCGGCATAGTGATATCGCGCCTCCAGAAAGACCTGTGCGTCGCTATCGCCGATCCGCCAATTCACGCCTACGCCCGCATTGCCGCCGATACCATCGTCCGTAATCGTACCCAGCACCTGATTCGCGGGAACCAGAACAGGGAAGACCCCAAAAAAGAACGGATCGAAGATGTCGATCTGCACCACGGTTGGTCGCGTGAATTGCACCACGCGCCGATAGTAGCCGACGCCGCCGACCAGATACGGATTGAATCCGTGCCGCGGAGCAAACTCCAACATTGGCTGCGCCGTGAACGCCCACAGGTGAGAATTTCCGTCCGGTACCGCAGCTTCGTTCAATACCCGGTCGCTGACGCGGAAGCCGTTGTACATCACTTGCCCGCCGAGGCTGAAATAATGGTTGAAGCGGTACGCCGCGCCGCCAGTCACGTGCCATCCATTGTTCAGCCTGCTGTGGATGTCGCCGAGCAGAGGGGAAAAACCGCCGCCGATGTTCGCGCTCCAGCGATGGAAATACAGATCACCGCTGGAGTTCGAGCTGCTGAAATGTAAATTGGAAGTCGTCCCCTCCTGCGCCTGAGTGGAATTATTGGACTGAAATCCGGAGCTCGGACCATTTTGCGCTTGGGAGAAGTTAACAAAATCGAACCTTGAATTCTGACTTTGAGTCTGCGCGCCTGCGCTGGCCGCTAACAAAAGCGCCGCGGCCAAACTCAGTGCGGCGTGCCCGTAGTGGAGCTCTCGCAATCGTGGCGCTTTAATCCAACGGCGGATCCGTGCCCCACTGCCGCAACTGCCGGTGGTTACCGGACCCATCCACCTGCCGAATGTATTCGCACAAAACATGGATCACCTCGCCACCGGGTGCACCGTCCCGCAGATCGACTCGCTCTTCGCGAGCCTCCAGTCCCCAGTCAATCGTGAATGACCGCGAGCCCGCCATCAGCTAATGAGAGTAAGGAGGCCGAACCAAATACCGGAGGCATGGAAAAAACGCTTGACTGGCGCATACAGATGTAGTAGTGAGAACGACAGAGGTAGTCGATGAAGGCTAATCGCGTCACGCGCTTTGAGCTGCAGCTGCTCGAAAAACTCTGGGAGCTCGGTCCTGTTTCTGTTCGTGAAATCCAGGAAAGCCTTCCCGAAGCCGATCGCCCGGCTTACACCACCGTCCAGACGATGATTTACCGCCTCGAACGAAAGGGTGCCGTCAAGCGCCTGAAGAAAATCGGAAATGCTCACGTATTCGAGGCAGTGCTCACGCGAATCGCCGTGCGCAAACGGATCGTGGCCGACTTACTGGATATGTTTGGTGGATCGCCGGCGTCGGTAATGTCGCACCTAGTAGACGCCGGGCAGCTCACGCTTGCCGATATCAAAATGATTGAAAGGGAATTGGCAAAGCGGGAGACGAAAAAATGACACTCGCGCTTGCACGCCATCTGGCGGATTCAACGGCATTCGCTCTCTTCATAGGCCTGATCTGTCTTTCCATGAAGCGACACGGGCCAGCGGCGCGCTACGCGCTTTGGCTGATTGCCGCGGCCAAATTTCTCGTGCCGGTAGTGTTCTTTTTCTGGATCGGTGAGAGCCTTCGCGCACTGTTTCCCGCGGCTCGCGTTCAGGTGAGCGTTCCTGCGGAAGTCTCAGAATGGATCATGGCCACCGCGGTTTCAGCGCCTCCGAAAGCGGCAACGATGACTTGGTTCGATCTTCTGACGATGGTGTGGGCGATCGGAATC
>DASUJR010000317.1:0-24112 GCA_036279175.1 Candidatus Acidiferrales bacterium | reverse complement strand
CTTCACGGCGGGCCGCCTCAAATTTTCGACGCGCATTATACGCCCACCCGTGGAGCCAGGGCCCAGATCAGAATGCGAAGGTCTCCGGCCCTTGTATGTCTGCGCAGAGACTAACGCCGTGTGCCAGCAAGAGCTCGCTGGTTCGCATGCCGAAATCGGAGCGCTCAGGGAAAGCGAAAATAAAAGCAATTAAGGAATCGCAACAGCAGCCCGGCCGCGCGGCCCTAAGACGAGCTCGCCGTCGAGACGCCCGCCAGGCCCAGCTCCGGCGCAACCGAGCGCATCGCTTCGATGCAGAACGCGATATGCTCTTCGAGAGGAATGCCTAGCTCCTCGGCGCCTTTATAGACATCCTCGCGATGAACGCCGCGGGCAAACGCCTTATCCTTCAGCTTCTTCTTCACCGACGCGCTTTCCACCTCATGAATGCTTTTTGACGGTTTGATCAGCGCGCAGGCGGTCAGGAACCCGGCAAGCTCGTCACAGGCGAACAGGGTGTGGTCCAGTGCTGAGACGCGCGCCACGCCCGAATAGTCTGCGTGACCGAGAATTGCGTGGATCATCTCTTCGGGGTAGCCCTTTTCGCGCAGGATTTTCGACCCTTCAAAGGGGTGTTCGGCCGTCGGGCTGTGGTCCGCGTTTGGCCACCGTTCGTAATCGAAGTCGTGGAGCAGCGCCGTCACGCCCCATAGCTCCTCGTCGGTGCCATTTGTGCGTGCGTAGGCGCGAACGCAAGCTTCAACGGCCAGCGCGTGCTTGCGCAAGCTTTCGCTTTGCGTGTACTCGCACAGCAGCTTCCAGGCATCTTCTCGATTCGGCATTCGTCGTTTTCTCCCGCCCATAAACTAGCACAACGACGCGCGACCATCGTCGACCGATCTCGCCACAAACTTTTTCGCAACTTGAGACGATCTCAGCTCGTCGTACAGAAATTCGAAAAACGCTCCGCGACTAAGGTCCGCTAAGGTGGTTCTAGTACTCGCGCGCAAAAATGTCAGCTTGACGCACCGTGGCGCAGTCCTCGAAAGCGTTAACAGCCGCGAAACGGCGAGGCGAAGTTGAGGCGAAATGGGTATTTACGCTTTCGCACGCCGCTAAAATCTCTGCTTTACCCTAGTTCTAGTACTACCTCATAATCCGTCCCCTAGGGAAGACCGGGGGAAAATACGGAATTCACTTGACAAGAATTGGCACCATGTAGAGAATCCGTGGCGCGCCAGTTCCTGCCTTCCCTAAGAAGAGACGTTCCTCCCCTCCGCAACGTCGGAACAGTCTGCGAGGAGATCCGGTGTCGGAAAAAGAAGATGCACGTTCACAAGCTGCACTCGATCGTGAAGTAATCCGCTGTCAGGTATGCGGATTGGTCCAATACCGCACGCGAACTGGCAATTGCAGGCGGTGCTTGCGTTTACTCCCACCGATGGTGTCGTTTGTGATCCCGACGCCTACGGCCCAGGATCTGCCTGGGGACGACCGTCAACTGTTCGAAAACTGGCCAAACCGCGAAACTGTGGAAAACATCGGCCAGCGTATCAGGCAGTTACGGGAATCACGGGGTATGACGCAAAGCCAGCTGCAGGCCCGCTCGCGGGTCTCTCGTTCCTATCTATCGAGGATTGAAAGCGGCCAGATGACCCCCAGCCTCGGGACTCTTGAAAAGATCGCCGAAGCCTTGGGAGTCGGACTGAACCGCTTCTTCGTCCCGGAGAGTAACGGGGAAACGGTGCTGGAAGACCCATTTATCCAGGGATTGCGCCCGTTCCTGCGCCAACTCGACTGGGCGCAGTGGCAAGGTATTCTGAAGCGGCTGCAGGCGATCAGCGAGCACGTCAGCACGAATCACAACGTGCGTCCGATGGCGCCGCCGCAGCACGTGACCAGAATGCCGCATGCCATGACGGCTCGGCAGGCTATCCCCGGACACGTGGCAGCATCAGCGATGCACCGGTAAGCTTTCCGGTCAATCACATAAACGATTGTCGCGGCGCGATCTCCGATCGGGCGGTGCTGGATTCCGCCCGCTCGGGTCTGGTCGGGCGCGCAAAGACTAATCGCTTAACGCCGTTCGGTAATCCTTCGCCGGTGTTGGGCCCGGCCGATGCGCCAACCGAATGGCGACCGCTCTTTCGATTTTGTGAAGCCCGCGCCGATCGTTCCTCACATACAACAGCTACGTAAGTAGTTGATTCCGTGGACTCAATCCACTTATTTAACTTTTCGTCTTGCGCAAACCATCCCTTTGGCATAACAATCGTTTCAGAAACACAATTACTCTCTTAGGGCCCGCGCAACGCCATTTTTCCCCTTTTCGACGTCCCGCGCGGGCCTTCTATTTTCGCCAGCTCGCGAACAGGTCGCCAATAGCGTCCTGCCGTGACTACACTTCTATTCTGGCATTCAGGACCGCATCCTTCGCTACGACCCGTACATCCGATCCGTCGTTCTTGAACCTCGATTCCGCTACGGAGGAAACACACATGGCGCTTCGCGATGGATTGCTCGCTCAGTTCGACCATGAAATGATCGGCACCAGAAAGACCTTGGAACGGGTTCCCGAAGGAAAACCCGACTGGGCGCCACACCCCAAATCCATGAAACTCGGTCGCCTGGTCGGCCACCTGGCTGAACTCTCCGGTTGGGCCGTTGAAACCATCAACCGCGATTCGCTCGACATCCACCCTCCGAACGGCCCGCAGTTTCAGCCGCTCATTATGGGTTCGCGGAAACAGTTGCTCGAAACCTTCGACAAGAATGCCGCGGCAGCTCGTGCGGCGCTCGCGGGTGCAAGCGACGAAAACCTCCTCGGTTCGTGGACGCTCCTCGCCGGCGGACAGAAAATATTCTCGATGCCGCGGCTTGCCGTTCTCCGTAGCTTTGTATTGAGCCACATCATTCATCACCGCGCGCAGCTCGGCGTTTATCTGCGCATGAACGACGTTCCGGTGCCGTCGCTCTACGGCCCGTCGGCAGACGAAGGCCAGATGTAACGCCCCGGTTGTCGCACCAAAGTGTGATAAAAGTAGTCCCTCAAGTTCGCCTAGCTCGGAGGGACTATGACGAGCCGTTTCCCGTTTCGGCCCGGACGCGTTTGCACGCTAGCCGTCGCTTTGGTAGCTGTTGCCTTTTACGCAGTTCCCACCGGCGCGCAGACGAAGCACACGCCCACCATCGATGAATCGCTCAGCCTGCACCGCGTGAGCTCGCCGATGATTTCGCCTGACGGTCGCTTCGTTGCCTATCGCGTGACGGAAACCAATTGGAAAGACAACGAATTCGTCTCGCAGATTTGGCTCGTCAATCTCGCCACCGGTGCCCATTTCCAGCTTACGCGCGGCAAGCATTCTCCGGGCGCCGCGGAGTGGTCGCCCGACAGCCGGTGGCTCGCCTTTGTGGATGAACGCGAACCTACCGCCATCGAGCCTCTCGCAGCCCAGCAGAAGCAAGAGCAGAAGGAAGAACAAAAGCCCGCCGAGAAATCTGCTGACAGCAGCAAGCCCGCCGCCCATCAAATCTGGCTCATTTCGCCCGAAGGTGGCGAGGCCTGGCAGCTCACCAGGTCCGCCACAGATGTGAGCGATTTTGAATGGTCCAAAAATTCAAAGTTCATCGCCTTTTCCGCCAACCCGCCTGAAACGAAATCCAGCAAGGATCGTAAAGAGAAGTACAGCGACTTCACGGTCTTCGAAAAGGACTACGATCAGAATCAGCTTTGGCTCGTTGACGTAAACGCGGCCCTCGGGAATTTCCTTCCGGCCGACGGGAAGCAGCTCACCTCCGACCTATCGCTCAACATCAATTCCTTCGCATGGTCACCCGATTCCACTCGCCTCGCGTTCAGTGCCACGCCCAATCCGATGCTCGCCTTCATGGGCGGCGAAGATATTTACCTGCTCGACCTCACCCAGAAAAATCTCGTAAAGAAAATCGTCGCACTTCCCGGCCCCGACGGTTCTCCGATGTTTTCGCCCGACGGCAAGCAGCTCGCCTTCTCCACCGCGCTCGGCCAACGTTACTTTTTCTACGCGAACTCCCACATCGCTTCCGTTGATCTCGACGCCGTTCTTGCCAAGCCCGCAACCGCGCCTTCCGACGTGCGCGATCTCACCGCAAAATTCGACGAAGATGCGCGTCCGATCGATTGGGGACCGGACGGCATCTATTTCGAAGGGCTGCACCGCACGAACAATTACGCGTTTCGCCTCGACCCCCAGTCACTCGAGATTCGCCACATCACCACGCCGAACACTTTTTTCCTCGGAAGCGCATCCTTCACGAAAAATTTCAAAACGATGGCTTTCACCGAAGACGATGCGACGCACTTGACCGAACTGTACGTCTCGCCCGTCTCGGATTTTTCGCCGCGCAAGCTCACCGATATGACCGCCCAGGTGAAGGATTGGAATCTCGGCACACCTGAACTCGTTACCTGGAAAAGCAAGGATGGTGCGGAGATCGAGGGCGTTCTCCACAAACCCGCCGATTACGATCCCGCGAAAAAATATCCCCTCCTCGTGCTGATCCATGGCGGACCCACTGGCGTTTCACAGCCGACTCTCACCGCAGCCGCCTACGCGTACCCCGTCCCGATTTTTCTCTCGCAGGGCGCGCTTATTCTTGAACCGAACTACCGCGGCAGCGCCGGTTACGGCTCGGCCTTTCGCGCGCTCAATGTGCGCAATCTCGGCGTCGGCGATATGTGGGACGTGATGAGCGGCGTCGATTCACTGATCGCCAAAGGGATTGTGGATCCCACGCGAATGGGCTCGATGGGTTGGTCCGAGGGCGGCTACATTTCCGCGTTCCTCACCACGCACACAGGCCGCTTCAAAGCAATTTCCATCGGCGCCGGCATCAGCGACTGGATGACCTACTACGTGAACACCGACATTACGCCGTTCACGCGCCAATACCTTCGCGCTACTCCGTGGGACGATCCCGCCATTTATGCGAAGACATCCCCGATCACCACCATCAAGGAAGCGAAGACGCCCACTCTGATTCAACAGGGCAGCAACGACAAGCGCGTCCCCATCCCCGACAGTTACGAACTCTACCGCGGCTTGCAGGACGAAGGCGTACCGTCACGGCTGATTTTCTACATGGGTTTCGGCCACGGCGTGAACAAACCCAAATCGCAGCGCGCGCTGCTGCAATCGAATCTCGATTGGTTCAACCATTATATTTGGGGCAAGGATTTTCCAAAGGACTCGCCGCTTTTTGGATCAGGCGAATCTGCTTCGGTGAAGTGAGTCCCTGGCACGCTCGCCCCCTCACTAGCGTCCTAAGCCTGTGCGACGGGCATCAGCCCTCGAGTGGTTTCAGAGTACATGCCTACAGTCGGAGTCTAATCGCCACACGTGGCGATTAGAAATCGTCGTAACTGCCTCCAAATGAAGAGCTTGAAAATTCCTAATCGCAACAGGTTCGCCTGAAATCCACTTCGCCTCAGTTTCGCTTTTGCCGAATCCGGCCGTAAATTGTGGAGTCGTGTTGCGGCTACCCGTCTCCGCTGTTACAATCGCGCTCTTGCTTGATCCGCTCGAACGTCGTGAGCGGTCGTTAGCGTTTAGCAAACGGGCGCTCGCGGCGGGTCCTTCGGGATCTGCACACTTGAGTTGGCCCAACGCATCCAATAAGGTTCAACTGGCTTTACAGAAGCTCAACAATATGGAGGACTGGCTTGGCCAAATATGATCTTGTGATCATCGGGAGCGGTCCGGGCGGATATGTCGCTGCGATTCGTGCGGCGCAGTGGGGATTGAAGACCGCGGTCGTCGAAAAGGACCCTTTCCTGGGCGGAACCTGCCTGCACGTTGGCTGCATACCCACAAAGGTTTTTCTGCACCACGCCGATATCTACGACTATTTCAAGCGCGCGGAAGAATTCGGTTTCGAAGTAAAAGACGTGAAAGTAAATTGGCCCGCCATGCTGGCGCGTAAAGATAAAGTTGTGAAGAAGCACGCGGGCGGGATTGCGCTCCTCTTCAGGAAGCACAAAATCGACTCGATCACTGGATGGGGGCGCATCGCGGGTCCAGGCCGCGTTTCCGTCGAGAAAGACGGCAAGACGACTGAACTGGAAACGACCTACACAATGGTGGCGACCGGCTCCGAGGCGCGCACGATTCCGGGTGTCGAGATCGACGGGAAGACAATTCTCACGAATCGCGAGATTCTGAGCTTGTCTGCGATTCCCAAATCTCTCGTCGTGGTCGGGTGCGGAGCGGTAGGCGTGGAGTTCGCTTCGATTTTCCGCACTTTTGGGGCGGATGTGACGCTCCTCGAGATGCTGCCGCGCATCGTGCCGCTGGAGGACGAGGAAATTTCTACGGAATTGGAGAAGTCATTCAAGAAAAAAGGCATTCGCGTCGAGACGAATGCCAAGGTGAACTCGGTAACGAAAGATGCAAAAGGCGCAACGGTGGCCTTTACGGATAAATCGGGCGCGGCACAGACAATCAGCGCGGAGAAGGTTTTGATTGCCGTCGGACGGCGGCCGCTGACCGAGAATATTGGAATCGAGAAAACAAAAGCAAAAGTCGAGCGCGGATTTGTCCACGCGAACAGCTATCTTGAAACGGACGAGCCGAAACTGTACGCCATCGGCGATATCGTTGCCGGGCAGCCGCAGCTCGCGCACGCTGCGTCGATGGAGGGAATCATTGCCGTCGGGCGTATGACCGGCAAACAAGTGCAGCCCTTTGACCGCAAGCGATGCCCGAACGCGACTTATTGCGAACCGCAGATCGGGTCAGTCGGACTGACCGAGAAACAAGCGCGCGAGGCGGGCTATGACGTAAAGACGGGGAAGTTCCCGTTCATCGGCAACAGCAAGGCAACGATTCTCGGCATGCATGAAGGTTTCATCAAAGTCGTTGCCGAGGCGAAATATGGGGAAATTCTTGGTGTGCACGCAATCGGGCCGCTGACGACGGAGATTTTGGCGGAGCCAACCGCGGCGCTGAATCTGGAAGCGACGTTAGACGATATGGCGGCAACGGTTCACGCGCACCCGACAGTTTGGGAGGCAATGGGGGATGCCTTCAACTCTGTCCGCGGTTTGGCGATTAATATCTGATGTCGAGTGGTTCTCTTGGTGAAACTGGCTCTCCAGGTAGAGTGGTTCAGTGTTTTGTTTGCAGCCTCCCGCACCTTGCAAATCGTGCGGAGCGAGTTGGCGTGGGACCGGTTTCCTTGCTATGGGAGCAAGGTCGACGAACCACAAATGCCGAGGTCCACTGGGGACGCTGTAATGGCAGCCACAGATTTGAATTGATCCCTGAGACGCTGGACCGGACCGGGTCAACGGCCTAACATAAAACCACTGTGACGCATGATGCGAAAATCTGTTGGGTGGTAAATACGGGGCTGATGCGCTACCAGGCTGCGTGCGAGCTGCAGCAGCGGCTTGTCGACGCGCGTAAAACCGGGGCTGTGCCCGACGTATTGCTCGTCTGCGAGCATCCACACGTGATCACGTTGGGACGCAACGGTAGGCGTGAAAATCTGCTGGCGGGGAATCGGCTGCTGGCGCAAATGAATGTTGAATTTCATGCGACCGATCGCGGCGGCGACATCACCTATCACGGCCCCGGACAGGTGGTCGGGTATCCGATTCTCGATTTAACGGAGCATCGCCGTGATGTTCGCTGGTATGTGGAGCAGCTGGAAGAAGTGATGATCCACGCGAGCGCCGATTATGGCGTCGCAGCTAGGCGCATCGGTGGACGGCATGGGATTTGGGTCGACACGTCGGCCGGCGAAGAAAAGCTTGGCGCAATTGGGGTGCATCTGAGCCGCTGGGTCACGTCCCATGGGTTCGCCTACAATGTGTCGACCGATTTGCGCTTTTTCGACTTGATCGTGCCTTGTGGAATTCCAGGCCGAAGCGCCACGTCGCTCGAACGGGTTCTTGCGCGGGCGGTTGATAAAGAAGAGGCGCGCGAAAGACTCGAATCTCATTTCGGCGGAGTCTTTCAGCGGGACTTAGTCCGGGTGTCGCTGATCGAGCTGAAATGCGCGATCGACCTGGCCAAAGCAGACGTAGAACGGAGCGAATCGATTTCGATGGAAACGGAAATCCTGAACGGGAGGCGAGCGTGACCGCTTCTCTAACGCGTCAGCAGCACCTCGATCTCTATTACTACATGCAGCTCAACCGGCAGCTCGAAGAGCGGATGATCCGCCTCTTCCGCCAGAACAAAATCGTCGGCGGGCTGTATTCGAGCCTCGGCCAGGAAGCAATTTCCATCGGGACTGCGTACGCGCTTGAGTCGCGGGATTGGCTCGCGCCCATGATCCGCAATATCGGGTCCCTGCTTGTGAAGGGCTTCAAGCCGCGCGACATTTTTACCCAGCACATGGCGAAGTACACCTCGCCAACTCGAGGTAAGGATGGAACGAGCCACTTTGGCGACCTAAAGATTCTTCATACTGTTTCGCCGATTTCGATGCTCGGGGACTTGATTCCTGTGATGACGGGCGTTGCGATGGCGGGACGTTACCTGGGCCAGAACATCGTCACGATGACGTGGATTGGCGACGGCGGCAGCTCAACCGGAGCATTTCACGAGGGCCTGAATTTTGCGGCAACGCAGAAGGCTCCCCTCGTCCTGGTACTCGAAAACAATCAATGGGCGTATTCGACGCCGGTGACGCGGCAAGTTCCACTGAAAAATCTCGCCGATCGCGCGAAGGCCTATGGGATTGACAGTACGACTGTCGATGGGAACGATGTCGTTGCGGTTTATCAAGCAACGAAACGAGCGGTCGATCGCTGCCGTGCGGGCGATGGTCCCGTACTGATCGAAGCGAAAACGATGCGCATGAAAGGCCACGCGCAGCACGATCCCGCCGAATACGTCCCCAAGGAAATGTTCGACTATTGGAAGGCCCGCGATCCCATTCCGCGCTACGAAAAGTATCTGGCAGGACACAAGCTTTGGGACGACGCTAAAAAGGCCGAAATCGACGCACGCATCGAGCGGGAACTCGACGTAGATCAGAAGTTCGCCGAGGAATCTCCACTGCCGCCGCCGGAGCTGGCTGAAGAAGGTGCGTACTGTGAGGGATGCCACAAGATCGAAGCAGATTGGAAACGGCCGAAGCAAGAGGTGATGCCGCCAAAATCGATCATCAAGGCTGAATGGACCACGCCGAAGCTCGGTGGCCTTGGCCTTGATGCCGACTTCATCGCCAAGGCGGAGATTCCCGGCGCCAAAGAAGCACCTAGTGCAGGGACGAATGGCAGTGCAAATTCCCCGGCCGCTGCCGCAGCCGTCGCGAGCGCATCCGAATCGGGAAGCACAGTTGCAGTGTCGGTTCCTTCGTCCGCGAGACCGGCTGAAAAGCCGGCTTTGGCCGAGGACGTCGCGAAGGCCCCGGCGCTCCGCGTTCCCTTCGGGCGTGGTCCCAAGGACCGTGAATTTGAGCGCGAGCGGACGGAAGCGCAATCCAAGCATCAGGGGGGCCCGAAACACGGCGGACGTCACAAGCGGAGGAAACGGTAATGGGTACGATCACGATGCTCGAAGGCATCCGGCAGGCCATATTCGAGGAAATGGATCGTGATCCAGCCGTCGTCGCCCTGGGCGAAGACATCGGCGTATACGGCGGTGCGTTCAAAGTCACGGAGGGCCTGCTCGCTCGATTCGGACCGGAGCGCGTCATCGACACGCCGATCAGCGAGACGGCCATTGTCGGTGCGGCCTGCGGTATGAGCTATTTGGGATTGCGGCCGGTCGCGGAGATGCAGTTTATCGATTTCATCGCCTGCTGCTTCAACCAAGTCACCAACTTTGTCGCGAAATCGCATTATCGCTGGGGCGCGCCTGTGCCCATGGTTTTGCGCGGCCCGTCGGGTGGCGGCGTGCACGGTGGCCCGTTCCATTCTGCGAATCCCGAAATGTATTTCGTGCATACGCCAGGGCTGAAGGTGATTTATCCGTCGACGGTATATGATGCCAAGGGCTTGCTGAAATCGGCGATCCGCGATAACAATCCCGTTCTCTTTTTTGAACACAAATTTCTCTACCGCAGGGTAAAAGAAGAAATTCCGGCGGATGATTACAGCGTGCCCATCGGTAAGGCCGTGGTCCGCCGCCAGGGTAACGACCTGACGATTATCAGCTATGCGGCTATGGCGCACACCTCGGTGGAAGCAGCTGAACAGCTGGCTAAAGAAGGAATCGAAGCCGAAGTGATCGATCTGCGTACCTTGCTTCCACTGGATCGCGAGACCATACTGAATTCGTTGAAGAAGACGAATAAGCTGCTGGTTGTGCACGAGGACACGCGCACGGGCGGCATAGCCGGCGAAATTGCGGCACTTGTTTGCGAGTCGGCATTCGAAGACCTGGACGGTCCGATCATGCGTGTAACCGCGCCGGATACGCCTGTGCCGTACTCCCCGCCGCTTGAGGAGCGCTTTCTGCCGAATACGGAAAAAGTTGTCGTCGCGGCGCGCGAATTGGCAAAATATTAGGTGTTCGGAAAGAGCTCGAATGAAGCCGCAACGCGAGTGCCGAGAGTGTCTTTGCGGCACGATCTTCCGGTGTGAATTGGAGGGAATCATATGGAAGTTGTGATGCCCCAGATGGGCGAAAGCATCTTCGAAGGCACGATCACGAAGTGGCTGAAAAAGCCGGGCGACAAAATCGACCGTGACGAGCCGCTGTTCGAGATCTCGACGGACAAGGTGGACGCGGAAATTCCGTCTCCCGCAGCCGGAATTTTGAAGGAAGTAAAAGTCAACGAGGGGCAGACTGTCCCGGTGCAAACCGTTGTCGCCGTCATTGACGCAGATGGGGTTGGGGCACAGGCACCCGCTGCTCCTTCAAAGCCGCAAGCTGCCGCGCCGGCACCCGCTGCTGCTCATCCGAAGGCGGCGTCTCCTAAACCGGCCGCCATACCTCCGCAACCCGTGGCCGCACCTCCGAGGCCCGCAGCGCCTGCGCCCGCCGCTGCTTCTACTGAGAAGATTCGCAGCTCACCGCTCGTTCGCCGCATGGCGCGCGAGAATAACATTGACCTTACGCAGGTACCCGGAACCGGCGCTGGCGGACGCGTGAGCAAAAAGGACATTTTGGAGGCGATCGAGGGAGGTGGCCCGCAGGCTGAGGCCACCGAAGGTCCAGGGGCTCCTATTCCGTTCCGTTCGCCGGCCGCGCCCCCCCCAGCACCAACGGCAGGCGCCGCGAGCGCAACGCTCGAAACTGCAGTGCCGCGCGAAAAACTTTATTTCGGCCAGTACGAAGTGCAGCCGATGTCTGTAATGCGGCAGCGTATCGCCGAGCACATGGTGCTGTCGAAGCGCGTCTCACCGCATGTGTATTCCGTGGATGAGATCGACGTGACCGCAATCGCCGCACTACGCGCGAAAACTAAGCAAAAATTTGAGCAGACGGCCGGCACGAAGCTCACGTTCATGCCCTTCTTCGTTCGCGCCGCCGTCGAAGCGCTCCTTGCATATCCTACGGTGAACTCTTCGGTGGACGGCACCAACGTCGTTCTGCACAAGGAATGCAATATTGGAATTGCCGTCGCTCTCGACTGGGGGCTCATTGTGCCGGTGGTAAAAAACTCCGAGGAGAAGAATTTTCTCGGTATCGCGCGCGCGATCAACGATCTCGCCGAGCGAGCCCGTGGCAAGAAGCTGAAGCCTGACGAAGTGGCCGAGAGCACCTTTTCAATCACCAATCCTGGCGTGTTCGGCGGACTTTTCGGCTTGCCGGTGATCAACCAGCCGAACGTCGCGATTCTCGGCGTGGGTGCGATTGAAAAGAGGCCCGTCGTCATCAATGATGCGATTGCGATCCGCTCGATGGTCTATCTCACGTTGTCGTATGATCATCGTGTAGTGGACGGCGCGACGGCTCACCAGTTCATGGGCAAGGTGAAACACACGCTCGAGAACTGGTCCGAAGCCATTTTGTAGTTTTGTAAGCGACGGGTTCTGATCGCTGGCCGAAGCGGAGCGCTTTCCAGCTGTTGCGTTACGCGCTCGCCTAGGCGCGACCAATTTCATCTCATCCTTGCGCTTTCAACCCCGATCAGTGATCAGCCGATGCATGCTCCCGCCAAGACCGAAGCAGATTGGGGCGATCCTCCGTGGACAATTGATTTCGCGCCTCCGCCGGCGCGTGCTCCTTCGGAGGCTGATTTCGCCGTAATTGGCGCGGGATTCACAGGTCTGGCCGCGGCCGCATGGCTGCGGCGCAGTGATCCTTCCAAATCCGTTGCATTGTTCGAAGCGTGCCGAATTGGCGCCGGCGCCAGCGGACGAACCGGTGGTATGGCGCTCTCCGAAAGCGCAGCCGGCGACTTGCCGGGTTTGGGCGACGTGCTCGGCGGCCTCGAGAAAATCTTCGAGGAATTTGGCATCGAATGTGAAATCAGTTTGCCGGGTGCCCTCGAGATCGCTCGCACGGGCAATCCGCTTCCGGATTCGCGCATCGATTGGACCGATTCCGGCCGCCTGCACGCGGTATCCGCGGTACCGGGCGGCACGCTCAATCCCGGCAAGGTTGTTGGCGGTCTGGCGCGAGCGGCACACGAACGAGGGGCGCTGATCGTTGAGAACGCCCGCATCGCAAAAATCGAATGGCGCGAGCGCCCGGTGCTGCATGTTGACGGAAAAGATCACGGCCCGGTGCGTGTGGGCAAGATCCTGTTCGCGACGAATGCGCTCTCATTGCCGCTATCCGCGATCGACCCGAACGATATGGGCGCGCGGCTCACACTTGCTATCGCGACCGAGCGGCTCAGCCAGGAAGCGCTGCGTGCGCTCGGCCTCGATGACGGAAAGCCCTTCTATACCGCCGATCTGCCTTACCTTTGGGGACGAAGCTGTGATGACGGTTCGACCATTTGGGGAGGCGGATTGGTCTCGGCTCCCGGATCAGGCGGCCTGTCTGCCGTGTCTGTACATTCTCCCGAGGCGAAAGCCCGGTTCGCGTCGCTCGAAAACCGCGTGCGCGGATTGCATCCCGTACTGAAGAACGTACGGTTCACGCACGAGTGGGGCGGTCCGATCTTGTTCCGTGAATCGTTGTCGCCCGTCTTCGATTGGCATTCCGAAAGCAAAGGAAAAGCGATCGTGCTCGGAGCTTTCGCCGGACACGGTGTGGTGCTTTCGTCCTATCTGGGATGCTGGGCCGCGGAGGCGCTTCTTGGCCGCCGCGATTTGCCTGAGTGGGGCAAGTTCAAATGACGGGCCGTCCGGGTGAGGCTGAATCGCGTTACTGCAAACGGAGCCGAAGCTCCTCGGCAAACTTTTCAACTCGATTGAGCGGCACGATGGTGATGCGGCTGTCCTCGAACAGACGTGCGACGAACGCGTGCCGGCGATTGTCGGTCGACGGATCGGATTCGGTTATAGCCGTAATTTCGCAATTTGGTAGCTGCGCGCGGACTCGATCGGCTGTGTAAGCAAGCACCTTTGCCTGGACCGGGTCACGGCCAATGGCCACCGCATGGAGAAACCCGCGGACACCGTTCCGGTAACCGTAATCGAAGCGGAAGGAATCGCCGGGCTCCGTAAACTGTTCGACCGAGATGCGGCGTTCCAGCCGAGGAACGCGGCGGCGGCGAAGCACGTCGTCAAGCCGCGCCTTGATCCAACCACGCGCGCTTTCTACGATCCCGCCGCGAGCGCGGGGCGGAGGAGCAACGTGTTCGCGATAGAGCCGGTCTAGTTCTGTTTCGAAATCCTCCGCAATCAGTCCTTTCACCGGTCCGAACTGCAGTACGTTCGACATCGTCTGATCGACTTTGGCCATCAGCGCGATCCCATTTACCGGAGGCGCCTGGAGGATTTCGCCAAATTCCGACGGCAGCATGCGCAGTAGCGTTTCATCGGCATCAGGATGCAACCGCCGTATGCGTGCGATCTCAGAAGATTCCTCGATCACGCGCATCGCATGGCGTGCAATGTGCGCCGGTGACGGTTCTGCGTCTTCGAGCAGAACGCCGATATTGACCCATTCGTCGCGGATCAGGTTAGGTGTGTAACGCAGAATACGATAGCGAAACCTAGTCATGGCTCACCCAGTTGGGAAACGGTTGCGCGGTGGATTTCCAGGTCGAAAGCAAGAGTTCGCGAACGAGGAAGCGACGCCGCCAGAGATGTTCCAGGAGACGTTCGAGAGCCTCTGCATCATCTTCGTACCATTCGGGAGGAATCTCACTCTGGATTTCGTCCAGCGCGGCCTCGCCGATACGGCTCTCAATACGCGAGAGCCACGGCTCGAACGATTCGATGCCCGTTATGCCTGCGTAGACGCGATGTCGCATATAGATCCCGCGTAATGGTGCGTCCGGGAAATTCCAATCGCTCGCGTTGAAGCAGAATCCGTTGTCAATCATCTGCGCCTGGTATTTCCTTTCTGCTCCCGAGCGAAGGAAGATGGCCTGTCGTCCATTCGTGTTGCACGTCCACTTGTCGAAGACGAGCATGCCGGCAAAGTCGAGAATGTTCTCCAATTCCTCGTACGCTGCGTCGGGCAGGAAATCGAACACCACCGTTTCCGCCGGTGATCCCGGGTATCGCGACCCAAATTGCCGCCCCGGCTTGCACAACGCGCGACCGCGGCCAAGCTGCATCACCAGTTCTTCGGTATCGGCGATCAAATCCTGCGGCACTCCCACCACTTCCGCAGGCGGAGTTGGAAGCCCCATCCGTGCCGCCAGTCTCGTACCAAGCAATTCGTTCGCCAGAATCCGAATCCCCTGCGGGTTGTTCTGGAACTTCACTATGTAATAGCCTCCGTCCTCGCAACGCATTAAATGCGATTGCGCCCCGCCCCGCATTCGACGGATGTGCTCGACCGCCCATTTCATGGGGGCGTATGCTATCGGCGGAACACTCGCGCAGCAACAGAAGATTGCTCAACTGCGGAAGATACTGAACCAATGTGGAAGCTACCGGTCCAAACTGGCGAGAATCGACAGGATTTGGGTTTAACCCGGCCCGCAGGCATCATGTACCGAAACGAATCATTCGTCCCTGCCTCACTGAAGCAGACACTTACGACGCATCGGTTCGCACACTGACCCTCTCGATCTGCGCAGAAAGGGTCAGTTCAACTCGCTGCGGAACCCAGCGACGGAACCAGGTAAGTCCGTCAGCGCTTCTTGCGGCGGGCGCTCTTTTTAGCTGCCTTCTTCGCCTTTTTCTTGGGTTTTGCCTTGGGCTTCGCCTTCTTCTTGCGAGCAGGCTTCTTTGTCTTCTTGGCGGCGGCCCGGGGTGGCTTCCGCGCAGGCGTCGGAGCCGGAGCTTCGGGCTCCTCTTCGCCGGTTTCGACCTCGATGACCTCTTCGCCTTCCTCGATCAAATCCGCTTCTTGCGGCTGCTCCAGGCCTTCGTCTTCTTCCTCGTACCGAGGCAACTCGTCATCGTCGTCGTTCATTTTTGCGTAGAACATTCGATTCCTCCGGTCGGCGGCCTGGCGGATGGCCCTCGACGTATCGGGCGCTTATAAACGGAGTCCCGGAACTTTGTCAAGAAGCAAACGGCGCATTCCCGCCGTGACCGTCCGTAAGTAGTTGTCCGGCCGCAATCACATTGCAAGGGACTGGCGTACGCCCAACGCCAGAAACAACCATACTCCTGTGCGTTCAAATACGTGCATAGGACCTGAGCAGGGAGCCCCGGTGAAGACTTGCCGGGTCAAATTGGGCATGCGAAAATCAAACTCGCTTTTGGTCCGCTTATTCTCATGAAGAGAGTGTGACCGCTGTGCAAGCGGGCCGGCCATCGGCGATATCGTCTAAGGGTTAGGACGTGGCCCTCTCAAGGCCAAAATCCGGGTTCGAATCCCGGTATCGCTACCAATCCAGAAATCCAACGAAAGCGAAGATCTCTCAGAGTCCGCGTCTCGGAAGTCATGAATTACTACATTTGACTCACGGATGAGGAGCGGGGTCGAGTGCATGGATCAATTGCGCCTCTATGATGAAGTCTAAGGCTGCATGCGCGAAGAAATGATCGCTCGGCCATAGCTTGTATCCGCGCTGCGCGAAGAAGGCCCAGCACGCCGACCGTGCTGGGCCCGTTTCTACTTAGCGAGTGGCGCTCGATGCGACTAGCAAGTTGTTCTGCACGCTGAACACTCCTGGTACCGCAGACGCCTGCATGTAGGCCATCTGACGGTCCGCATCGCTTAGCACTACGCCGGCGAGTTCGACATTACCGCCCTTTACGACAATACGGATCGGAGCTTGCGGGTCCATGGCATACAACTGCAAGCTGGGCTGGCCGTAGATAGCGCGGGCCAGTCGAATCCGCAAATCATCGTCATAGATGGAAGTCGGCGCCACGTCGATTTCGTCCACCACTTCCTTCACGCCCGGCGTCGTCTCAAGAATGGCGATCGCCGAATCGCGATCCGGGTAATCGCGGACGTTACCTCCCACGGTCACTATGCCGTCATTGACCGCGAGCGTCATGCTATTGAATACGATTCCATAGCCGACGCGGTCGTAGCGGAGCTTGCTGGACAGTGTTTCGCGAAGTTCGCTATCCGAGACCGTCTTCCCGGCGACGTCGATGTGATTTCTTACGCCGTCCACGGTTTTCACTTTACGAACCCGCTTTTCGGCGTTCTCCTTATCGATCAGCAGGTCCACTTTGCCTGACAGCGTGACGATCCCATCCTCCACCGCCGCCGATACTCCGCTCAACTTCTGTTTCTTCTGCAGCTGTTCGGTGACCTGTTGCTCGATCTTCTGATCGCGACCGTTCCAATTCTGGTTCGCGCTCGCCTGCCCCATCAAAGGAATGCCGAGGACCAGCGCCAGAGCGAGGGCCGAGGCTGCCTTGCTTACGTTTGTGAAGCGCATTTCACTTTCCTCCTCTTCGGTTTGTCGAAGCCTTCCTTTTGCAAGGGCGGCCTCGCTGTTCGAAAATGAGGATATGGCGCGGGAGTGAAACGCAGTATCCCGCCGAGGCGGTATTCTTGCGCCCTGCGAAAGCTACGGTCCCACGTGCCTTGTGGCTGGCCACATTCATGCGCGAGAGCTAATAGTCCCCTTCTCATCTGCTCTGTCGCCCCTGAACACCCGTCAAAAGGCACTACTTCCGTCATCGCGTTGTAAACTACATCCGCCAAAGCAAAGAGTGGATGACCGAAGGAACTATGGGCCTTTCGAAGAGATTGCAGCCGTCCGTGCCGGCAAGGGCGAGAACCCGCATCGTCCTGTTCGCAGGTTTTGGAGCGCTGCTCGTTCTCCTCGCAATTGTATCCCTGGACTCCTTGCGCACTCTCAGCGCGCTTGCATCCAATAACGCGCGGATTCTCCAGAACTTTATCTATCGCGAGCAGGCGCTCGAACGAATTCGGGCCGGCCTCTATGAGGCCGGCGATGTGGTTCGCGCCGGTACCTTGTCCGGGTCAGACCAGGCGACGCAGCAAGCGCTACGAACGCAGCTCCAGTCCATCCGCGGCGATACCGATGCGACTCTAAAAGAGTGCATCCGCTCTCTGCCTCCTGGCACAAAGCCCCCGTTCCAAAAACTTGCGCAGCAGATGGACCTTTACTGGGCGACGCTCGATCCAATCCTTAATCTCAACGCGAAAGAGGGAGATGCCAGGAACAACTCCTTGCTTCGAGACGAGATGCTTCTGCAGCATTCCCATACGTTGGCAATTGCCGGTGAAGTGAGTGCAATCAACACGGACGACCTTCACGATGCCGAGCGCACGGAGGCCGCGGCGCTCCGTCAATTCCAGCGCCGCTTCCTTGCAGCAGCCGGAATCATTTTCGGCTTGGGACTGATTCTGGCGGCCACTACGATCGTCTACTCCGGGCGGTTGGAAGAAAGCCTCGAGAAAAAATACGAAGAAAGCCTCCACTCGCGCCACGAGCTTCAGGAATTGTCGAAACGCCTCGTTGACGCAGAGGAGCGCGAGCGGCGCGCTATCTCCCGCGAATTGCACGACGAAGTCGGCCAGTCTCTCGGCGCATTGCTCGTGGATATTGAGAGCCTTTCCGCGATGTCCGTCGGGCAAGGCTCGTTTCGCGGCGCGCTTGAAAACATCAAAAGGCTTGCCGAGACATGCCTCAATGAAGTTCGCAACATGGCTCTTCTTCTTCGGCCTTCCATGCTGGATGATTTGGGCCTGGTCGCGGCGGTCGAATGGCAGGCGCGCGAGGTCTCGAAGCGTACCGGAATGGTGGTGGACACGACGGACGAAAATGTCTCTGATGATCTGCCGGAAGACCATAAGATTTGCATGTACCGGATCGTGCAAGAGGCGTTGAATAATGTCTCAAAACACGCCCAGGCAAAAAGGGTGCGCATCATGGTCACGCAAATTCCTGGTCATCTACAAGCGAGCGTCGAAGACGATGGCAGAGGGTTTGATGCCGCCCATGTGCGTGGGCTCGGGCTCCTTGGAATGAGCGAACGGGTCAGCCAACTGGGGGGCAGCCTCAAAATCACTTCGGATCGCGGGCGGGGCACACGCGTTTGGGTTGATTTGCCGCTTGCAGCACCCGCTTTCGATTCCCATGCGTCAGACCGGCAAGTGAACCCATGAAGAAATTGCGCCTGTTGCTGGCCGATGACCATACCGTAATGCGTACCGGCCTACGGGCCCTTCTCGACCGCCAACCGGACCTGGAAGTCGTCGGCGAGACCGAAAACGGCCGGGAAGCGGTGCAACTTGCCGCATCGCTCAAGGCCGATGTTGTCGTAATGGACGTCGGCATGCCTCTTCTGAACGGGATCGAGGCCACTAAAGCAATCGTCGGTCAACAGCGGGGCGCGAAGGTAATCATCTTAAGCATGCATGCCGACGAATCGTACGTGATGCGCGCGTTGAAAGCGGGAGCGAGGGGTTATCTCCTAAAGGACTCAGCGGCGCCTGACCTGATCAATGCAATTCACGCGGTCACGCAAAATAAGTCCTATTTCAGTCCGAAGGTGAGCCACATCCTTGCCGAAGATTACGTGCGCGTACTCAAACAGAAAGGCGAGGTCGATAGCTATGACCTGCTCTCCGATCGCGAGCGCGAGATTCTGCAGCTTCTCGCTGAAGGAAAAGCCAATAAGGAAGTGGCGAGCGACCTCAACATCAGCCCCTATACTGTGGAGACGCATCGCAAACACATCCTTGAAAAATTGAATCTGCACAATCCCGCCGAACTCATTCTCTACGCCGTCCGCAAGGGAATCATCCATTAGAAGACCGTAGCTCCGGTGGGGGCCCTCAAATACCCGCCCGGCGGGATACCCGCTCGACGCATTCATTTCTATTCTGTCCCCGAAGTTCAAACCCATCGGGCGGGCGAGTGGGGCGGCGCTTCCGAATCCTGCTCCAGTTCGCGTGCCCGGGGGGAAAATTCACGGGAGAATAGAAATGAGACTCAACTTGAAACGAACGATCGCAGCAGCTATTGGAACAGTTCTGCTTTTTGGAACGGCATCTGCTTTCGCTTTTCCGCCGAAGCCGACGCCCATCGAACCGAGCTACGCCTCGGAGCGTGCATCCAAGCTGCTCTCGGAAATCCGGGCGGAAAACGTGGCACTGCGGGTCAGTGCCGAGACACTGGAAAGCTTTTCCGGGCAGCAGCAGCCCAGTTGGCGAACTCACGCGGCCCACCTCGAGCAGGTAAAGGCGCATATCAACGAGGTTGGCATTCGCACAGCTGAATTACAGCAAATTCGCGACCGTGCCCTGCCTTGGCAGCAACAGGCCATTACGGAAGTCACTTCCCATGCAGCCCGCGTTGCAACCAGCACACAGGCCGCTCTCGTTTATCTCAACGAGAATCAAAGCCACTTGTTCGCGCCCGAATATGCCAACCATCTGACCAACATCGCCGACAGTTCACGGAGCATGCATCAGAGCGTAAGCAAGTTCCTGGACTTCGAGAGAACTCAGCAAAGGCTTCAACGCTTGCAAGCGGAATTGGAGCTTGCGCCTGACTGACCCGAGATCCGGGATAGCTACGAGGGGACCGTTCCAATCGGCCGGAAAAACGTTCTGGCTAAAACGCGAACGGTCCTCGCCCGGAATTCTTCCTCTAGTTTTGCGGGCCGCTAAACGCCTGCGGGCTGAATCGTGCCGGTGTAGTCGAGTTGCGTTATGTGAGTCGGCTCAGCCGGTTTGCGCTTACGACATGCAGGCGCGATGCTTTGGGCCTGCCATTCCTTATCTTTGGTCTCGACGAACCGAAGCAAGTCGCGCCACTCACTGAATGCTATCGCTCGCCTTTCAGCGCCCTGTCAATACCGGATTCAGCAAGGGGCGCCATAATGGCATAACCGGCAGCAGAGGGGTGTACACCGTCTGGGCTAAGCCTGCTCGGTAAGCCGCCGGCTGGATCCTTCATAGCTGAGTAGTAGTCGACGTAAACGTATTTCTTCTCTGCCGCGTAAGATTTCATCCATTGATTCAACGCCGCGATCCGCGCCGCAGGGTCCTGTAGTTCCGGGTGCCAGGGGAAGTGAACTGATGGCAGGACCGAGCACAACACCACGCGAATGCCGTTCGCGTTACCCAATTGCGCCATCGACATAATGTTTCCTTCAACCTGGTCGAGCGTTACGGGGCCCGTGTTCTCGGCGAAATCGTTCGTCCCGGCCAGAATCAGCACGACTTTCGGTTTCAGGTCGATCACATCCTGTCGAAAGCGAAGAAGCATTTGCGACGACGTCTGCCCGCTGATTCCCCGATTGATATATGGCTTGTCTGGAAAGGATTTATCGAGATGCCAGCCTTCAGTAATCGAGTCGCCCATGAAGACGACGCGATTCTGCCCTGCCAGCGGTAATCCGAGGCTCAGATCGTCGTTGTGGAAGCGCGCGAGGTTGGCGAAATCGATTAACAATTGGTGATCCACGGTTTGCCAGTAGGCGCCCTTTTGCCACGACGGAGCGGCCACGGTAATCGTGCCGTCTGCCCCCTGGGTAGACTGCGGTTCGTGTGCCGTCGTCGGAAGCGAAAGCAATAGCGCCGCAAGGGCCGCGGATATGAACAGAACACTGCGCTGCATTGGCCGATTCGTAGAACCCTCCATTCTCAACGGCAACCGTTGACGCGCAGTAATGTATCTCGCATTGGACACAAAGACGAGCGGTCGTCGAAAAATGTATCCTGCACCCATCGCGCGTCACGTGCCAGTGACGGCACAACGGTTTGGGAACTCTTCGAGTCGAAGGCGAGCACCGCCGCACGCTTCCGGCTGTTCCTAACTCTCGCATTTCCGTTTAAACTGCGCATCATGATCTATGCGGGCACATCTGGCTGGGCGTATCCAGCGTGGAAACCGGCGTTCTATCCGGCGAAGCTCGCCTCAGGGAAATTCCTGGGCTACTACGCAGGCCGGCTGAACTCGACAGAAGTGAACTACACGTTCCGGCGGTTTCCAACGGAGAAACTGCTCGGCGGCTGGGCGGAAGCGACACCTGCCGCATTCAAATTCGCAATCAAGGCACATCAATCAATCACCCATGTAAAACGCCTGCAGGGCGCGGGGGACAGTACCAGGAGATTTCTTTCGACGCTGCAACCTCTCTACGACGCCGGCAAACTTGGGCCAGTTCTGTTCCAGCTTCCGCCATTCTTGAAGTGCGATGCTGCCCGGCTCCGTGAATTTCTGGCTGAGTTGCCAAAAGCTTATCGCGCCGCATTCGAGTTTCGTCACGAATCGTGGTTCTGCGAAGAGGTCTATTCGATTCTGCATGGCACAAACGCTGCGCTGTGCCTGGCTGAGAGCGAAAAGCTCGAGACGCCAAAGGTTCAGACTGCAGACTTCTCCTATCTGCGGCTGCGGAACCCGGAAAAAATGGAATCTGTGGCAGAACGCACGAAGCTGATGAAAACTGTAGCCGGACTGGCTAAGAATGGCGACGTGTTCGCATATTTCAAACACGAAGACAGTCCCGAAGGTGCGCTCCACGCCGAAGAATTGCTGCGGAACGCTAAAACGTGATGTGAGAAACACCCGCGAATCGCGCCACGATTCGGTCGGTGCTACTAATCTCACTAATGCGCGGTAGCCCGTCCCTTGCGATCGCAGGCCATACGTTACAATTGCGGCTGAGGTTTTGTTGCGGGCGGACTTGACTTATTCGAATTTGCGCCGGGCCGCGATGGCAAATATTCCTGCGGAAGCGGCGCTTCATAGTGTTCCAAGCCTGCGAGTTGCATTCCCCGCTGCGCTTCCGGGTTTTTCATGAAGGTTTCCCAGACGAATCCTGTCCGGGCATTTTCGGCCATCAGCAGTGTGATTCCCACGTCGATCCCGATTACATCCGTGTCGTACCAGTTGATCAGCGGATTAAAAGCATCGACAAAACCGTACTTGCTCCACGTTCCCGCGCCATAGTTGAATCGGATGTTCTGCAGAACACGCATGCACGCCTGAGTCTGAAAGACCAGAGAACCTCCCGTTGCACATGGGACAACCGTTCCATCGATCGGACCGGTTCTGGGCGGCCCGCCCCACACTTCATATCCGTGAACCGAATCGGAGGCGGTGATGCCCCACAGGTCATTACTGTAATCCGGGAATTGTTTCGAGAGTTCCGTGACACAGAAGCGGCGATGGACGTCCGTCGCAACGATGGAGTTCTGAAAATAATCCGCGTATTTATCGTGCCGATTGCGAAAGTCGAACCAAGCCTGCGGATATTGATGAACGAACAGTGGCGCCGATGAACCGACGTAGCGGATGCCGTCATATTCGAACGTGGTGCGCCTCCATGCGTCCCACGTATCCGGCGATAGTGAGTGCCTGGGAGCGCCGATACCCAGCAAATAAATCATCATCAGTTCGCTGTAATTGTCCCAACGATACTGAAGAAAGCCCGTCTCCGGCAGCCAGCCACCGGGCAAGATGAGAGTATCCTCCGAAAGCCACGCCCAGTTGATGCGGTTGTAGATACGTTCGGCCAAGTCCGCGATTTCAGGAGTGCGGGCAAAGTGCTGTCTGCAGGTAAGCACACCGCAGAGCAGGATCGCCGTGTCGACCGACGAAACCTCGGAATCCCACAATCGCGCGCCCGTATTGATGTTCGTCCAGTGATAGAAGAAGCCGCGATGGGTGGGCATTTTCGACCAAAGAAACCGCAGCGTCTTCAAGACGCGGTCGCGAGCTTGCGAGTACGATACGTACGCACGCTGCTCGCCGATGCAAATGGCCGTAAGCCCGAATCCGGTCGCTGAGATATTTCCCAAAAATCTGTTGTCCGGTGCGCGAGCGTTGCAGCGATCGAGAACAAGACCTGTTTCTGCGCCCGCTTGTTCCCAAAAATAGAGAAAACCGGCGTGCTCGATTTCCTCGAGCAGGAGTTCGTCCTGGTCGGAAAGAAGCTTGGCTTGGCCGGCGAAAGAGTTGGCCAGCCCGAAAGGTGAGGCGAGAGAACCGAACGGAAGACACGCGCCCGCCACGGCGAATCGCTTGAGCAGTTCTCGCCGCGACAGGCCGGGGTGTAGGTGACGATTTGGAATGACCGGATTCTGCGTCACCAGCGACGAATCGAAACGCAAACCCGCGCTCCGCCGCGTTTCGGGTGATTGCCACTTTCCGCTTCCTGAACTTAGCAATGCCCGTCCCGGTGGGGAGATCGGGGGCGTGACAATCATACCCGAAACGAGACAGCGATGGGCCAAAGTTCAATCAGCCGCTGAGTTAAAACGATTTAAAAAAGGCTCGTTGCGGAGGACTGCGGGAAAGCAGAAACGTTCGCGCCGGCGGCGTCTTCTTTTCCGCGGCCCGTGTAGCGCGAGCTTTTGCGCGAGAAATTCTCTGCGCAGTTCCAGAGACAGCAGCACGTGCCTATACACCCTGCGGCGCGCCCGAGGACGTGAACGTCGGCGTTGACGATAGATTTTCAAGTGATCCGCGGCGCGATCATATCAAATCTCATGCACTACTGTTGTCACGTATCTAACAACCGCACCGATCAGCGATTCTCCACCCCAGAAGATTTCCACGGCGGAATTGCCAGATGGCCCATATAGGTGTCAACGCAAAGTAGAAATGTCCGGTTTTGTGCCAGGTAGAAATGTCCGCTTCCAGGGCTTGCGCCAAGGGTGATCGGGAGGCGGGCTGTAGTGGGTTTTAGTTTTGGCTGTGGGTTTTGGTTTACCATCGGCGAGTC
>DASUJR010000316.1:0-4606 GCA_036279175.1 Candidatus Acidiferrales bacterium | reverse complement strand
TGGAATTCACCGAGGCAGAATTTGAATGGGACGCCATGCGCGGGCTTCTGGACTATTACTCAGACGTTCGCGACGGCGGTAACGGCAAGGTGCTATTGCTCGCGGAGACGGGAAGAAAACTATCGCGCGACAAGTCGGGCGACAAGTCCGGTCTTTCGATTCTTGGCGGCGGTGCAATCCGCGCACTGGTGCTCGATCCACAACGCTCAAAGCCTGCGCTTGTGCTGCTGCGGCAGGCGGGGACCAAGGATCTGGGCTGGAGCGGCTATCCATTCTGGTGGCCAATACTCGCGGCTCCGGGAACGGTTGAGCCCTGCGTTTTCGCCACCAAAGTCGTTTCAGATGATTACGCTTCCAGCCAAGGCGTAAGCAAAGGCCTTGATTCTCAAATCAGCGGATTATAATACTAAGGGGACCATGAAAACGTTCGGCACATTGATTTCAGAAGCGCGGCGGGCGAAGGGCCTAAGCCAGAAAGATCTCGCAGCAAAGGTGAAAAAGGAGGACGGGCAGGCGATCTCGGCGCAATATTTAAATGACATCGAACATGACCGTCGTAATCCGCCATCCGAATTCCTGATAGCCCAGATAGCGGAACATGTTGATCTGTCGAAGGACGTGCTCTGCATCGCCGCGGGCACGTTTCCCAACGATTTGCAGAAAATGGCGACAACGCAACCGCAGAAGGTCGAGCAAGCCTTCAAGGCCTTCCGAAGGGCGGTTAAGGACGGCAAGTAGAATGAAGTGGGTGAACGACAAGACCGGGCGGTTTCCCCAGCGTCCGCATTATCTGCACAGTGAGATAGACGACGAATGCGAGCGTGTTGTCCGTGAATTCCTGACCAAAAGATACGGCAAGGTCGAATTTCCTATCAAGACCGACGACCTCACGGTGCTGATCGAGCAGAAGGCCGATCTTGACTCCTTTGCAGATTTATCCGGCGAGCCGGGCGAGGTTGAAGGTTTGACCGAGTTTGCGCCGCGCAGGCGCCCTGTCGTTAAGATATCCGCCGCCCTCGGCGCATCGAACATGGAAAACCGTTTGCGCACGACGCTGACCCACGAGTTTGGCCATGTCCATTTCCACCAGTTCATGTTTGATGATCTTATGAATCCATCTCTCTCCTTATTCCCCGCCAAGCCGCAGCCCCATACAAACAAATGTAACCGCGATAACATGATCTCCGCGCCCGAGCGCGACTGGATGGAATGGCAGGCGGGATATGCTTGCGGCGCGATCCTCATGCCTGCAGGCGCCCTCGTGGAAGCCGTTAAACGCTTCCGGGAACAAAAAGCGATTCCCTATGAAAATCTGACGGTGGGCTCGGAACATGGCCAGCAGCTTATCACCGTGGTGACGACCGCCTTCCAGACCTCAAGGGACGCCGCTCGCGTGCGACTGCTGAAACGGGGTGTTCTGGCCGATGGCGGAGGGAGCCGTACCGGCGAATTGTTTTGACACTCCCTTTTTTTGTTTTAGAAATACCCAAATCCGCTGATTGTGGTACGATGTATCTGGCCCTCCGAAGGCGATGGGCTCAAGAAAGGAGAATTCAGTGGCAGACGTTCGAATAACCTGCATCACCAAGCCGCACCCGCAAAGCCCGCATGAGCACATCACGCATCTGGGCAATCCCCAGGCGGGATGGAAATGGACGCGTGACGACGTGATCCGCAGCATCGACGCGGGCACCAACTCGTTTTTCGTCCTCGATCCTTACAACGGCAAGCGGTCCGAAGTCGGAGTCGTCCGCCCGGCGGGGCGAGCACCGTACCTGCGAACGCACGCCGACGGCGACTGGAACGACAACCTGCTGTCACTCAATCAATGCAGCCTGTAACCCACGGAGAAAACAATGGAAAATCACAAACACGAAGTACGCATTCATATTGATCAGAAGCCCTACCATTCGCCCAACCCGACCACGGGCGAGGCGCTGTACAAACTCGGCAACGTTCAGCCGGGTTTTGATCTTTTCCGGGAGGTGAGGGGAGACAAGGAAGATCCCATCGTCGAGAACGAGGACGAGCCCGTACACCTGCGGGAGGACGAGCATTTTCATAGCGGTCCGGTGCAACCCCGGAAATACATCATTATCGTCAACGGCCAGCAGAAGACCGTCACGACCAAAACCGTGTCCTTCGACGAGATCGTGAAGCTTGCTTTTCCGACCCCGCCACCGGGTTCCAATATTCTTTACACGGTCTCTTATGAGGACGGCCCGCGCAAGAATCCGCAGGGCTCGATGAAGGAGGGCCAGTCGGTTAAGGTCAAGAACTGGATGATTTTCAATGTCACAGCGACCGATAAATCGTAGCGACGACCTGAAGAAGCTGCGCGACGAAGGTTATGACATCGAAGTCCGCTCGGGCTGCCTGCTGGTGAAGGACGTGCCGTATGTAAATCCGGCAAAGCAGGTCAAGCGAGGGATTCTCGTCATCAAGCTCGTGCTTGCGGGCGACCAGACCGGCCGCCCCGACACACACGTCGCCTATTTCTCCGGGGAGCATCCGTGCAATGAGGACGGCACGGAAATCGCCAAAATCAAGCACGGCAGCAACGCCCACTCGCTCGCCGAAGGTGTGCCGGTTAACCACTCGTTCTCCGCCAAGCCCAAGCCGGCCGATGCCTATCCTGACTACTACGCGCAGGTGACGACCTATGTCGCCATCATTTCCGGCCCGGCGCAGAGAATCGACGCCACCCTAACGGCAAAGACCTTCCCTGTGATTGTTCCTGACGATGACAGCGACGAGCCATTCAACTACACCGACACTGCCTCCAGCCGGGCGGAAATCGTCGAAGTCACGAACAAGCTGGCGCGCAAGCGAATTGCGATTCTGGGCCTGGGCGGGACGGGCTCCTACGTGCTTGACCTTGTTGCGAAAACGCCGGTGAAGGAAATTCACCTCTATGACGGAGACACCTTCTACCAGCACAACGCGTTCCGGTCACCCTCGGCGCCGTCCATCGAGGAACTTGGAACGAGACAGCCGAAAACAACATATTTCAAGAATCTCTACGGAAAAATGCATCGCGGCATCATCGATCACCCTGTCTTTCTCGACGCCGGTAATGTGGAAGAACTGCGCAGCATGGATTTTGTTTTTGTGTGCCTGGACAAGAACAGCCCAAAAAAACTGATTGTCGAGAAACTCGAAGAGTTTAATATTCCGTTCACCGACGTGGGCATGGGAATTCAGCTGGATAACGGCGCATTGGGCGGCATTGTGAGAGTCACGACCAGCACTCTGCAGAAGCGTGATCACTTCCGCGAACGGGTATCCTTTGACGACACGCCGGGCGACGACGATTACAATCGCAATATCCAGATTGCCGATCTCAACGCGCTGAATGCCGCCCTGGCTGTCATAAAGTGGAAGAAGATTTTCGGCTTCTACCGTGATCTGAAATCCGAGCATCATAGCCAGTTCAGCATCGACACGAACCTACTTTTAAACGAGGATCGGCCACAATGAAGCCGGAAATTATCCTCAAGCATCAATTCGTCGAGTTTATTCCTGAGGATCTGGAGCAGGGGACGATTTACATTTCGATACGCTTTGCCACGTCGTCGCATTTATGCGTGTGTGGCTGCGGCAACAAGGTGGTGGCGCCGATCCGGCCTACCGACTGGAAGTTGATTTTTGACGGCAAAACTGTGTCGCTGGACCCGTCCATCGGCAACTGGAGCTTTCCGTGCCAGTCGCACTACTGGATACGGAATAACCGCATCAAATGGGCTCCCAAGTGGTCGCGCGAACAGATCGAACGCGGTCGAGACTTCGATCACAATGCGAAGGAGCGTTATTTTGAAGTCGAAGCGGAATCGACGGACACCGTTACGGCGGTTTCGCAACCGGAAAGCAACAATCGCAAGCGATCATGGTGGCGGTTTTGGGCAAAATGAACAACAGGAGGAAGTCATGAAAAAAGGTAATTGGGTGGGACCGCTATTCTTGGGAATTGTCGGACTTTTCCTCATTAACGAAATATCGAAAGCCAAGTGGTGCGGCCCGAATTGCCAGGTCATTCTGTCCGATGCGCGCGGCACCCTCGTGCAGGACATGGTGACCGGCGCTCTGCGGTGGATCTAAACGCCGATAACGCAGGTCAGATGCTCATTAGCTAGTTCGGTTTTCTGCAGCGGACCCGTTTTGCCTCAAAGTTGCCTCCACGCATCACCTTTGCACAAATCCCGTTAACGCTTACGGATGTCTCTTGGCCTGATCTTCAGCACGTGATAATCCGGTTCCTTCTCCGCTCAATCGGGGCTTACGGTAGCTTGGGATGAATTGTTCCCGCTTTTTTATGAACGAATCTGACGGCGTCTCGAATCACATAATAAAGATTTCTCAGGTCCATCTCTTCGCCAGTTTCGTCGAAACCGAGGGCGCGCCCGATTAATGGCCCAGGACGTGTCGAAGATATCTCTTCGTCAGAACTCTGAACATGCTTAAAACGGTGCGCAATAACATCAACCAATTTGAACTCCAGAGACTCGTTACACCAGACTTGACGAAGATTTGCGCTGCGAGCCCCAGTTTCCTCAGCCGCGCGATCTATAGCGTGGAAGATCGCAACGCAAGCAAGGTAAGCATGGCG
>DASUJR010000315.1:0-6556 GCA_036279175.1 Candidatus Acidiferrales bacterium | reverse complement strand
TTCAGGGTTTGATGATTCAAACCCTGACATATAAAAGTCTCCAGGGTTTCAGGGGTTTGATGATTCAAACCCTGATTCAAAAAAGTCAGGGGTTTGATGATTCAAACCCTGAGATAAAAGAGTCAAAATTCAAACTGACCCGCTACCCGGCTCAGAAATCATTCCACGCCGATTCCGGCCAGCAGACCGCCGTCGATCAGGTAATCACCGCCCGTGCAAAATGCGGCCCGGTCTGACGCGAGAAACGCCGCCAGCTCCGCAACTTCTTCAGGTGTCCCAATCCGTCCAAGCGGATGCTGCGATCCAAATCGCTTAAAGGACTCCTCAACCGGAACATCTGGTGCAAAGTGCTGCGCCGACCATGCAAGCATCGGCGTTCGAATCGACCCCGGGCTGATCGAGTTCACTCGAATCTTGTCGCCCGCATGATCCAGCGCGAGCGCCCGCGTCAGGCTGTGAATCGCGCCCTTCGATGTTGCATAGGCCGCCACGCCGCGCTGGCACGCGTATCCCTGCACCGACGCGAGATTGATGATCGCTCCCCCACCGCGCTTCTTCATTTCCGGTATGCCAAAATGTGCCGTCAGATACACGCCGCCGACGTTCACCGCTATCGCGCGATTCCATGTTTCGGGATCGGTGTCCACCACGTTTCCGAATGGATGGATCGCCGCTGCGTTCACGATGATGTCCAGCCCGCCAAGCCGCGCAACAATCTTCCCCACCAGCAGCCGCACCGCATCCCCATCCGACACGTCGCATTGTTCGACGACGATCGCCAATCCACTGGCCGCCGCGTGCCGCGACAGCTCCTCGTTCGCCGGCTTGTCGATCCCGCACACGACGACGCCAGCCCCTCCTTCGGCAAATCGCACCGCAATCGCTCGCCCGATCCCCGTCGTCCCCGTCACCAGCACCACTTTCCTCGTAAACTCTTTCATCGCTTCGACTCATTCCTTTGGGACAACGCTGTCTGTCCCCTCGTCCGGAAAATCGTATCTGTCATCCCGAACCCAGTCCCGCTGCATTCTGCGGGAATGTCGCGCTTCAAGCCCGCGCAAAATGGGCCAGTGATCTCTTTCGCACTTCCGTTGTGGCCTTCTTACGGTTCCGTTGTGCCTTCTTACGGATTCTCTGCGCCTGCCCGCCACTGGCGGGAACCCTGCGCCTCTGCGGTAAGCAGGTCGCTGCTTGGTCGTGCCGCACCGCCGCGCATTACATACGCTTTCAACAGCGAAACACAAGCGGAAACAGTCACGCGACAATCGCGAGAGGCCCCGCGGCCCGTGGTCTTTTGTCCGCGAAATAGCATCTGTCATCCCGAACCCAGTCCCGCGTTCTGTGCGGGAATGTCGCGCTTCAAGCGCGCGCAAAATGGGCCAGGGATCTGCTTTCGCACTTCCGGTGTGGCCTTCTCAGGCGGTGTTCGCACGGCTGTTTCTTGCCCGATCCGCCCCGCGCACATACACTAGCCGGTCAATTCGGGAGGGTTCCCCATGAAACTCTCTGTCTTCTGCGGGATTAGCCTCGACGGCTTTCTAGCCCGGCCGGATCATACGCTCGATTTCCTGGACGCCGGAGGACAGGAGCCTCACGGCTTCGAGGAATTCTACGCCAGCATCGATGTGATCGTGATCGGTCGCAGAACCTTCGAAGTTGTGCTCACATTCGGCGGCTGGCCGTACGGAAAAAAGCCGGTCGTTGTCCTGAGCACTCGTCCGGTCGATTTCTCATCGGTCAAAAATGGCGTTGTCGAGCAAATGGCGGGAGAGCCTGCGGAAATCGTAACGCGCCTCAACGATCGCGGGTTTAAGAATGCCTATATCGATGGCGGCCTCACCATTCAGCGCTTCCTGGCGGCCGGACTCATTGACCGGCTTGTGATCACGCGTGTGCCAATCCTGATCGGGTCCGGCATCCCGTTGTTTGGGCCGCTGCCGCGCGACATAACTCTCAATCATGTCGCGACCCGCTCCTATAAAGGCGGCCTCGTCCAAAGCGAATACGAAATTCGATCTTCCTCACCAACGAAGTGACGATGAACCGCGGACCCTGCCCGCCATCTCGTTGGGCGTAAAGGGTGGGGACTTTGCCTTTGTAGCGGCCGCCTTGCTTTTCAGGCGGGCGCTTTTGCCATAGTAGCGCCGGCGTCTCGCCGGCGAAGCTGCCAGCCCGACGCCAATTCGGAAACCGCGGACCGGCGATTGTATTTAGCCCGGCACGAAGTGCCGGGAAGCGCGCGACACAAATTGAACCCAAAAGCCCCGGAGGGACGATCGACCGTGGTTAGCGCCCCCTCGTGCTGTTCTGCGCGCCTGTCCGCCGCGAACACGGCCGCGCGTCGTCTATCCAATTGCAAATTTTTCCGCGATTGCGCGCTGCATGAAATTAGCAAAGGTCGGAGCGATCTCTTGAACGACGCGGATTCGGCCTCGGATTAAGATTTCTTCGTGGTCCAGCTGGACGATAGGGGCGTCATCTCGAACACCTCGACGTGTGTCGAAGCACACCGGATCATAGTTGCACTCATACGGATTGCCAATTTGCAGGTACCCGTGTTCGTGCAGCGTCGGGAAAAGATGTTTGTCCCCAAATGCCCGAGTTGAGAATTCGTAAAAAACGCGGTGGCCGGTGTTCGCGAACAGCATCAATGGACCCACACCAAAATTGCAGTAGCGGTATCGCCCGATAAGAGAGCGGAACGGCCTCGGGAGAACGTGCGGGAGGCGCTGAACGAGTTCCTCGACCCACGGGTTGGATGTCGCACGTTGAATCTGCCAATGAAACATGCCGTAGTCACTTTCGGAGGTTCGCAATTCTCCTGGGACTTCGTGCGGAAGTTTCGGCTCGAAACCGGTTCGATTCAGGTAAGCAACAAACTCATCAACTAGCTCGTCTGAGCTTCTTCCACTGGTACTCATCAAGGTCGCCCACCGTGAGGTGCGGATGAATCGTGAGGCGCTGTGCCGCCGAATTTATCACTGCGCCGAACTGACCTTCTTTCTCGCCAATTCCAACAGCTTCGCGTCCGTACAAATCTCGTAGTACGCCCGCGTCCCTGGCGCACCCACCTTCCCACCGGCCAATAATTGCCGCACAAATCCTTTGCGAATCACAATCGGTTCCAGCGACGCCCCCAGCGGCACTTCGCCGAAATAGAGCTGCACCTTTTCCTTGCCCCACGGCAGCGAGAAACTCCCGCTGATCGGACGCAGCGAAATCTCCGCGCTCAGCTTCTGGAATCCTTCTTCATTCAACTCGATCCCATTCAGGTTGTAGCGGACCAGCAGCTCTTCCCCTTCATCCGCTGCCGCGTCTTCCATCAACGGTTGCAACACGAACACGTTGAATGGCGACTGATTATCCTTGAAGAGCCGTTTCGTAATCTTCGTGCAGCTTGAAAGCCGGTCGGAGAGGTTCAACGCTTTCGAAATCATGATCTTCGAATCGCCGTCCATCCATAGCGACGGCGCTGAATCCTGAAACGCGACTCCCACGCCAATTTCGAGCGGCGGCAGGTCGGCCGATTTTGCGCGCTGGTTGTAGGCCGCGCTCACCACCACGATTTCGCGCGACAGGACGCATGCCTTCGCCACGGCGCGGCGTGTGGCTTGTGTTGATTCGTTTTCGTAAATCGCCAGAATGATCGCGTCGCCTTCGATGAACACCGTCGAAGCGCCATAGCGCTCCAGCATCTTCTTTACCGGCTCGTGCAGGTTCATGCTGAAGTGCGACGCCGGATTCATCCCGCGCGCGAGCAAATCCTTCGTGATCCCTGTCGAACCGCGCACGTCCGCCTTGATAATCGTGTGGTTCAGGATCGGATCTTCCGTCGGCCGGCCCTCGTCGGGATGCAGAAACTCGTAAAGGCTCTTGTTCACGCGCGACAGCTCGCGCGAACGCTCCGACCGCACCAGGTTGATCCGTTCCATCCACGCCGCGACGTGCTGGTAATTCCTGCGGTCCCGCCGCAAACGCATAAAGTCTTCCGTGAACTGCAGGCACGTGGCCCGCGTCTCACCTTGCGAGCGCCGCCGGATCGCGCGCGCCGAATCTTCCAGCATCTTCATCGAAGTCTTGCGTGCCGGGAATTTCTCGATCGTCTGCTCCACTCGCTTGAACTCATCCCGGTTCACCAACGCCTTTTTCAGCTGCTGCAAGTGGATCGGCGGCGAATAGGACGGCGCAACCCGCCGCACCTCATATCCGGCCACCACGTGAAACAGCAACTCCCGTTCTTCCAGCCGGTGAATCCATTCGTCCAACAATTGCCCGCGCGTTTCCGCAACCGGCTCGTTCCCGTCTGCCGGCATTTCCGCGTCGAACAACCCTCGCGCGTTCGCCGGCTGGTTCAAATAATCTCCCAGCTGGCTCTGGCACTCCGACGCCAGGAACTCCATCCTCTGTTTTGCTGCGTCGATTTTCGGCGCCAGGTCCTCGAGTTGCTTCTCCAGCGACGCGAATCGTTTCTTCAGTTCCGCCACTTCACGATTCGGTTTGCCCCCGTTCGCCGCCGAACGCCGGAAGAGCCGCGAAAATCCCTCGTCACCGCCGCCCGGGCGTCCCGAGGCTTCATCGATTTCCTGTTCGATGCGTGCCAGCTCCGAATGCAGCAAGCGCGCCTGTTCAAGCATTCGCTCGTGCGACTTGCTTGCGCGGCTCAGTTCCTCCGCGTTCTCGTCCGGAACCACGAACTCCCGGATGAAGTCCAATAGCAGCGAATCGAACACGTCGAAACGGTCCGGGTCGCTACTGAAATTGCCCAGCAGAACGTAATGCTCCAGCAGTACGTGATCGTCCGTCCCGCCGTCGACGAACAGGAAACGGCTGTGCAGCTGCTCGTAAATGTCGTGGAAATCGTCGCCAAACAGTGCGCGTCGCGACTTCGATATCGGCCCGTCTTCGATCTCGCCCCACACGCGGAACAGTGTCTCGCCGGCCTGTCGAATCACGCTCTTCCGCTCGGCCTGCGCGTCGGCGATCTTCGACCGCAGCACGTGGGCCTGTTCGCTGTGCTCGAAGATCTCTCCGCGAGAGCGAATGTACTCCTTGCATTCCACCAGAATGCTGGAAAACTGATTGCTCAGCTCCTGGCTGATGTGTTTCAGCAGCGCGAGCTGGTGCAGAACGTCCGTCTCGATCGACCCCTGGAATTTCGCGCGTGTTAGCGACTCCTGCAGGATTTCCGTCAGTAGCTTGCGAAACGCGCCATGCTCCGGAAAGCTTGTCTGCTGTTTGCGGTCTTTGCCGAAGCCTGTCGGCAAGTTCACGAACTGCCGCACCAGGTCGAGCAGGTACTTTCGCGCAAACTCGACGAACTTGGGACTCAGATAAACGTCATAATGGATGTTGTCCAGCCCAAGGGTAAGCTTTTCCAGGCGAATTTCGGCAGAATAGGGCTCTAGGTTCATCCGGGCTGGATGAGCCGAAGATGGCGCAATGCGTGTTTCAGACATTCCTGTGCTGTAATCCTGGTGAATAGCCCCGGGTAGGGCGACTCTAAATTCTGCCGACAGGAAAAGGCGGGAGCAATGGACCGTCGCGAAGTGGTCAATAACGCAGACGAATACGATCGCCCAGGCGAGTGGGGCTCGTCCCCGATAGATGCGACCGGTGCGTCCCCGCGCGGAACGCGACTTGCGGCTTCTGGCTCCAGCGGAAAACTTTCGTCAGCGCCGCCCGATTCACGCGACTGGAGCTCCTCGCGACCCCAGGTCGAATCGATGCCGCAGATTCCGCCCGATCAACTCCGCGGCTCAGCCTCTGGTCCGGATCAGCCGGTCTTTTCTCAGCTCTCAAATGCTCAAGCGGCCAAGCAGTCGGCTTGTTTGTATCTGGGACCGGCCGGCGAGCGGTGCTATCGCCCGGCCCTCGATAACGGCTTCTGCCCAACGCACCAGCCGAACGCGTCCCCTACAGCCCTGCGCGACCGGAGCCGCTCGCGCAAGAAGAAAGCCGCGGCCACCGTCGGCATCATCGCCGCGATGTGGCCGCTGATCGAGGAACTCCTCCGCCAACTCTTCCGCCTGCTCCGCTAACCACGCTCTTCCCGCCTGCTCCTCGCGTGATTGGCGGGCCGCTACCAACCTCTTCCACCTGCTCCGCTACCAACGCAACTCGTCCCACTTCACGCCGCCAGTAGAGCGACGGGCTTAACCCCATTAAGCGCGCCGCGCCTAATCCGGGAACGCCAATCTCCTGATTGGCGCTTCTCCCGTTCTGTGGCGAGCCGCCTTGCTTTTCAGGCGGCCGCCGTTCCTGCATAACCCCGCGGCGCACGGGGCCCTGCCCCCCTGCCCTTAGGCTTGTTTTAACCGACGGCCTGCGAGGCTGCGGTTTTGCCTGTGTGGCACAGCCTTGGCCTGAGTGCAGTCGAAGGCCACCCCCGGCTGTGCGAATTCGGTGAGCACCCGCATTCCTCGCCCGTTGTCCGTCCATTTGAGCGGATTCGATCCACCACGGCCGCATTTCCGGTTAGAATGTCGGGCCATGTCCAAGCTCATGGAAGGCAAAACGGCAATCGTCCTCGGTGTCTGGAACCAGTGGAGCATCGCTT
>DASUJR010000314.1:0-7310 GCA_036279175.1 Candidatus Acidiferrales bacterium | reverse complement strand
GGCGCGGTGTACCCAAAACAAAGTTTGATTTCTCCTGCAAACGCTGAGCGGTCGGGTTCCGTTGCGGGGTGCTGGCAATTGCAGCCTTGACGACCGGGTTTTTGTCTTGCAGAGGAAAACTGCTGTCGACGAGGACGAGGCCTGCAACCTGCTGCGGATAGAGTTCCGCGTAGTCGCGGATATAGAGGCCCGCTATTGAATGCCCCATCAGAATGATCGGGCCGGTAATCCCTGCTTCGGTGAGCAATTCATGTAATTCATGGGCGATATGGTCGGCATCCCGTGTGCCGGGCCGAGCAGCGCTCCCGCCGAATCCGGCGCGGTCATACGAGCACACGCGGGTGGTTTTTGAGAGCGTCGGCTGGACGGCACCCCACACGGTCCAATCGTTTCCCAAGCCCGCGTCGAGGATAAGCGTTGGAGAACCTTGGCCGGTACAGTAAATGTGCATCTTGTAGCCGTCAACATCGTAGAAGTTTCCGGGCACCGGATTCGTCGCCCAATACTGGACAGTCGCCAACGCATTGAAACCCGAGATGGCGCCTGCATAGGCCGCGTAGAGGACGATTATGGAGAGAACAATTGCTTCGACTATGCGCCGCCACATTCGATATCTCTTTGCCCGGAGCGCGAGGATACGGCGAATGCAGAGCCAGCAGATGAGAATCGCAACGAGGACAAGTAAAGATCCAGCGATGACGTAGTCGAAATCCATAAGGCATCTCCGTCGAGGGAGAGGGCCGGCATTTGTTGTTATGCTTTATTTGATCGCCGAGCCCGAGCCACCCTGGGCGCCCCGTGTTTTGTGGGGCTGCGGCTTCGGAGGCGGCATCTGCTTCAGCACCGTGCCGAGCCGTTGCATCTCCTGACCGTAGCCGCCCCAATCGCCCTGTCGCAGATCCTTTTGCGCCTGCTCGTAGTGTTGGTTGGCCTGCTGAATCAGACTTTCCAGCCGGGAAGGAATCACCGCGATGGTTGTCCCGCTCGCGCCTCCCGCGGGTGTCGTCCCTCCGGCCATCTCCACTTGTGAGGCTCCGTTTCCGTTGAAGATTGTGTTCAGCGCATCTTCCAGCGTGGGCTCCATCACCACCTGATCGGAATATGCGACGATCACGCGTTTCAATTGCGGCAGGGATGACCCGCTTTCGGCGGCCAGATACAGCGGTTCGACGTACATGACCGCGTTCTGCACCGGGACCACGAGCAGCGTTCCTCTTACAACGCGCGAGCCGCCCTGGTCCCACAACGTGAGCTGCTGCGAAATCGTCGGGCTCTGATTCACGCGCGACTGGATCTGCTCCGGGCCATAAATCAGCTTTTCTTTCGGAAACGCGAACACCAGAACCTTGCCGTAATCGGTCCCGTCGCAACGAGCCGCCATCCACGCGATCATGTTGTTCTTGCGCGCCGGCGTGAACGGCACCATCAGGATAAATTCCTCCGTGGTGCCCACGTCGGGCAGCTTCATAATTGCATAGTACGGTTTCATCGGCGTCGACCCGCCGCTGACGTTGCGCGTCGCAATCCGCCAGAGGTCCTCTTTGCTGTAGAACACGCTCGGATCGGTCATGTGATAGAGCGCATACTTCGACGCCTGCACGGCGAAGAAATCCTGCGGATACCGAATGTGCGCGCGCAAATCGCCCGGCATATCCGACAGTGGGTGAAACACGCCGGGGAAAATCCGTTCGTACGCTTGAATCAACGGATCGGTCGGATCGGCCACATAGAACGTCACGCGTCCGTCGTACGCGCTCACGGTGATCTTCACGGAATTGCGGACGTAGTTGCCCATTCCCGGCGTCGGGTCGGAATAGGGGTACTGGCCTGTGGTTGTATAAGCGTCGACAATCCATTGCAGAGATCCGTCATCGCCAACCACCATATACGGGTGAGTATCGAAAGAAAGAAAAGGCGCCAGTTCCTGCACGCGGTTTAGTATTTTGCGGTGAATCAGGATGCGGCTCTGCGGCTGGATGTATCCCGAAAATAGAATGTCCACGTCGCCATAGTTCATCGCAAACACGAGCCGCCGCCACAATCCATGAATCGGTATTCCGCCCGAGCCCTGATAGGTGCTGTAAACGTTCTCCTCGCCTGACGGGTAGTCGAATTCTTTTGCGCTCGTTTTCACCAGGCAGTAATTATTCGACAGCTGTCCATAATAAATTTCAGGCCGGGTCACCTTCAGCCCCACCGACGATTCGGGCGGAATGTTTTTCACGAACAACACAGGCAGACCATCTGACGTCGACTCGTTCACCGGACCGAGGCAGAGCCCATATCCGTGCGTGTAAATCAGGTGCTGGTTCACCCAATTGGGATCGGGCAGACTGTCGGCCGAAAGTTCGCGCGCGGAAAGCGACACTTGCCGCAGCTGGCCGTTGATCGTGTAACGATCGTCGAAAACATTTGCAAAATCGTAGTACGTCCGGATTTCCTGGAGCTGCTGAAACGTAGTGAGCTGCGGCTCGTGGTCCCACAGCCGCAGGTTTTGCATTGTCGCGGAGTTCTGCTGAATCTTCGACGCGTTCAGGTCCTGAATGGCGGGGAAGTTCCGCTCGTCGAACCTGTCCAGACCGTACGCCTGTCGCGTGTATTGTATGTTTCGCGAGAGGTAGGGCAGTTCGCGTTCAAGTTCGCTGGGCGCAACGACGTATCGTTCTACCAGTGCCGGAGCGATCAGTCCGCCCAAGATCCCGAGTCCGATTACCGCGGCTATCGCATATCCCGGCAGCCGCACCCGGCCGCTCGACGCCTTGAGAAAGAATGCGATCGCCGTAATCAGACACAACGCCAGCATCCCCCACAGCACCGGCCATCCCACGTGAATGTCCGTGTAGCCGGCGCCGAACACGATCCCGGTCGCTGAATACACGAGGTCGTACATTCCCAGCCGCGCACGCCAGGCAAACAGCAAAAACAGGATGCCGGCCACCACCATCAGATGCGTGCGCGCGTTGCGTCCAACGTTCACACCGTGAGGCGAAGTCCAAATCCCGCCCTCGATCCAATAGCGCACTCCGGCAGCGATCAAGCTGATCAAAACAATGATCAGCGCCAGATGATAAATGAAAAAACGAAACGGCAGACGAAACAGAAAGAAGCTGAGGTTACGACCGAAGATCGGGTCCACCTGCTTCATCGCCACGACATGAGTCGCGAAAAGATATTGGTTCCAGTGCGTTGCCGACCATTGCGCTACCAGCCAGGCCACGAGTATGAGTCCAACCCATAGCGTCCCGCGAAATACCGACGGGATTTTTTGCGAGCCTGGGAATTCGATCGTTCGCGCGACGGTCAAGTAGCCTGACCGGTGCGACACGGACCCCGCAAGCCACACGCTAAAGCCGGTGAGCAGCAAGCACGCGATCCCGGAGGCGAAGCCCAGCCCGGCCTGCGTCGCCAGCACCGTAGTGAAAAGCTCGCGATAGCCGATCTGATCGAACCACATCCAATCGACCAACAGGCTGATCCCCGACGTAAACAACGGCACAACAATCAAAAAGAAAGCGAAAGCGATTACGATAAGAAGAGCCAGACGATGTCGCTGCATATAATTCTCCGGCGGCATCTGACCACACCCAGCCTCGCGTGTCAAAAGCTCCCGATGGTATTCCTGGGTATTCTGCCGCACCGCTGGATTGCCATTGGAAATTGCGTTGGCAAGCCAGACCCGAAAGGCCTACAATTTGGGCAGGACCGTCAAGGCGATGTGCTTCCGTTCAACCCTTTTGACTGCGATGGCGCTCGCTATCTGTTCGTACATACCTTCCGCCTTAGCTTCACCAGCTCCGTCGTCCGGCGCTCAATTCCAGATTCAGGCTCGCAAGCCCGATCATCTGACCGAAGAGGCGAAAATCAGCCTCCTTAGATACGTCGGTGGCGAATACGCGAAGTGCTTGCAGGCTCTTCCCCATGAAAAGAAGGGCTTCAAGGTCACAGTCGGAAAGCCGCTGAACACCAAAGAACTGGAATACGAACTGCGCCACGACGGTGTAATCGCTAATCCGGGCGACACGGTGCAGATTACGAAGCTTGAGTTCCATTCAAAGGACGTGGCGGTCCAGATCAACGGGGGCGGCAAACAGAAGTTTCACCTTCGCGAACACCTGCAAGTTGGAATTGGCTATCAGACCCCCGATCCTCCGATTTCCGATCATCCGAATGAGGGTCATGGCACCACGATTATTCTGGAGTACCCGCACGGAGTGCCCGATCTATCGCCCGATGAACTGAAGCACGATCTGGCCTCGCTGCTCGATTTTTCGAAACATTCGGCGGCGGTCAACTGGTTCGACACGCTGCCGCCCAAGATCCAGCAGGCTATCCGCGATCATCAGGCCGTGGTTGGCATGGACGAGGAAATGGTGATCGCCGCTCTCGGACGCGCGGATCATAAGGTTCGCGAGCAGAACGCGCAGGGCGAACAAACCACCACTTGGATCTACGGAACTCCGCCCGCCAAAACGGTCTTCGTCATATTCGCGCACGAGAAGGTCTCCCGTGTCGAAGTCTTCAACGATCCCGGCGCCCCCAATTCAGCGGGGTCTCAGCTTTCCGCTAAGTCAAACTAAGTTTTTATCAACGAGCGCTCAGTCCGCTCGAATCGTCGCCTCAATTGACTTTTCGCAACGCGTGCCCTAGCATTTTTTGTTCAGAGCAATCCTCTGAACGCCTTCGTTTCGCTGTTCTCGGGCGGCATCGTGATTTTCGTCGCGAGCGATGGTGGCAGCCGTCACGGCCACCGAAACTGGACCACCGCACGATAGAAACATTGCCCTGCGATTATGTGTTCCAGTGAGCCGTAGGCCTGATGGCGGCGTGATCTGCGCAACTGTGTTTGGAGAACGAAGCCGGAGCGATCACCGAGCCTACATGCGAAACGGAGTGGCTGATTCACGCTTCTGGTTTTTGTGCGGCTAGGGCTGCAGGCGATCCTCGCCGGTTTGCATACCAATGTTGAAGAGGTCGCGGAGGCCGCAAATAAAATAAAAGGTGTTCGGCCAGGTCAACGATGTTCAGTCAGCCTGACGCTACTTGCCTTTCCAAATTAAATTCACGGCGAAACGACGGAGGAAGAATGGCCATTAAGGTCGGAATTAACGGATTCGGAAGAATAGGCCGCAACATTTATCGCGCGGCCATGAGCGATCCATCAATCGAAGTGGTTGCCGTGAACGACATCACCGACGCAAAAACGCTCGCCCATTTGCTGAAGTACGACTCGATTCTGGGCAATCTCACCAACGAGGTCACCCACACCGACAACACGATTTCCGTCGACGGCAAAGGTTTCAAGGTTTTCAAGGTGAAAGATCCGGCCGAGCTGGACTGGGCATCCGTCGGCGCGCAGATCGTCGTCGAATCGACCGGCCTTTTCACCAAGGGCCCCGACGCGGCCAAACACATCCGCGGCCCGGTGAAGAAAGTCCTGATCTCCGCTCCCGCAACGGAAGTCGACGCGACCATCGTCCTCGGCGTGAACGAAAAGACCTACGATTCGGCCAAGCACAACGTAGTCTCGAACGCTTCCTGCACCACCAACTGCCTCGCGCCCGTCGCAAAGGTGATCTACGACACGTTCGGCATCAACGTCGGCACCATGACCACGATCCACTCATACACGAACGACCAGAAGCTGCTCGATCTGCCGCACAAAGATCTGCGTCGTGCTCGTGCCGCCGCCCTCTCGATGATCCCCACGTCCACCGGCGCAGCCAAGGCGCTGCACCTCGTCATACCGGAGTTGAAAGGCAAGCTCGACGGCTACGCCATGCGCGTCCCCACGCCCAACGTTAGCATCGTCGACTTGACCGTTTTGACCGAGAAGCCTGTCACCGCCGAAACCGCGAACGCCGCATTCAAAAAGGCCGCCGACGGCCCCATGAAGGGCATTCTCGGCGTTTCCACCGAAGAGCTCGTCTCGATCGACTTCCGCGGCGATTCGCGTTCGTCTATCGTCGACGCGCCGTACACACGCGTCGTCGGCACGAATTGCCTCAAGGTTCTCTCGTGGTACGACAACGAGTGGGGTTACTCCTGCCGCTGCCGCGACCTGATCAAGCTCTTCGCGTCCAAACTGTAGTCCCCGACGGCGCTGTCGGAGTTCTGCCACAGAGACGTAGAGGCATAGAGGTTTTGGGGCTTTGGTCTTGTGCTCTACGGCTCTGTGCCTCTGTGGCCAATGCAGCCCAAACGGAAGGCACTCATGAACAAGCTCTCGATTCGCGATCTCGATCTCAACGGCAAGCGCGTCTTCATCCGCGTCGATTTCAACGTCCCTCTCGACGGCGGTAAAGTTTCCGAAGATACGCGCATCCGCGCCACCCTTCCAACCCTGACGCTCGCCATCGACCGCGGCGGACGTCTCGTCCTCGCTTCTCACCTCGGCCGTCCGAAGGGCAAGCCCGACCCGAAATACAGCCTCAAGCCTGTCGCGTCGCGTTTGCAGGAATTGCTCGGCAAGCCAGTCGCATTCGCCGATGATTGCGTGGGCGCCGGCGCCGAAGCGAAAAGCAAAGCCCTGAAAAATGGCGACGTGCTGCTGCTCGAGAACGTCCGCTATCACGCCGAGGAAGAGAAGAACGAACCCGAATTTGCAAAGCAACTCGCTGCGCTCTGCGATGGCCTGTTCGTTTGCGATGCCTTCGGCTCCGCGCACCGCGCGCACGCCTCGGTCGTCGGCATCACGAAATTCGTGCGCCAGTCCGCCGCCGGCCTGCTGATGGAGAAAGAGCTTGCCTACCTCGGCAAAGCCGTTTCGAATCCCGATCGTCCGTTCATCGCCGTCTTAGGCGGCGCGAAAGTCTCCGACAAAATCGAAGTAGTGCAAAACCTGATGAAGCTCGCCGACGCGATGCTCATCGGCGGCGCGATGGCCTATACCTTCCTGAAATCGCAGGGCAAGCCGGTAGGGAAGTCGCTCGTCGAAAACGACAAACTTGATCTCGCGCGCGACCTGCTGCAGCAAGCGAAGGCGCGCAATTTCCGGCTGCTGCTTCCCGTCGACCACGTGCTCGCCGAATCGCCCGATTCATCCGCGACAAAAACCACGAGCATCGACGACACACCTGACGGCTGGATGGGCCTCGACATCGGCCCGAAAACCGTCGCCGAATTCGAGAAGGAAATTTCTCGCGGACGCACCATCATCTGGAACGGGCCGCTCGGCATGTTCGAAAAGCCCGCGTTCGCCGGCGGCACGCTGGGCATCGCCAAAGCCGTCGCTGCGGCCACCGCCAAGGGCGCTACGACCATCATCGGCGGCGGCGATTCCGTCGCCGCAGTCGAGCAGGCCGGCGTCGCCT
>DASUJR010000313.1:0-4023 GCA_036279175.1 Candidatus Acidiferrales bacterium | reverse complement strand
CCGTCGCCGAGGCTGCGGGCGCGCGGGCGGATACTCTGAGCGATACGCGGCACGCGTCGCGATGGTTTTTTCTCGCCGCCGCACTGATCGCACTGGCCGACACCGCGATCGCTCCGCGGTTCACGCATGAACTGCCGAATGCGCTGGTAGTCGCAGCGTTCGCTCTTGCGCTCGCGGGGCTAGTCGTGGATTTTGCGATCGGCCCGCGGCGCATCGCCCCTGCGCGATTGCGCTTGCTCGAACGTGCGCTCGCTTCCGACGGATGGTGCGCCTTCGCCGTCGGAATTCTGTTCCTGGCCTTTTACGGCGCGACCACCTCGCCGCCCACGGCTTATAACGAACATGCGCGATTGGCCTGGGCGCTGTTGCATGGCCACACCTGGGTCGATGCGCCGAGCTATATGGAACATGTGGTCGTGGGCGGCCGCAGCTACATCCTGCATCCGCCGCTCTCGGCGATCCTGATGCTTCCGGCGGTGGCGATCTGGGGTGAGGCGGCCAATCAGACCGCGGTGGCTGTCGTGCTCGGCGCGGTCTCGATTGCATTGTGGTGGCGGCTGATGGGCAGGGTCGGCCTTGGCGTCGCTGCGCGGGTATGGCTGACGCTCTTCTTCGGCGTCGGCACGACGTTGTGGTACGAAGCAACGTTGGGCAGTTCGTGGGACTTCGCGCTGCTCGCCTCGGTACCGTTCACGCTCGCCGCGTTGGGTGAGGTGTTCGGAGAAGCGCGGCCGTGGGCCGTAGGAGTTCTGGCCGCGCTGGCGGCATTGGCGCGTTACGATCTTGTGCTCGCGTGGCCGATGTACGCGCTGATGCTGGCGGCGCGTGGGCGACGGTTACGAGATGTAGTTTGGATACTGCCCGGCTTCGCCGGCGCAGCGCTCGTCTACGTCGCTTACAATGAGGTCCGCTTTGGAACGCCCAACGATATCGCGCTGTGGATTTGGTACGGCCAGGACAGGTACCGCTTCTCCCGGCCGGGAGGTCCGTTTTCGCTCCGCGACCTGCCGTTCAACCTTTACACGCTGCTCTTCATGGCGCCGGGCTATAGCCAAAAGTTTCCGTGGATTCATCCCGAATTCATGGGCCAGGCGCTGCTGCTCGTGAGTCCGGCCTTCGTGCTGGCGCTGAGGCCCAGCTTTCTTAAGCCGATTCCGGCGCTGGTGCTGGCGGCGGCAGTTCTCAGCAGCGGTCCAAGCCTGCTGGTCTACGCCAGCGGTTTCGCGCAACTCGGCCCGCGCTATTATGTGCAGGTTTATCCCTTTCTGCTGACGCTGATCGCGCTCGGAGCGCCGCGCAAGCTCGATCAGTTGACGAAGATACTAATCGTGGTGTCGATCGTCTTCGTCGTGTTTTTCACCTGGCAGGTGCGATGGTACGGCTGGGGCGGCTAGCGTGCTCGAGATTCGCTTTACTCAGAGTCAGTGAGTTTTTGGTCCGACCCGATTGTGTCATCTTGAGCGGAGGCCGGTGCGGCCGGAGTCGAAAGACCCCGAGTATTCCCGGGATCCTTCGACTCGCGCAGCGCTCGCTCAGGATGACACCAGCCGCCAACGATCGAAAAAATCACAAACCCTAAGGATGACAAGCTCTTATATGCAACTTACCAATGAGGCGTAACATTAGCGGCAAGGTCTCTTCAGGACTCTGCGTCACGGCTCCGGGTGATCTCATCGACGATTTCCATCACGTCGAGAGTCTGGACCTTCTCCTCCAGCTCTTTGGTCTTGATGCCGTCGCCGAGCATCCTCATACAGTAAGGGCAGGAGACCGCGATGACCTCAGGGTCAGTCTGAAGCGCCTGATCGGTGCGGAGCAGATTCACCCGTTTATCCGGGTCTTCCTCTAACCACATTCGCCCTCCGCCGGCACCGCAGCACATGCCGAACTCATGGTGGCGTTCCATCTCGAGAACCTGGGCTCCCGCGCGACTAAGCACCGTTCGTGGCTCGTCAAATACGTCGTTGTAACGGCCATAGTAACACGAGTCGTGGTATACAGTCCGCTTCGGGAACTCCGCAGAGATCTTGAGACGCCCCGAAGTGATCAATTGCTGCACAAGGTCAGCGGCATGAATGACCTCGTACGAACCACCGAATTGGGGAAACTCGTTCTTGATGGTGTTGAAACAGTGGGGACAGTTCACGATGATCTTACGAACTTCGTATTTGCTGAAAGATTCGATCACCATTTGAGCCATCGACTGGTAGAGGTACTCGTTTCCGAGCCGACGGGCCGTTTCGCCGTTGCAAAGTTCCTCGCGCGCGAGGCAGGCAAAATCTACGCCTGCTTTTTGCAGTACGCGGACGAATGCCTGCGTCGTCTTCTTGTTGCGATCATCGAAGGAGCCGGCGCAACCAACGTAGTAGAGGAACTCGGCGTCGGGCTTGTCGGCGAGGGTCGGGACGTTCATCCGTTCGGCCCACTCGAACCGCTTCTCGGAGTCGAGCCCCCACGGATTGGATTGCGTCTCCATGTTCTTGAAGGTGCGGGTAAGCTCCTTGGGGAAACGGGCCTCCTCTTGCACCAGATGACGGCGCATGTCGACGACCTTGTCGACGTACTCGATCATCGGGGGACAGGCCTCCTCACAGGCTCGGCAGGTGGTACAAGCCCACAGTGTGTCGTCGTGGATGACGGGGCCGACAATGTTTTCTCCGACCTTCGGAGGCTCCGCGCCATCTTCTTTGCCACGGCCGATCCTTTTTTCAATGATCTCGTTCTGATGCTGGTATAGGTAGTCCCGCAAATCGAGCAGCAATTGACGTGGAGCCAGGGGCTTCCTGGTTGCGGTGGCGGGGCAATGCGAGGAGCAGCGGCCACATTCCGTGCAACTGAACATGTCGAGCATCTGCTTCCACGTGAAATGATCGATGTGCGAGGTGCCGAAGCGGGAATCGTTTTCGAGGTCCTGCTTCGAGAGCTGCCCTTTGGGCTCGAGCTTCAAGAAAAAGACGTTCGGGATTGCAGTAATAATGTGGAAGTGTTTCGAGGGCGGCAGCAAATCCAAAAAGACAAGAACGACAAGGTTCTCCACCCACCAGGCTACGTTGCTCGCCTGCAAGGCGAAGCTCGTCCCCCCTTTCGCCAGGCCGAGACCCACCAAGGTTGAGAGTGGCTGCCACCACCCCTCCCGAACGATCCTCATGTTGTGCGGGTGAGAAACGATTCGCCCACCATCGTACACAAGGCCTGCCACCATGATGATCGCGATCAAAAGCAGGATTACATACGCCTCCCAGTGGAATTTATCGCGCTGGCGCTTTTCGGGCGGAAGATAGCCGTAAAGTCGAGGCGCGTGCGTGATGCCCCATCGCACAAACCCCACTCCAACCGCAATCAGGACGGCCACCTCCATGAAGTCTTGAAGCAACAAATAGGGGCCGCCGAGAAGATGCAGGCTAAAGCCGGGAACGACGAACGAGTCGGAGTAGCCGCGCCCGAACATCGTGAGGATCTGGATCCCGAGGATGATAAAGCCCCAAAAGATGAAAAAGTGCATCCACCCGGCGGAGCGCTCGGCTCCCGGATTCCGGCGCACGAATTTCCACTGGCCAAAAGCGCCGACGAGCACGGCGCGAACGCGTTCGGGAATGCGATCGAAACGGGACGCGGGGACAGCGCTTCGCAGGAGCTGAAAGCGGCGCCAGAGCTGGTAGAAAAAAACGCCCAGGGCGACCAAAATACAAAGAGTAAAGAGAATCCCTGTCATCATAGAACCTCCACCATACCACCAAGTAATAGGGGAACCCGAAAAATCCGGCCGCCTCGGTGGTCCCGTCGTTGAAAAAAGATGATCGTCGTGCCGATGAAAAGCCTCAGGAAACCGGCGTAGAAGGCGAAATGGATCCAACCCCAGGTCGCGCGAATCACGTTGCCTTGTTCGGTGGTGTCGCGCAACGCGATCTCAAGACGGCGGCGCGGCTGGTCGAGGCGATCAATCGGCCGGTCCAGGCTGACGATCCGATACCAGCGCATACTCTCACGGATGAAGGCGACCGTGAGCGGAACGAGCATCCCATA
>DASUJR010000312.1:0-4262 GCA_036279175.1 Candidatus Acidiferrales bacterium | reverse complement strand
CTGATTGCCGTTTGAATCCTTGAGCCAAGTGGTCATCCCCTGCTCCCCGGTGATCTCTGTGCGTGGGGAGAGAATACAGGAATACTGTATCGTGTCAAATGCAATTCAGGGTTCCTGTATCACGAAATTGTGATCGCCCCTCTCTCAGGTCGGCTTAATTGAAAATTCACGGTTGCCATTTGGAATTGGACAACCATTAAGACTTGATCGAATAGGAATTATATCATAAGAACAAGCCAAGAACATTTAGAGGGAAGCGCCATGCAGGTCGTTCCATTAAAAAAGCCGTCACACCGCCATCCAGAGGAAATTCTGGCGTTTAAGCACCTAGCCATACAATTGGCCGCTCAGTTGCCCCAAGACCCTGATGAGGCAATCGAGGTTCTCAGGCTCACGGAATCGCTTGTACGGTCATTTCTTGGGCAATGCGAGGCATCCTAAAGGGTGCCGTCGCGGCGTGTTCCCACCAGGACATACCTAACCGCCCAGCCAGCAACCCATAGCGGCAGCGAAATCATCGCTGTTATGGCCAGCCACACGTCCCATTGTGGCTGCGCAGATGTAGATATTCCGATGAAGGTGAAAATGGCCCACAAGATTGCAGCTGCCGTGCATCCCCAATAAACGACGTTTCCAAGTCGAGAGATCATGGCTAGGCTCGTCGCGCTTTACGTTTAGCCGGCTTTTTTGTGGCCTCTTTGGCTTCGATTTGATCGAGTTCTTCAGTGACCTTGACCACGAATTTAGGGTCCATTCCGGCTGAATTTCCGCCGTAAATAAAGTTGAAGTCGCTGCCAGTAAGAGTCGCCACCTTGGCGGCCACTTGCGGCGGGATCAAATGACGGCCGCGTGTCCAGTTGTTGAATTTTGGAGGCGACTCTTTGAGTAGGCTCTTAGCAAAAACCTCAGCGTTCCAGCCCCTTGCCCGGTGCAGGGCCGATACCCGGCGCCCGACAAGAATCTGATCAGACGGATGTAAATTTTCTTCCTTTGCCATCCACAGGAAACTGCTACAGGTTCCCTGAACTGACAATTTCTGAATTCTGAATGTTGACATGATACAGCAATCCTGTATTATCGCGTGTCATGGGACGCGAATTACAGACTGCTGACGAAGTGATCGACGCTCTTGGCGGGACCGCTGCAACGGCTCGCCTGACGGGCAAAAATCCTCAGCACGTATCGAACTGGCGAGCCGCCGAACGACTTCCGGCAGAGACTTTCCTCATTCTGCAAGATGAATTGCGTGCGCGAGACTTAATCGCGCCGCCATCGCTTTGGGGCATTCGTGAACCGGAGCGCGCACCATGACCTTCCTCACCGGCTTTCTGCTCGGCTGTTTCATCGGCGGCAATATCGCGGTGATGCTGCTGGCGCTGTTGCGCGCTGCCGATCATGCCGACCGGCAAATGGGGCTGAAATGAATTTCACCGGACGGACCCTTACGCAATACACACAAGCCCGTCCGGCTCACGCGCGGGGAGTGGCGCGTAATTGTTTTGTTGCGTTAGGGGAGCTGAGTTCATGCGTAGCGTTTACGAGGCGCGCGTCGCGGAAGCGAGCGCGATCCAAAGCAAGTTATTGCAGGGGACTGCAACTTTATGCAGTCCGGCCTTTGGCCGCGTCTGCAAGGCGCTCTGGCCCCGAAAAACAGCCGAAAATCTGGCTGCACAAGTCGGCTGCTCGATCCGGGCGGCGGCTTATCAAATCTCCGGCGAACACGAGCCATCTGCAAAGTCAATCGCGGCCATCGTCATCGCCATCACCAAGAGCAACTGAATTCACTTCTCCAATGAGGCAGACATGATGGGCCTCACGAAAAAGCAACGCGCTTGCCTGAGCTATATTGAAGCTTGCTGGCAGGAAACCGGCGTGCCGCCCTCTTTCGATGAAATGAAAGATCACCTTGGGCTGCGCTCGAAAAGCGGAATCGCTCGCCTCATAAAATCTCTCGAAGAACGCGGAGCCATTGAACGCATTCCCAATCTTGCCCGCGCAATCATGCCGAAAAGAGCCGCTAATATTAGCATTTTGTTGCCAGCCGAACTTGAAACGAGACTTCGGCTTGTTGCTGCAACAGCGAATGTCACGCCCGAATCATACGTCGCGAGCATCGTTCGAGATCGCTTAGCAATTCCTTCCGACAATCCACTCAAGGCAACGCAGGAGTAAAGCGTCATGACAGATCAGGAATTAACGGCGCTGCGACGCTGGCAGGAGTCGCCGGAAGGCAACGTCTACATGTCCGTCCGTGATCTCGACAACGCAATCGACGGGCTTGTGACACTTTCACAGTCGCGCGAAGGCATGAAATTCCTCGCCCGTGAAATGCCGAACATCAAGGCGGCGATGAGACGCCTTTGTGATCTCCTGCTCGATTTTCATCCGGCAATGGCTGCGGAGTAACCGTCATGTACGGCCTTGTCGAAGCCGAATTGCAGCCTGTTGATCGCCTCGGCATCGGCGGCAACCGTCCGCCGGGACCGCTCGATTATGGTTTGACCGCTATCGAAGATTTGTCGCGCTTTCTTGCCGACAATCCGGTGATCGAAACCGACGAACAGGCGCGGCAAGCCAAGACCTATGTTGACCGTATGCGCTCGACCTTGGGCGATATCGAGGCTGAGCGCATCAAACTCACAAAGCCGCTCAACGACGAACTGGCCTCGATCAACGAACGTTTCAAATCGCATCACAACACCGATGCCAAGAAACCCGGCATCTTCGACAAGGTTTTCAACGAACTGAAAAAGCGCATTGCCGACTTTGCCCGCAAGCAGGAAGCGGAGAAGGCTCGCATTGCCGAGGAAGCGCGGCGGAAAGCCTTGGAGGCCGAGCGCATCGCGCGCGAAGCGGAAGCCAAGGAACGCGAGGCGATCGACAATGCCAAGGCTGGCGAACTCGGCGTGGACGTAACACAGGTCGTAGTCGAGGCCGATAGCCGCTTTGCCGACTATCAGAAAGCGCAGCGCGAAGCGGACAGAGCCGAGCGCGAGGTAACCGAGCGCATCGGCGGCGGCTTCTCAGGCCGCGCCTTGTCGCTCAGGACGAAAGAAACGCTGGTCCTCGACAGCTACAACGACGCAATCAAGGCCATCGGGCCGAACGAGAAGATTGAAACTGCAATCCTGAGTGCAGCCAGGGATTACAGGAAGCTACACGGCAAGCTGCCGGCAGGTGTTCGGGCCGAAACCGAACGCACAATCTGAACCTGAAAGGACACGAACATGCCAAGCATCAATGACATTTTTGGTGGAACCACTCTCAAAGCAGAAGACATCAAAGGCAAGGACCCAACTATAACGATTGAAAACGTCGCGGCTGAGGACTTTACGGAAAACGGAAAAGTAAAAAGAAAGCTCCGAATTTTTATCCGGGGCGCAAAAAAACAACTCATTTGCAACGCGACCAACGCGCGGCGCATTGCCCATCTCTATGGTGAGGATTATTCACAGTGGGGCGGAAACGCAATTCAGTTGCGTGTCGAAATGGTGGATTTCGGCGGCAAAGTCACTGACGGCATCCGCGTTTACCCGCCCGCCGAGCGCACAGCACGTCCGTCCGCTTCCGAAATGAAAGCGCCAGCCAAGCAAGCTGCGGCGGATGACGACATGAATGACTCCATCCCTTTTTAGGTGATGCATGACTGATAACCCCGCCGCTTTCAGCGCCAGCTACGCCGATATCAAGACCATCAAGACGCGTGGCGCAGTGCAGATAATTTTTGAAATCCCGCACGAAGCGGCGGGGCACGCTTTGAATGTTTTAGGCGGTCTGCCCGATCCGTCGAAATCAAACTACTTCGCGATTGCGCGGCTGAATGCGGAGGCGAAAGAATGAGCCAGCGTGACAGCGGTTACGCGCGCAAAGAACGCGACCTTTACGAGACGCCTGAGTGGGTAACGATGGCGTTGGGTCCGCATTTGCCCTCGACCGACTGCACAGTTTGGGAACCCGCTGCCGGCAGCGGCAAAATGGTTCGCGCGCTATCCAAGATCGGGTTCGACGTTTCCGCATCCGATATCGATGGCGGATACGACTTTCTCGAAAAGTCTGCACCGCGTCCGGTGCGCGCCATTATCACAAATCCTCCATACGAGTTGGCCACGCAATTTATCCAGCGTGCGTTGGGTGGCGTTCCGGGCAACGGTTTTGTCGCCATGCTGCTGCGGACGGATTTCGATCACGCCAAGACAAGGCAGTTTCTTTTTGGCACCCATAAGGCATTTGCCAAAAAACTCGTCCTTACCAAGCGCATCAAG
>DASUJR010000311.1:0-5394 GCA_036279175.1 Candidatus Acidiferrales bacterium | reverse complement strand
CATGTTAGTTCTCCTAGTGACATGCGCAAATGTAGGCGCCCTGCTGCTTGTGAGAGGTCAAGCGAAGCGCCATGAAATCGTGGTCCGGGCGGCGATTGGAGCAAGCGCTAAACGCTTGTTTCAGCAGCTTTTCACGGAGAGCGCTATCCTCGCTGGATCGGCCGGAGTTGCGAGCCTGCTTGTCGGACTTTGGTGCAGCCACGGGCTTGTTCGCCTCATGTCGACGGCCACAGCTTCCGGTTCACTCAACGTTCCATTCGATTCCCCTGTGCTCGTTTTCACGGCTGCGGTGTCCTTGCTGGCCTGCGTCAGCTTCGGCGTGATTCCGGTTTACCAGGCCCTACGGATTGAACTCACTTCCCCACTGAACCAGGGTGCGGTCGTCTTCGCCAGTAGGCACCCAAGGCTTGGCCTTGGCGGGGTACTCATTGCCTCGCAGATTGGAGTCTCGGTGTGCTTCTGGTCGTCGCCGGCCTTTTTGTTCAAAGCCTCCGCCACCTATCCCGTGTCGATCTTGGATTCGACCCTAATAACGTGCTCCTTTTCTCTTGGGATCCTCGCCCCGCACGGGGAAGCGCAAACGATGATCTGAATCACTTGTATCTCGATCTTCTCAATAAGCTCCGCGCTGAGCCGGGAATTCGCTCCGCCACGTTTTCCGTCGGTGGCCCGATGGCCGGCGGGTGGGGCCAGCGAATCACCGGAGTGGATGGCGCTAAGAGGGATGTCGACGTTATGCAAGCCGCTGTCGGACCACGTTATTTCGCGACCTTGCGCATCCCGATCTTGCAGGGGCGCGATTTTGCGCCGAGTGACGATCAGACATCGTTGGCAGTCGCCGTATTGAGCCAGAGCGCGGCTCGTGCGGTGTTCGGCAGTTCGAATCCTGTTGGGCGGCGTATCCGCGTCGCTGGAGCAGGCCTGAGTTCTCCTACCCAAGCTAGTTCGACGACCTTGGACGTTATCGGGCTTGTTCGCGATACGAAGTTCGACGGAATCCGTAACGCGCCGCCGCCAGTGATCTACACATCCTACCTTCAGCGCAAACTCGGCTCGGTCACTTTTGAGCTGCGGACAGACGCAGACCCGAACGCCTTCGAACGCGTGGTACGGCGCGATGCTGCGTCAATCGACACGAATGTCCCCGTGTTCGACATGCAGACGCTACACGGCTACCTCTACGATTCGCTGCGCAACCAACGCATTCTGGCCATATTGGCCACGATTTTCTCCCTATTCATTCTAGCGGTCGTGGCGCTCGGGCTTTATGGCTCACTCTCCTATGCCGTGACTCGCCGTACGCACGAAATCGGAGTTCGCATGGCTCTCGGTGCGCAGCGAACTCGCGTTCTGGGAATGGTCTTACGATGGGGACTTATGCTCGGTTGTGCGGGCATTGTCGCCGGGACCCTGGCGGGTCTGGGCCTGACGCGCTTCGTTCGCAGCGAGCTTTGGGGCATTTCACCGACTGACGCAATGACATTTTCCGCGTCCGCGATTTTCTTGACCATTGTGATCGTGGCGGCTTGCTACATCCCCGCGCGGCGGGCAATGCGCGTGGACCCAGTGGTCGCCTTGCGACACGAATGATTGACCATTCTGCGGCACGAATGATTGTCTCTGTGCGGCTTGGTCTTGATTCAACCCAATGGCGCGCCTGTCCGCCGACGAGCACTTTTCCACAGCCGTTCCAAAATGGAACGGAATGGAATAGTCCTAGTACCCCGCTTCTCCATTGAAAAGTTGCTAAACATATGCTAGACTCGCTCGTTTTATGTTCGCCCAAAACCACAACACGGCGAAGCCAATGCCGGAAAGATCCCCGCTCTCTGGGCTTCGCCCAGGCTTCGATGCTTCTGCTTTCCTTGGGGCCCCGAAGCGCTGTCGGCGAAGGCGCCCGATGGCTCGCCCTAGCCTGATCGACGGCGGTCTGGGGCGCCGAAGCGGGTTAGGCAGCGAAGGCGGCTACCCGCAACACGTTACGAGTAGAAATCACCGCAAAACCCGCCGAATGAGTTACATGAACCTTTCTACTCGCAACAAAAAGCGCCACTCGCAAAGTTTTACTTTAACCACCTTGGACGATGGACACACGGTGCCATCGATTTCCGCCGTAACCCCATCTCCATCAACAAAAGTCTCAAAATTGATGGACACACTTTCTGACAGCGAAGAGCGTGCTCGCAGCGTGCCGTTGCGCCAGGCAAGAATTGGCAGAAAGCGTCTAATCTACCGAAGCGCCGATCCGGTGAGGATCGGCGTCCTGAGCGAACTACCTGAGCCGAAGGATCCTCGATCGCAAGAGGATCGACCGATGGCTACCCACGAGGAATCCGAAAATGACTCTCTAATCTACGGAAGTGGGATTACAAACCGTTCGCATCTCGCTGAAAACAAGAGATCGGAGGTGCTTCTAAGCTTCTAATCGCCGGCAAAGCACTACTTTACGCAATCCAACTTTAGTTCCATTTTGGGCTGTTCCAAAAATGGACACAGCGGACGAACATACACGGTGCGGCCCCCGTCGCAAGGTTGTAATGTGGCGTTACTTCCCGGGTGAAGTCGGCAACCTAGAAGCGGATGTGGTAGTCACGGCAAAGTATCTCGCAGCTAGAGCTAGCCTGCGACAGGACGCCTGGCTTAGGCAGCAAGCTGAGCCCGCTCAGCAGGATGGCGGGTAAACTTCGGCAAGAAATCGGCCGCCGCGACGGGGCAAGCTGAGAATGACGAAGATCAACGACAGCCGACAACATCAGGTCTAGACTCCGGTGATGAATAAACTGAACTTCCTGGTTTCATTGATTACTGAAGAAAACGATTACCAAGTCGAACAGGCCAAAGCAGCGGAACAGACGGCGCAACGACTTGGCGCAACGGTCCGGATCATCTACGCCGCAAGCGACCCAATCAACCAAAGCCAACAGTTGCTGTCAGTCGTTCAGGCTTCCGGCAATCATCCCCACGGAATCATTGTAGAGCCCGCCGGAGGGACGGCATTCCCGCACGTGGCCCGGGCGGCGTTGCAGACGGGAATCGCGTGGGCCGTTATAAATCGCGAAGCCGATTACATCCCGGAGATGCGCCGCACTGCGAAAGTGCCGGTGTTCGGCGTTACTTCGAATCACCTGGAGGTTGGTCGCATTCAGGGCCGGCAAGTTGGCGCGCTGGTGCCCAAGGGCGGAACGGTAATTTACATCCAGGGGCCGACGACGGCAGCGGCGGCGAAGTACCGCGCGGTGGGAATCGAGCAGACAAAACCGGCCAACGTGAAATTCGTTCACTTCAAGGGCAACTGGACCGCGGAGAGCGCGTACAAAACAATGTCGTCGTGGATGCAGCTATCGACTTCGAAGAAAACGCCGATCGATATGATCTGCGCGCAAAATGACGATATGGCCATGGGCGCGCGGAAGGCGATTCAGGAACATGCCGACGCGGAAGTGCGAGATAAATGGCTGCACCTGCCGTTTACAGGTTGCGATGGGCTTCCGAGTACAGGCCAGGCTTACGTCCGCAGCGGATTGCTGACGGCCACGGTAGTGATTCCCCCAGGTACCGGCACTGCAATGGAACTGATGGCAGAAGGTCTTCGCACTGGGAGACAGCCGACGGAATTGCTGTTGACGACGCCGACGTCCGTGCCCGCGATTGAAGATTTAGCGGCGGCCACGAGGGGTTTAATTCGAGTCGGGTGAGCTTTCCGTCTCGAACCGCCGCCCGTGTAACACGAAAACCAAACGTCAAAATCCTGAGGTCTGAAGACCTCCCTGCAGCAGGCAGGCCTGAGCTACATTCGAGCCTGGTCACTTGGTGAAAAGCTGTGGCAACAGCGCGACAAGATTCTCGCGCCATACCGGCCACCAGTGGGCGCCCGCTGTTTCGACCCACTCGACGTGAATTCCCTTCCCTTGGAGCCAATCGCGCAGTTGTTCGTTTGGGGCGAGCAAACGATCGTCCTTGCCGACCGACATCCATAGAACGCGGAGCTTCGCGTTCGCGGTCGCGTCGAGGTTGGGGAAGACTTGCGCGTAATCCTGGCCAATTCCGCCGCTGCTGAATGCGCCGATGTAGGCGAACTTGTCGAGATTGTTCAGGCCGACGTAGAGCGTTTCCGCGCCGCCCATCGAGAGGCCCGCGATGGCTTGTGAGTCGCGGCCTGCTTGGACGCGATATTGCTTGTCGACCATTGGTATGACTTCTTGCAGAAGTGCCTGACCGAACTTCTCGTAATTCTCCTGAAACAGGGCCGGATTGTTGACGTGCCGCCAGCCGCCCTCGAGAACGGCCGGCGCTCCGTAGCCGAGCGGCATGACGACGATTATCGGTTTTGCTTTGCCGGCGGCAATGAGGTTGTCGAGAATCATGTTGGCGCGGCCGACGGAGGTCCAGGCATCCGCGCCGTCGCTGTAACCGTGCAGCCGATACAGGACGGGGTACTTCGTCTTCGCCACGGCGTTATAACCCGGTGGAGTGTAGACGAAGAAATCGCGATTATCGCCGACGATGGCGGAGTGGTAAAACTCGTGGTGAACGATACCGTGGGGAACGTCTTTCGTTTCCCAGGGCATGGGCGACGAACCCGGCACGAGAACCATGTTTCCCGGCGTGAGCAGATTCGGCTTCGCGAGCGGATTCTGCGGGTCGGCGATAGGCACGCCGTCCATGAGGATGGAATAACCGTAATATTCGGGATCGAGCGCCGGCGTAGTGATGCTCCAAACGCCCTCAGCGTCCTTCATCATTGGCAATGGCTTGAGAAATCCTTCCATGGAGACGGATACTTCGGTTGCTCCCGGCGCGAAAAAGCGGATGGTGACCCGATGGCCGGGGCTCACTTCCGGGGAGACGATGTGGGGCGGGGTCTTGGGCGCAGGCGGGTTCGGGGCCTGAGCAAACGTTCCGGGAACAAACGCCATCAAACAAAATGACAGCAATGCAAGTGATCCGTGCCACTTGAATGTTAGGATCGCGCGTGCCCAGCTCATCCTCATTCTCCTTGCCGAATACGAGTTCGAAGTCCCGTTCCAAGACGTGCTGTGCCGATATAACAGCGGAGCGCCGTTGAAACGGGTGGAGTATATACCGACGAAGCCGGAAGCACTCGTCCTAGGACGCACACCCATGAGGCGATACGAGCAGGCGCATGTTGAAGTTGCATGTTTCGCGGCCATATTATAGAGAAGGGTGCTGGATCAGTTTGAATTTGAGCTGTTTATCTCACGATCGACAAAATTCAAACCGACCCAGTACGTAGAAAGGAATTAATTGGACGGCACGTGGCCGCTTAGGACTGGATGTTTCAGCGTTTGCAAGAGCAAATTGCCGCACATCAGGAGCGGAGCAGCCATGAACCTTTGGTTTGCACTTCGGGCTCGACCTAGTTGCGAACCTGCT
>DASUJR010000310.1:0-10890 GCA_036279175.1 Candidatus Acidiferrales bacterium | reverse complement strand
CGCCGTTTTGCGCGATACCGAATTTTTCGACCAGTTCGGCGGTAGCGTTGGCGGTCCAATTTGGAAGAACAAGATCTTCGCATTCTTCGATTACGAAACGGTTCGCAGCCCTCAGGCGCAAACCAATATTTCTAACCAGTGGGCCGACACGGCAGCCTTCGATGGCTCTGCTCCCAGCGGAAGCATCGCTGCCCAGTACCTCACGTTTCCCGGTTCGGCGATCGTGAACACGGGTATCAATGCTTCTACCTGCGCCAATGCCGGTCTCACGGAAGGCGTGAACTGCGTCACCATTTCGGGGCAAGGACTGGATCTCGGTTCGCCCCTGACCACAGGATTGGGCACGCAGGATACAAGTTGGACTAGCACCAGCAATCCCGGAATTGGTGGGGGCTTTGACGGCGTGGCGGACATTGCAAACTACATAACAGCGAGCACAAGCAGATTTTCGAAGGCGCAATACAACGGCCGCCTCGACGCGGACGTGACTGCCAACGATCATCTCACCTTCGCGATCTACTGGGTCCCGCAGTCCACCAGTTCTCTGAACGGCCCCGCCCGCCAGTACAACTTCTTCAATCATTCCCAGGTCAACGACTCGTTCTCGCTGATCTGGAATCACACATTCTCTCCGACCCTGCTTAACGAATTCCGCGTCAACGCAGCCGGCTGGCGATGGAATGAGGTCGCTTCCAATCCACAATCTCCCGTCGGGCTGCCGTCAGATCGCATCGACGCCATCGGAAGTATCCCGGCCAACGGCATCGCTCAGTTCGGTCCCAACGTCGGAAGCATTCTCAATCAGTGGACCTACAGCTACAAGGACGTGGCCACCAAGGTCCTTGGGCGGCACACAATCAAGTTCGGCGGCGAGTTGACCCGACTGTACTATCTGCAAGACTGCGCCGCTTGCGGTGTTCCAAGTTACAATTTTTTCAATATTTGGGACTTCCTCAACGATGCTCCCCATCAAGAAGGCGGATCTTTCGATCCGAGCAGCGGTACCCCCACCACGGTTCGCCAGGATCAGCGCGAAAACCTGTGGGGCTTCTTCGTCCAGGACGATTTCAAGCTCAGGCGTAACCTCACCATTAATGCTGGCCTGCGTTGGTCCTATTTCAGTCCTCTCTCTTCCAAAGAGGGCAACATGTTCGCTGCAATCCCTGGGGCCGGAGCCAACTTCCTGACTGGTCTGACCGTGCAGAAGGGCAATTCGTGGAATGCCCAGAAGGATAACTTCGGTCCAGAAATTGGCTTTGCTTGGAGTCCCGGCATGTTCCACGACAAGTTCGTCCTTCGTGGCGGTTACGGGTTGAATTACAACCAGGAAGAGATCGCAATTTCGGCGGGGATCTCGAGTAACCCCGGCCTGGTAATCGGGCCTTCGTTCACCATGTCGACGCCTACGTCACCGAATCCCGGCATCGTGTACGCCGTTTCGTCGGGAGTCACCAACCTTTACGGTTTTCCGGCAAATCCGAACGCGGTTGCTACCTTCGGACCCAACGGACTGCCCACAACTGGCCAAGTCAATGTCAGCATATTCCCGCGTGATCTCCCGACCATGCGCACCCATCACTACTCGCTCGAGGGCGAATACGATCTGGGTCACGATACGATCGCAACGCTCGGGTATCAGGGGACCTTGTCGCGCGACATCTTCTTCCACGAGAACCCGAACGCTGTTCCTGCTGCGGAAGGCCTGACGCTCAACCCGCAGATCGGCGGCGGTGACTACTGGGGCGTGTCCGGCCGGGGTAATTACAATGCTCTGCTCGCGGAGTTGAACCATAAGTTTTCAACTCAATTTTCGGCCGACGCTCAATTCATGTGGTCTAAGAGCATGGATACCAGCTCCGGCCCGTACTTCGAGCAGCCGTATCCGTTTAACCTGAACCTCGATTATGGCCCGTCCGATTACAACGTCGGCAAAGCATTCAAGCTTTTCGGCGTGTGGCAGCCCAGGATCTTCCGCGGTGAAAACGCGTGGATGGAAAAGGTTTTCGGCGGCTGGTCCATCAGCGGCGACTTCAACATGCACTCCGGATTCCCCTGGAGCCCGCTGGTGAGCGTTGCGGGTGGCAGCTTGTACTGTGGGACCTGCGGCTATGGCCAGCTGTTCCCGGCATCCTTCACCGCGAAGCCCGGTACGAGCACCAGCAACGACGCATTCAAGACCGAGGCCAACTCCAATTTCCCGAATGGCGGTGCCGCTTATTTTGCTGTGCCCACGTACACCGCCTATAGCGGCACCACCTACGGATCTGCGCTCCCTCAGGCGCCGGGCGTTCACCGCAATTCGTTGGTCGGCCCCGGATACAAGGCGGTCGATGCCGAACTCGCCAAAGGCTTTGGCTTCCCCTCGATGCCGGTTCTCCGCGAGGGCGCGAAGCTTGAATTCGAGGTTGATGCCTACAACCTGTTCAACAATCTCAACTTCAACCCGGGAAGCATCTCGAACAACATCAACAACGCGAACTTCGGCACCATGACGAATGCTCTCGCTGGTCGTATCGTAACGCTCGGTGCGCGCTTCAGCTTCTAGTCGCGCCGTGTAGCCACATTGAGCGCAAGCGTCGACAGTGGCCGTCGGACGGAGCAGCAATCTCGCACCGTCCGACGGTCGCTCTTCCGGTCAGTGAATTCCCTCTCGGCGCGCTGTCAGAATGGACACGTCCCGAAGACTCGTCCCTCACCCTTAGATTCCAGCGAACACGTTACAGAATACGACTGAACGTCTGTCGAAGAATATGATGCTGGACTCGCTATTACGGTGAAGCCCGTGATCTGTTCCATTTCATCCCCGGAAGCCGTGGCATTGATGCAGTCACTCCCCCGAGCATCTTGCGGGTAAAGATGCGAATGCCCATTATTTTTCCACGTGCTGCCGTCCTTAAAATTCACCCGTGCAATCGAGACATCGATGAACAAGCAGCTGGATCGTAATTCCCTCGCATCCATCAGAAGTTGATCGGACGCTAGGTTGCTTTGTGCGGCCCAGACGTCGGCCCCAGGTGCGATCGCACGTTCGACGTGCCAAAAGACATCTTGTTCGGGACGATCAATTCCGCTCGGACGAATATGGATTATCCTTTCGACTGATACGCTCGCCGCGCTTACGGATGAAGCATTACGAAGATGAATCAACGGCTCATGTCCGGGTCCGCTAGGTAGCCGAAAGCCCAAAATTCGGATCGGCGCGTCGTCAGGTGAAATTCTAAACTTTATGACCGCTGTACGCCGGTCTTGCTGCCTCGCGCGCGCAGGGTACGGAACGAGAAGCAACAGGACGCCCACAAAGTAAATTACAAAGGATTGACTACGAGCATGGTGGTCCACGGGTATCCTCTTTCCTTCTAAGGGGTCGCTAGAGACACGGCCTGTCTAAGCAACTGATGATAATAACGCTCCGACAGTCAAGCACAGCACAGTCCCGGGTCCCATGGGTTTTTACCTCCCGACGAAAAGCATTGTAGCCTTGGGCGTGTTTCGTGTAGGTGTATTCCGTACGTGAAATTACGTATCTGATACAGAAATATGTCAACTGCCTGATGCGAAGGCGATCTGTTCGATTTGATAATCACCGTCTAAAAGCAACGATTAGTGACTATCGTTACCGGGCCTTCATCGGCGGGCGCCCCATCCTTCGCGTTGTTTGCGAAGGTGGGCGGGGTTGTAGATTCCTGTGGCGGCCCTTGCGTGTCAGGTGAGCGCCTCTTGTTTTCGTTTTCACCTGCCTTCTCCATCGCAATTCTCGCCCGCCGCAAAACGTGCGATGATTGCCCTCGCATAACCATCTGTGCCACGGTAACAATGCCGAGGCTGTCACCCTGACCATGCCCGCCGAAGCCACGCCCTCCAGTAAGGTCACCTTAAAACGCGCGATCGGACTCTGGGAACTCATCATCATCGGCATCGTCATCATCCAGCCCATCGCGCCGATGGGCATTTACGGCGTGATCAGCAACGAAGCGCGCGGCCACGTCGTCACCACCATTCTGATCGCCATGGTCGCCATGCTCTTCACCGCGATCAGCTACGGCAAGATGGCGCGCGCCTACCCAAGCGCCGGCTCCGCCTACACCTACGTAGGCCAGGAAATTCATGCGGGCCTGGGCTACATCACCGGTTGGGCCATGGTGATGGACTACATCCTTAACCCGCTCATCTGCACCGTCATCTGCAGCAAGCTGACCCAAAACATTCTTCCGTGGGCGCCCTATTGGGTGTTAGCCATTGCGTTTGCCACGGCGTTCACCGCGCTGAACCTCCGCGCGATCAAAACGTCCGCGCGAATCAACGACGTCCTCGCCGCGGGAATGATGATCGTTGTCGTGATTTTCTTCGCCTTCGTGATTCGCTTTCTGATCGGGATTCATCACTATGGCGCGGGCTTCTTCTCGCAGCCCTTCTACAATCCCGCCACCTTCGACTTTCACAGCATCTTTCGCGGCACTTCCATCGCCGTGCTGACGTATATCGGCTTCGACGCGATCTCCACGTTTTCGGAAGAAGTCGAAAATCCGCGCCGCAACGTCATGCTGGCCACCGTGCTGGTCTGCCTCATAACAGGAGTGCTGTCGTCTTTCGAGGTTTATGCGGCGCAGCTCGTCTGGGGTTCGGCGCCATTTCCAGCCGCCAAAGTCGAGTCGGCATTTCCGCTTGTGGCGCGGCAAGTCGGAGGATTTTTCCTTTTCCAGCTGGTGAATTTCACGATCCTGGTGGCGAACATCGGGTCGGGCATGGGTGCGCAGCTCGGGGCGGCGCGGCTGCTCTACGGCATGGGCCGCAGCAACGGCATCCCGAAGAAGTTTTTCGGCGCGCTCGATCCCAAAAACCGAATTCCACGCAATAACGTGATCTTCGTCGGAGCGATTGCGCTGGTCGGCGCGTTCTTCATCAGCTACGAGCGTGGCGCGGAGCTACTGAATTTCGGCGCCCTGATCGCATTCATGGGGGTTAACGCAGCCGCCTTCGTCCGCTACTTCGTTCGCGCGGAGAAGAAGCGCTGGACCGCGTTTGTCGCGCCGATTCTCGGCTTCGTGATCTGCTTCTATATCTGGCGCAACCTCAGCAAGTACGCCCTGCTGCTAGGCGCGTTCTGGATGGCCGTCGGCATCATCTACGGCGCGATCAAGACAAAAGGCTTCCAGGCCGAGCTGGTCAACTTCGACATCCCCGCCGAAAACGAATAGTTCCGCCACAGAGGCGCACAGGCACAGAGAAACACAACGGCTTCTGGCCTGGAACACAAACCGTAAAGGATATCCTGATAACGGCGTGTGACGAATTCATAAACTTTACGCGCTCTCGCCTGTGCTAATTTCCCGATTTGTGTCCCCGCCTCGCCACCGTTTCTTTTTCTGTGGCTCTTTGTCTCTGTGGCAAACGCTCTCGTCGCCCGACGTGCCACCAGCCGAGGAATGTAACAGAATTACCCAGCCCGCTTCTGCGTCGCTCTCGCAGCACACTCCCCACGTTAATTCTCGTCGAATCAACGTGCCCGTGAAGCCACCACACTCCGACTTTGTCGGCCACGCGGATGGGCTTTTCTCGACACACGTGCTGAGATCAGGTTCGCGTAAGTCCTTTAGCATCAACAAAAGTGCGAAAACTTCTCGACACACTTTTCGCTGTTTAGGTGCTTTCCACACACTGCACCAGGAATGGTGCAATTTCAGCAGCAATAGGGGCCAACGAAAAACGGGGCGGGAGGGCTCGCGGTACCCCTAATTGGTGGTCTTTTCTTCCCGTCGTTCGCGCCGCAAACGCGGCCCGCGCCGTGGCTCGGCCTTCTTTAGCCGCTGTGTGAACCGTACTGGTGTGCCCGTGAAATCGAAAGCCCTGCGCAGCTGGTTTTCGAGGAATCTCTGATAACTGAAGTGCAGCGGAAGCTTCTGATTGGTGAACAGAACGAACGTCGGCGGTGACGTACTGGCCTGCGTCACATAATAGATCTTCACTTTCCGGCTCGCCGGCGACGTGCCGCGGTCCAGATCGACGTTCGCGAGCCATCGGTTCAGTTCGCCTGTTGAGATGCGGCGCTTGCGCGCTTCGGCCACGCGATCGATCAACGAATATAGTTTGCCGGTGCGCTCGCCCGTCTGCGCGGACAGAAAAATGACGGGAGCATAGTCGAGAAACTTCAGTTTGCGCCGGACGATCGCTTCGTAATCCGCCGCCAGCTTGTGTGGGTTCGCGCTATTCGACTTGCCCCCGTGCCTCTCTTCTTTCGCCGCTTTTTGTCGTGCGGCTTCGAGCGCCATATCCCACTTGTTCATCACGACGATTACGCTGCGCCCCGACTGCTCCGCGTAACTCGCAATCGTTGCATCGTGCGACGTGACGCCTACGGAAGCGTCGATGACCACCAGCGCTATGTCCGCCCGTTCGAGGTGCTGGCGAGCCATGATCACGCTCAACTTCTCCGCGATCAGCTTTGTTTTCCCTTTGCGACGAATCCCGGCCGTGTCGAGGAAACGATACGATTTGCCGTCGTGCTGGATCACGGTATCGACCATGTCGCGCGTCGTACCTGACTCAGGAGAAACGATCGCGCGCTCTTCGCCGACAAGCCTGTTCAGCAACGTCGACTTGCCCACGTTCGGCCGGCCAATAATGGCGATGTTGATGTGCGGCTCGACTTCCCGAGATTCCCCGCGGGGAAAATCAGCGGTCACCGCATCGAGCATCGTGTCGATGCCAAATCCGTGCTCTGCGGAAACGGGAAACACGTTCTCGCCGATTTCGTAGAACTGTGCAGCGAGGTCAGCCTGATTCGGCGTATCAGCTTTATTGACCGCGATTACCGGCGGCTTGCCCGCGCGCCGCAACAGCTGTGCGAGTTCGGCGTCGAGGGGCAGCAGCCCTGCGCGCCCATCAACGACTTGTATAACGCGCGCCGCACTCTCGATGGCCACGCGCGCCTGACGCAAAATCTCGCCTGGAATCCCGGCTTTTTCGTCCGGCACGATCCCGCCGGTGTCCACCACTTCGAAGGGCTTGCCTTCCCAATGTGCTTCGCCGTAGATGCGATCGCGCGTGATGCCCGGTTCGTTCGTCACGATCGAGCGGCGTCTCCCGGTCAAGCGATTGAATAACGTGGACTTGCCGACATTCGGCCGGCCGACGATGACGATAGATGGCAGTGGTGCAGGCATATGGTTGTGGCAAAAGGAATTCGAGTTTGGAGTCTTGCCGTTTGCGCTTCTGTAGGTTATCACGGCCCGCCGCGACGCTGCGGCAAACTATCGATGCATGCACGTCGGTTCGTCGCCACGGGTGATGACCAGCACATTACCCTGCGACGCAGACGGGGTTGGCCCTATAAGTGGAAGTGCATCGACGAACCGCGCCCGATCCTGTACACAACTCCAACCCCGATACGATACTTCGATTGCCGTACCTGGTTCGGCGCGCTGGCAAAAAATTTGGAGGACACAAAGTCGAATTCAATCGGGCGGACGTCCCAATGGGTCTTGATTCTCCAATCTAATCCCAGGCCCGCTTGATATGTGAACGAATAGCCGGAAATCGTCTGCGAAGGAAACCCGCCGAACGAGGGAATCTGGTTGCGATAATACCCCTCGCCAAAAAGGAATTCTCCCCAGGGCGTGATCTTATGGTGACGGAAGGGGAAGAACTGTGGACCGGCAAGGGCTTGAGCCGTGACCGTGTTTCCAACAAGCGATCGGTGGCCGTACTCGCCTGACAACTCCAATTTCGCGGAAAGCCAACGGAAAACCGTGTAATTGCCTGATAACGCCCCGCCGGGCATGTCGAGATAATATCCCGGGGGAGTGTCGAATCGATTGAACGCAGCGTCGGCAGAAAGTTCGATTTTTGGCGTCTGCTGCGCGAGCGACGGAGCCGCGCACAATGCGACGAACGCTGCAAGACAGAGAAATTTCCTCATCCTAGGTCCTTCCGATATGAAAGTTGGCTTTATCGTTGTTCAAGAATCCGCCATCATACATTGCTTCTGCCAGTTTCGCGTAAGGGCTTTCACGCCGCGCGCCAGAGTTTCGGCAGCGATATGCCGCCTGCTGAGCGTGTGGGACGTGTTCCTGTGGCCGGCTTGCTTTAGAACCGAATCAAAGGGAAGTGGTTGTCTCAAGCGTGAGGCTCATCAACGTGCAATGACGCCGTTCAGGCAGGGAACCGGCCTTTCGGAGCTTGCGCACTGTGCGCTAATGCACTACGCTGCGTTCGGCCAGAAGTTGGTTCTTTGTCGCAATAGATTCTGATTTCAGGCGGCCTGATGAACGTCCGTTTCGTAGATTTTTCCGACGAATATGCGGAACTGCGCGATGAAGTGCTCGGCGCGCTCGATCGCGTGTGTCAGAGCGCGTCATTCGTACAAGGACCGGAAGTCGAAGGGTTCGAGCGCGAATTCGCTGACTTCTGCGGCACGAAACATTGCGTTGCTCTCAGTAGTGGAACGGCCGCGCTTCACTTGGGGCTGCTGGCGCTCGGCGTCCAGCCCAACGACGAAGTCATCACCACATCCAACACATTCATCGCCACAGCCGAGGCCATCACCTATTGCGACGCACGTCCCGTTTTCGTCGACGTCGATCCCGCAACAGGGAATCTCGATCCGAATCTGATCGAGCGCGCCATCACTTCTCGTACGCGGGCGATCCTGCCCGTTCACCTTTACGGCAGACCCGCCGATATCGATCCGATACGAGAAGTTGCCGCACGTCGCGGCCTTCGCGTTCTGGAAGATGCCGCGCAAGCTCACGGAGCACGTTATCGCCAGCGCCGCGTCGGGACGCTGGGCGATGCGGCCGCATTCAGCTTTTATCCTACCAAGAATCTGGGCGCCTATGGAGAAGGCGGCGCGCTAACCACGGACGACGACCGCATCGCGAGCTTTGCCCGAATTGCAAGGTCGCACGGACAGACGGCTCGCTACGAACACAAGTTCGTCGGTTACAACTATCGCATGCAAGGATTCCAGGGCGCGATCCTGCGCATTAAACTGCGCCGGTTGTTTGCGTGGACTCAAAAGCGGCGTGAGGTCGCGGCTAAATATCGCGCGCTGCTGGCCGGGTCACCTGTCGTACTGCCCGTCGACGATTTGCGCGACGAGTGCGTTTACCATCAATTCGTCGTTTACACCGCCAATCGGGATGTCCTCGCTTCGCGGCTTGCGGAGCGCGGCATTGAAACTGCGGTCCACTATCCGAAGCCGTTGCATCTCCAGGCCGCATATCTCGCGCTCGGATTCCCGCGAGGCACGTTTCCCAATGCAGAGCGGGCGTGTGAACGAGTGCTCAGCCTTCCGGTCCACCCATACTTGACTGCAGAGCAGATCGACTACGTGGGCAATTCCGTTCGAGAGATATTGGGCGCAAAGAGCAGCGCGGCGGGCTAAACACCGTTATCGACACTCTCGGGAAATCCGAGACGGCACTTCCTGCCGATCTGCAGACGCTTCCTAAGGAGCATCCATCACGCGGCTACGTATTCGGGATGGGTGTGGCTAGCGGTCAGGTTGATCGAGGCCTGAATCAGCCGGCAGAGTGGCAGCCGCAGCCTCACTGCGAGGTGCTGCGGAATTGGGTGCATGGCTTGAGAGGCTAGAACGTTCCCGCAGGATTTCAGCGAGTCCGTCGAAAAGTCTCGCACACGACTCGCGCACCGCGTCGTCGGCCGACCGCATCAGCGACTCGACGAGATTCTGTCCGTGCTCATTCAGGCGCCTCACCGAAGAGACTACCCATGCATCGCTTGCCGTGTCGATGCGATCCTGGTACCGCGCAGCTGAGTCTGCAGTCAGGCGTTCGAGATTCTCGATCCAATCTCTCTCGTGCGCTTCACGTTCGTTCCGGAAAGTTTCGAGGGATGCTTTGAATTCACTCGAAAGCGCCGCGCGTCCTTCCGCGATGCCGGTTTCCACCTGCGCGGCCATCTGCTGATGAAAGCGGCCGAGTGACGATTCTGCATTCGTCTCGAAATTCCGCAGAAGTCTGCGAGCCGACGTTTCGAGGACATCTCTCTGCGTGTCTACAATCGCCACCGCGCCGGAGGTGAAGGAGTCGATTTGGCCGTCGGAAACGCCCTGGAGCAGACGTCCGAAAGCAGCGGCCGCCGTCTCAGCCGCGCGTTCGATTTCCGTGCGTGCATTGCCAGTGAGGTCACTTGCGAGTCCATTGAGCTGTTCGCGGATCTGCTCGACGCGATGGGCAGAGGCAGCGTCGATGTCATTTGCAAAATTCTGCCTGACGGCTGCCGCTTCTTCTTCGAGCCTCTGTGAAGTGGCCGCTATCACTTCATCCGCGGCGGCCTGGGTACGAGCGCGCGATCGATCCTCGACGGCGCGCACTGACGCTTCGGCAGCTTCGACTGCCGAACGCGAAGCGAACGCCTTGTTCGCTTCGATCTCCTCGCTCCATTGAGTGGCTGCCGCCTGCCGCGCCGCTTCGAAGTCAGTTCGCGCTGCGGCCAAAACGCCCTTGAAATCGGAGAGAAATTCGCCCTGGCTCACTTCCGAAGCTTGGCGCAACCGTTCCCGCTGCAATCGCAGACTCTCTTCCGCCTGCAGTTCCTTCGTCGAAAGTTCGCGCAGAAGTTCCGAAACGCGTTCGAAGTGTGGATTCAACTTGGATTCGATTTGGGCCGCTACATCCTCGATCGTCGTGCGGCCGGCGGCATCGATTTCCGAGGCGGCCTTCGCCGCGGCTCTTCCCGTCAGTCTTTCGGCGCGTTCGCCCATTTCTTCCGTTTGCGCATTCAAGATCAGCTCAAGCCGGCGGTTCAGCTCGTCTACGGCGGTGCTGGTTACAGAGTCAATCTGTCCGGATAGGTTCGATACCTTCGCCGCGGAATGTTCGATTTCTGCCAGAGAGGCTCTTGCGCGCGTCAGTTCCCGTTCAAGATTCT
>DASUJR010000309.1:0-6972 GCA_036279175.1 Candidatus Acidiferrales bacterium | reverse complement strand
TATGAGAAGACCGAGTTCAACTCATCCCCTCATAGAGTCTGCTACTTGAGCAGTCCACTCGCCGCGCGCCTCTTCGGCGCTCCTGACGAGTATCGTTCCGGCGTCAGAACTACCGCAGTACGATTGAACTTCCGGACAGCCAACAAACTCATCCAGAAACTTCTTTTGTTCTGGATTCACCATCAACATCAGTGGCACCTTCGCGTCCAGTTCGCCTTTATCGGCGTATCCTTTCGTAACAATGAGATCCTTGAACTCGCGGACAGTGTGTTCTTCGGCGGCTTTCACCCACTCGCTTGTGCGCGCCTCACGCATCTCGACCGGCATTCCCTCATCTGTGCTGCGCCGAATTGCAGTTGCCAGGACCGACAGTTTCGAAAATCCCAGTTCCTCGACCTTTTCGGTCGGCAGGAATCCCAGTGTTTCCGCGATCTTGACACACGCAAACCCGTCCGTGCGATTCACACCGTACAGATCCCTCACGCCTCGCGTCATCCAGTCATCGTAGGAGGAATAACCCAGGTCCTTCCAGAGTTTGCGTTCCTTAGCCACCAACAGAATTCGTCCTAGAAACGGCTTCAGTCGCGTCATCGCGTCCTGCGCCTTATTGATGGCCTTGGCCGTGACGGACAGATACCGTAACAGATCGTCTGTCGAGATGTCGTCTGGGATGATGACGTTTGCAGCTTCCTTGGTGCTCATCAACGCCTTGAAAATCGCTGCGTCGTCATCAGTCATGAGCGTGACTCCAGGATCGTTCGGAGCCGTTAGAGTGGTTTCCAATCTGCCTCCAAAATCATAGATAGGATGGATCTACAACATTGTCCTGCAACCTAGCAAGGTTGTCAACGAAAATCTTCAGTCGTAGTACGGAGTGCGGGGTGGTTCGGGATCGTCCTTCTGCACTTCTTCCTCCGGCACAAACAGCATGCGCCAGCCGAAGAAACGCATTGGAATCTTGCCGCGCCTTCCGTTCCGATTCTTCGCGACGATGAAATCGTACTTGCTGGAAGCGGCCGTATCTGCGGAATCGGCATCTTTGCACCACGGAATTAGGACTACGTTCGAGTCGTTCTCCAAGCTGCCGCTTCCCTTGAGATCCTCTTTACCCGGCTCGCGCTTGGCCTTCTTGGGATCGCGTGAGAACTGAGACAGATTGAGGAACGGAACCGTGATCTTCGCCGTCATCCTAACCCCGTTGCTTACCTCGGTGACGCGCTGATAGTCGTTGTGTCGGGAATCCGACGACCGCATGAGCTGCAAGTAATCGAGCATTGCAAGGACAACTCCCCGTTCTTCTTTCGCTCGCCGTGTCTTGATTGCCAACTGTGCCGGGGTAAGCGACGATGTTTCGTCTACATAAAACGGTAGTTCCTGAACCCAGTCGGTAGCCTCGATAACCCGCGTTCGTTCGGCGGAACTGAGTTCCCCCGCGATAAACCGCACCATTGGAACGCCGGCACGTTGACAAATGAGCCTTTGGAACAGCACTTCCTGGGTCATCTCCAGCGAGAAAAACAACACTGGCAGCTTAAGCTTGTCCATCACGTGCGTCGCGATCTGGAGCGCGAGCGCACTTTTGCCGCTCGACGAAAATGCGCCGACCGTCCATACTTCACCATCGTGGAAACCGCCGCCAGTCCACTCGTCCAATTGGCGAATCCCGGTCGTGAGTGCGAAGCCTTGTTTCAGGCGTGGATTTAGAAGTTTCTCGGGGCCGTCTTCCTTGATCCGTCCCGCTATCCAATCGCTCATGCGAACAGTGCCTGTTCTCGCTGGTGCCGAGAACTGCACGTACAACTGACCTTCGAGTGCTTGGATAACTTCGGCGGACTGATCGCAGTTCAGCGCTCGCTGCACTGTATCGTTACTGATGACGATCAGTGTTCGGAGACGCGCCTTTTCCTTTACTATATCGATGTAGTCCTTTAGATTTACGATTTCCGGAAGTCCCGCATCCAGCCCGACCAAGTAGGACAGTCCATCAACAGAATCCAGTTCATCGCGGGACATTAGCGCTTCGGCTAGTGTGACGCGATCCACGGATACACTCATCGCCCGCAAGTCCAGCATGCGTTGGAAAATGCGTTTGTGCTTCTCTAACGAGAAATCCTGCGCATTGATCTCTTCCGCCGCCGTGTCCATATTCTTCGGACTCACGAGACAGGCCCCGAGTATCAAGCGCTCGGTATCGACGCTTTCCGGCAATGGTCGGTCGAACACGGGTGGCTCTTGCTCTCTTGTTTTCTGTCTAGTCGGCATTCGTATGGACACGTACAGCGTTAAGCCGCGCTTCGTCGCGAGATCCGTGGAGGCCCCGCATTCTCTTCGCCGCTGCGCGGCGCCGCGCGTGCGCGTTCTTAGCTAGTCGCGCACATTCAAGAGAGTGGTAGATGTCATTCTTAGCGTGAGACGTGAACTCGACTTCGCAACCACTGTACGCACATTGGCGCTTCACCAGCACAAAGCCCGTGTCCAAGCCACCAGGTCGGTACTTCATCGGTAGTGAACTCACGGCGCTATCTCCGAACGATCGAGATCCGATCCAGATTAAAAACCATAATTTGCCGGTCCTCCATGCGAACAAGCGCGTTCTCTGGCCCTGCGTCCAGAACTGTGCCGAGCCGCCCGGTCAATCCATTCGGGTCGTCGATCCGCTTCCCGTCTTCGTCGCGAAGCGGCAGAACTTTGACTAGCTTGCCTACCAGTCTGATACTGATTCCTGCACTCATTGTGCGTTTCTCCCTCCACTTCGACCCCCTGGGAAACCGCATTTCCGTCTAATTAGCGGACGGATATTGGACGGAGGTCGAGGGAAGCCCGCCAAATTGGCCGAAAACCCAACGAATGATATGCTGGTTCGGGACCAGGAGGTCGGAGGTTCGAATCCTCTCGCCCCGACCAAACAACCTGTTGAAAATAAATGCTTTGCTGAAACTACAAGCTTGCTGTCAACTCCTCCATTGAGCGCCTGTTTTTCTCTGAAAACGAGGTTTTCTGGACGGCTTTTGGACGGGATGTTTCTCATTGTTTTGCTCCCCCAACCGGCATCTCCATCAGTCGCTTGATTTGTTTGTGGCGCTCCGGAATCAACTGCTCGGCCAGCTTGTTCTGCTCCTGCCTGCGGCGATCTACATCAGAATGCGTGTAGTGCTGCGTCATCTCGGCCCGCGCCTGACCCATCAGTGCCATGCGATCCGACAGCGGCATCCCCAGCGCTTCGGCAAAAGTAGCGGTGCTGTGCCGGAAGAGATGCCAAGAAACCGGGATACCGAGATCTGTCTGGATCTTCTTGAAGATCCGGTTGTTGACATTGTGAGCGTCAATCGGTGTCCCGTTGCGGCTGCAAAAAACGGGATCTTCTGGCTTCTGAAACTGCGATGCGATCATTAGTTTCGCCAGCAGGCCGACGAGATGATCTGGGATGCCAACCGTGCGATAGCGTGCCGATATTTTGCGCTTAGCCTGCTTCTTTACGGTTCCCCAGCGATTGCGATAGTACTGCTCCCGAACAAGCAACGAGAACGGCGGGATCGCTTCGCCAGCAGAGTACAGCGTCTTGTCGGTCAGATTCACCCGTTTGCGCTTCAGGCCGCACAGCTCCGCCACATTGAGGCTCGTGGTGACCGCCATGAAGACTGCCTCCAGAATTGGCGATTGCAAGCGCTCCAAGATGGCCTGCGCCTCGCGTGGCGAATAGGCATACCGTTCGGGCGACGAAACTTCCTCCAAGCGCACCAAGCGCGCCGGATTGTCGCCAGTACGAAATTCCTTACGTTTAGCGAAATTGAAGATGGTCGTGGTCGCCGTTTTGATATGCGAAACCGTTTTGGGAGCGTAGCCTTTCTCCGCGAGCTTTGTAGTCATCGTGGAGATGTCGGTGGAACTCACGTCCCGCAAGCGCATCTTCCCCAGGAACCCGCCGATCTTGCCCCAGCAGTACTTGTAGTGCTCTTTGCCGGAATGCTTCAGTTTTTGCACAACTTCTTTGTCGAAGTACTTCGTGTAGAACTCCTCGACGGTTAGCACGCTTTGCGGCGTATTGATGAAGTCGTTGACAGGTTTTAGGATGTCCTCGTCAGCCCGTTTCTGCGCCTGCTTCTCCGTCAGCGCACGCGGTCCGGTGCATGGTCCAATTGTGTGCTGGGGCCGTGCTCTGTAGACTTTCCCTTTATCGTTTAGTGCGTCCTCTCGCACGCGAACCTTCCAGAAATTCCCTTCCTGGAACACTTTTGGCTTTTGATATCTCCGTCTGCTCAAGTCGATAGCCTCCTCGCTGGAGGATATCTCAGAACAGAGTGGAAAAAATGTGCGTTTCTGGCTCACCTGTCAGTCGCTCCGCGTGTTGCCTCGTACAGTCGGCACTCAGGTTCGAACATCGGTTCAGATGCCCACGGTATCGCCGCGTTTCGAACGGCTTGGAGGATTGCACTCAGTGCGTCATCAGGGCTATCTGCAACGACGGCGAATCTAACGTTCAAATATCGAATGAAGTAAAGCGCTCGACGCGAGAACCGGAACGAGTGTTGGCTCTCTGTCTCTATTTCCGCGATATCGACAGATGACTGTAGCCGACAAATATTTCCCGCAACAAGTCGTATTCCATCGACCGCCTCGAACCCGTTCCATCGGAATTCGGTGTATGTGTCCATACAGCGGCTATAGCCCCCGCGTCGAAACGCCCACGCGCTCTCCCGTATTTGGAACAACCTGCACGCATCTGTCGCCCCAAAGCTCAACCATTCCGTAATCTTTAACGTTCGTGATTGGGAGATCTCTTCCGAGATGCCTCCTGAGCCACGCCACTATCGCGATAGTGGCCAGCGCTGCCTCTTCTGCGCGCGCAGGCGTGCCATCGTGCGAGATACGTGTCGTGAAGATCCGCACGTCTCTCCCGTCGCTTAACCACCGCTTTACCCGTTCAAGCATTGGACCTACAGGGGCACCGATGTGCGTCGCTCCCTTCCAACCGTCGTAGTGCGCAAGTGTTCCATCGAGATCGACTCCGATCCATCCGTTCATTTCAATCCTCCAACCCCATATTTCCGCTGCGCCGACCATCTGCCGCTACCCAGTGTTCGGGATGTTCTTCGTACAGGCGTCGCATGACAATCGGCGCCGGGAAGCGTTCGCACTTGTCCAGAATCTCCGCGATGAGCCAGTCTGCTACTTCGTCTGCTGTGTGTCCTGGGACAGTGATGCGCTTTTCCCCGTTTGCAGACTCCGGGTCGTACTCCGAACGCCAGTCGTCCGCGATGGGGCCGACAATACGCAGAAAAGCCTTGGCGATCCCGCGCAGGGGACGCGCAGAAGGTGGAAATCCAGGCAGACAGACAAGTTCCTCAAACTTCTCCAGCGCCCACGCGATGTTATCTTCCGTTTGTTCCATTTCGTCCTTTCTCCCTCATGGCTTTCGCCTCTTGAATTACGTCGTGATTCCGTTCGTCAAAACTCTTTCGTTTTGGGTGTGCCGACGCTTCTGAGGCGAGCAGAAAATCATGCACGCCGTTTAGCAGGCTGGACCAATTGCCTTCTTTCAGCACCCAAGGGAACGTAACGTACCCGTTCTTGGAGTGCTGTTTTGCGAAGATTTCCTTGCACTTCACCAAAATCATGGGCCAATGCGCCACAAAATCTTGGTCCGACAGCCGCTCGTGCATAAGCGCATTCAGCTTTGAATCCCACGCTACCCATGCTCGATCCGGGATCTCTGCGTTCCACTCGTAGGCTTGTGGTGGAATTTCGCGTTTAGGCGTCGCTGGTTGGATTGGGGGGTGCTGAGATACCTCCCGTCGTCCCGCGTTCGATCCTAGGTATGTTTGCCGCTTACTAGCGTAGGTTTTATTCTTCCTCGCCACCGCCATTTCGCCGCCTTGGACAAAGACAAGGAATTTCGCGACGGTTGCCTTCCCGCCTTTGTCCCGATATTCGGACAGATCGCGAGCCAGATCATCCGTTGTCGCCCAGCGTCCATCGCGTCCCAACTGTTCCAGCGTTTCGATGTCGCTTTTCGCCAAAGATGACTTGGTGCCAAACACGGTATGCCAAGAATTATGCACCACGTCGCAAATTGTGTCAACGGAAATATCCAGGTTTGATGTGGGTTCTTGTGGGTTTGGGTCGGAAGGTTCTTCGGAGGGGACTATAGGGGAGTCATTATTCTCTTTTGTTTCTCTTAATACTTCTTCTTCCTTATATGCACCGGCAAACTTTGCCGATTCGACCGGCAAACTTTGCCGGATGAATCTGACTCGGCAAAGTTTGCCGCCTCATCAGTTTTACGGAGGCTCTGTTCAAGGCAGGCATGCCAAGTGAACGAGTAACGAAAGGGCGAAGAACCAGATTTTCCGTCACGGCTCCTAACGATGAGGTGGTTTTCCTCAAGCTCCGCGATATAGTTCCGGACCGAGCGCTCGGAGGCCCCGATTTCGTCTGCTAAATCAGCTTGGTTTGGGACGCAAATTCCATCGCGACCTGCGTGCCAACACAAGCGCCCAAAAAGTATTTTCGCCCCTGGTGATAGTATCGGAAGACGAACAATGCTTTCCGGTATGAACACCCCCGTGAACATCTTCCATGGGTTGTAAAAATCACCAACCTTCACGATTTCTCCTTCGCCAACGCGAGTAACTCACGGGCGGTCTTCTCGAACACGGAATGTACGACTTGAAGCCCCGCGCAATATGCTGCGCTAACGGAAACAGAATATTCGCAATCTGAGCAGATGCGGCTTCGCTGGCGATACTGCGCGACGGGCTTATCCAAGCCAACTCAGCCCTTCAACGCTGTATGGACACATACAACTCCCTCCGCTTCGATCTCGCCTTTGGGTTGTCGATATCCAAAGGTGGGTTGTAGCCAGTAAACCTACAACATCAGGTGGAACTACCTACATCGTAACCCATTTGGTTGACAGAGGCAAGAGGGTAGGTTATAATCAAAGCGTCGATATCCCAACCGCACTCATGCGGA
>DASUJR010000308.1:0-16198 GCA_036279175.1 Candidatus Acidiferrales bacterium | reverse complement strand
GCAGCGCCCTCCACTACGGATGCGGAAGGGCCGAAAAAATCCCGAGTGGCGGGAATCACCGGCCAACTTGCGCCCGCGTAATAGCAGAGCGCCGATGCATACGCCGACCGGCGCCTAGTCTGCCGCATCGCGAGAGCGGACATGGCAATCGCAGTGACGATGCCAAGTGGATAGCCAGTGGAAACGGCTACTCCGGCGCCGAGTGATGCGACCCAGCGAATAGCGGTTGCAAAGTCCATCACCACCACCACGTGAGGAGGGGCCGCAAGTGCTCGCGGATGGAGCTTGTGGATACCGGGCCGAAGTAACGGCTATCGAAGCTGCGCCGATTGTAAGAAGATGCCACCCATACGGTTCCGGCTTGGACCACATACCGGCCAAACGGCCAAGGCGTCAGCGGACGGCCTTCGGTATCCAGCTTCAGAGGAGCGGTCTTGGGCCGAAGCTTCCCATCCACTTCAATGCCTCGCGAGGAAGTCTTGACGGTATCGCCCGCTTTAGCCACAATTGGCTTCAACAAAGGAGCCGCGCCATCGGGGCAAGCACCCCGATCGCGATATCCGCGCCTTATAGCGAAGCTGCCGAATGGCTCAGCGGGACAGAATTCGATCAGATTGGCTTTAGCATCCGAGGTAACGATGTACAAGCCAACCGGCAGCGAAGGCGACGTATTGATCCTGATTCCCAGGGAACCGCACAACTGGAAGATCAAAACGATACCGGCGAACGCTGCCAGCGCAATCCGAAGGAAGACTCCGAAGCGGGCGCCCTTGAGCCTATGCCACAGGCCAGAGATCATGGTCTGCTACTCCAGCTTCGGAATCCGCGGCTTGCGGGTGCTCCTCAATAGCATCGTTCTGTGCCGCCGTTTTCGTGGCGCCGTTCCCCCGAGATGGGGCAATGATGTGACACGCACGAACGACGATTTCTTGAATGGTCCGCTGGACTCCATCTTTCTTGGGAATGAACTGGCGCTGCTCGATGCTGCCCTCGGCGAAGATGTTGTCGCCCTTCTCGAAGCCCACCGCTACGGCAGACAGATCTCCGTAGAACGACAGGCTGTGCCAATTAGTATGCTTCCGGGGCTTCCCGTCGCTGTCCTTAAAGGTGTAGCTCTCGCCGAGACGCACATTTGCCACAGGTGTTCCCGACGGCAGAAAGCGGAGCACTGGCTTAGCCGCCAGGAAACCCGCGATTTCGATCCGATTCTTTTGCATGGTGATTCATCCTTTCCTGAGTTGAAGTTCTTCGAGAAAACCTTGTTCGGCGCGTGTGAGGGGCTCATTCTCCGTCATGACAATCTCCGGCTTGCTGATTTTGTGCCGTGTCCGGTCGAGAGGCTTTTGAGGGCCGATCTGGCCGTCCTCTAACGTCACAAATTTTGTTGGCGGCGGCACTCCGGCGCGCGCATTCAACACCGGATCGAGGAAGTACAGCATTTGAGTACCGAGGATCGGCCGATGGCCGCTCACAAAGATCAGCACCTGGCCCGGTGAAACGATCCGCTCCGAACCGCTCCCGTTGCCTTCCTTCTGCGGAGGCTTTAACCGGAGCACCTCGTCCGGTGTCATGAGAGGCCGCTCGATGTGATCGACGCTCGCATTGACGTGAGCCATGACGGGAGAAAATCGCGAGCCGCTGTAATTGAAGCTCGCCTTCGGCACCGTTGTCGTGCCAGTCATCTTGCTCAGAAGATCGGCGGTCTCGAATTGATTCGGTGCGAATGCGATCCGCACGTGACAGTTCGAAACGATGCTCTCGTTATTCCCGTAGGCATCGACAATCTGACGAAGATCCTGGGTGATCAGGTACGCTTTCAGGCCGTATCCAGCCATATAGGAGAGCGCGTCCGCAAATATTTCCATACGGTTCAGAGATGGAAACTCGTCGATCAGCAGAAGGAGCCTGTGCCGGTTGCGCTTTTGTTCCGCACCCTCGAAAACCATCCTTTCGGTCAGGCGATTCACGGCCATGGTGAACATGAGGCGGATCAGCGGACGCAATCGAATTTTGTCGCTAGGGGGTACGACCAGGTACAGAGAGATCGGGCTGTCGTGATTTACCAGATCGTTGATTGTAAAGTCGCTCGCCGATGTGTTCTTCGCGACCAGAGGATCGCTATAGAGTGTGAGGGCGGTTTTCGCGGTGGAAAGGACGCCGCCGAAATCGCGATCTTCTTTGTCGAGCATTTCCTGAACCTTCTCGCGAACAACGGGATGGGTAGCGGTCCTTTCACCGGCGGGCATTCGCCAGTTGTGCTTGTATCCGGGATCGTGTTCAAAATTCAGCAGTTCGTCGAGAGTGTCCCGAAAATTGGAGCCGGGCCTCGTGAAAACGTGGGCGAGATCCGCAAGACAAGCGATCCGCCCTTCAAGATCCGCTTCATAGCAAACATGAAGGATCATGCCCGTCGTGATGGAAGCAGCAGCATCCTGCCAATAGCGTTCTTGCGGGCTATCCTCGCCCGTGCGAACGATCATGTTCGCAATGTTCTGCGCATCGCTGACATCGCGCGGCGAGAAGAGCCGGACTTCGCTCAAGGGATTGAAGCGCGAAGAGCTCGATTCTTCAACCGGCGAGAACTTGAAACAGATTTGACCCTGCCTGCTGCGGAATCCTGCTGTTTTGGCCCAATTCTCGCCTTTGATGTCGTAGATAACCGCGCTTTCATCCCAAGCCAGCAAAGACGGGATCACGAGTCCTACGCCCTTGCCGCTGCGGGTAGGTGCAAACGCAAGAATGTGTTCCGGCCCGTCGTGCCGGAGGTAATTGAGGCGACGGGATTTCTCGCGGCACCAGCCGCCGACGTACACTCCGCGCTTCGAGTTCAAAAGTCCGGTGCTGCGAACATCGGTCTCGTCTGCCCAGCGCGCCGAGCCATGCAGGTCTTCCGCATTCTCGGATAACTTGTGCGCGCGCCCGTTGGCCGCGACAAAGAAAATGCCAACAGATAAAAAGCTGCCGGCCAAAACGATCATTTCACCTTTGAAGAACGGCTTCCGAATGTGCTCGTCTTGGGATGTACAGTAGTGCCATCCCCATTTCACCCAGGAGAACGGTTCATAAATGGCCACTCTGTGGGAGCGGATCATTGGCCGCCCGAGCGCCGGTTGATAGTGGAATTGTGCGGCGATGTACTGAGTCGCGATCCAATTCACAATCACCAGCAGAAATAAACCGAATACGGTTGCCCGCCAGTTATAACCCCCCAAATAGCCGGGGTTGTGGGGCGTGCGGTAGAGTTCAGGCTGTCGTTTTGACATACTCTGCCTCCGGTGAGATGGTCTGGGGCGTTCGAGACGCCGATTTCATTTCGCGGGATGTTTCGCGTGCTTCGACCACGAGCACACGCCCGCATTCCGGGCACAAAAAGGTGAGCGGATGTTCCAGGTGGAACACCCGCCCGCAAATACACTCGAATTCGTAAATGGAATGCCCTCGCACGACGCGCGGTCCTTCCATTAACGTCCGAGATCCTTGGCATTGGTGCGTTCCCGTGCCTCCCGGACAGAGCCACGGCCATCGGAGTAGTTGATGCGCACCACTTGCCCAACTTCGGGCTGCTTATCGAGAAGTTGTTTGGGGTGCGCAACAGAAGTATTGGCCGACTGGCGCTGGACAATGTGCCGATCCGTTTCGCCAATAATCGTTCCTTGATACATCCCGCTTTCGGTTTGCGCTGCCAGCATCTGAGCTGACACGCCAAGAGCGCGGGCGGTAATAAAATGTGCAATCTTCAGAGAATCGTGAACAGAGGCCGTTGCATTGCGCTCCGCCAGGGGTGCATCGACTGTGGTGCGCCGATCTGTTCCGTTCTGCTTCTCGTGGACATTAACGGTTGCGCTCCCAGGTTCGTAACGGGCGGCGGTTTCAACGGATTCGCGTACTGCCAGTCCACGATTTGCCGGAAACGGGCTTTGGACTTGCGGTGTCCTCCCGGCTGTGGCCGATTGCTCGTTAGCAGGTTTTTCGGCCAAGTCTTCGCGATCGTGCTGGAGGCGAGCAGTATCCTGCTCGTAGTCAGCCTCCCTTGCACCGGTGCTGCCGGGATAATTCGGAACCGGTCCAGCCGTAAGCGCTTCGTCCGCCATCGAGCGGTCGCGCTCTAAAGCCAGTACAAAATCGCTCGCGCGGGCGGCGTCGTGCGCGGCGCGAAAGATTTCGTTCTTGTCCTGTTTTAACGTCTTGATCCACGAGCCGACATAGGCGGCGTGCTGCTCGGGATTGTGCGGAATACCGCGCTCGGCGGCGAGAAACACGCTGGCCAGCTCCGCACGCAGTTCTTCCTTGGCGTAGTTGACATCGCCGAAGCGATAGGAATCGGTCAGTGTCCAGCGGTTTAGCCGCTCCGGATGCCCGGTCCAGTGAGCCAGTTCGTGAAGTGCTGTCCCGTAATAGCCTGCCGGATCTTTGAAAGCCACCTTTGGCGGAAGGTGAATAGTGTCCTGCGCCCGGTTATAAAATGCTCGGTCATTCTGGTCGTGCGCAATCTGGGCGCCGGAGTTCTTCAGGATTTGTTCACCGGCGTGTATGGCCTCGAATGCGTTGCGCTGCTTGGGAGCATAGGACGGAATACCGTCAATCTGTTTGGCGTTGAAAACGGTATAGACGCGATGAATCCGGCGTGGCCGATCCTGATCGACGTCTTCACCGTCAGCCGCTTGCCGATCTTCGCGGTTGTCATGTTGACCGGCATCCGGCTTGACATCCCAAAACTCAATCTGGGTTCCTTTTTCTCCCCTTCGAACCTGCCATCCCTCTTGGGCGGCTTGCTTGTAGGTCATCCAGCGTGGGTCTTCGTATCCCTTTCGCATGCCGGTCGCGAGCAGATGGATCGCGTTCCCGCCTCGATACGCGCGGCCTGATGTCGGATTCATGGGTATAGCGAGCGGGTTGGTCCCCGATTCCCAGGGCTTCTGCCAGGGAGCAACTCCGTTTTCAAGCATCTGGACGATGCTGTCTGTGACCTCCCGACGGAAATCGCGCGGCGCCGGCTTACTCGCCGATTGTTCTTCCGCTCTGGGTTGGGTAATTGCGGTCGCCATGTGCGTCTACTCCTCTCCTGGAGCCGTGGGCTCCGTCTGAAATAGCTCGGCTTGCGTGAACTCTGGTTCCGGGTTTTCGGTTTCGAAACCCGACCCGGCCAGCGGCTCGTCGCCAATCTTGTCGAACAAGGTTGGTCCATTGTGTGAGAAGTCTTGTGGATTGTGCATCTTAGCTCCTTGAGGGCGATTTGTTAGCGACTTGTGCCCTCACTTAAGAAGGGAGTGGCAGTCGGGATTTCCGAACAGTCGGCTTGAAAAAAAACGGGGAAGAACTAGCGCGGGCTTCAAACGGTCGCGACAGGCGCGGTGGCGGTCTCGATGGTTTAGCCGCTCTCTGGGACTATGCTAGGGCAGCGGTAAGGATTTCTTCCAAAACCCACGGATGTCGGGATCGAGGCATGCAAAACGCTGTTGCCAACTGAAGCCTTTCCGTAATAGAGTTTTGCAACCTTCGAAACCGAGGAAACGGAAGAAGCCTCGATCATCTGTTGCACAAAGGATCGATGCCGCTGAAAAACTCTGGTCGCACGGGTTGCATGGGGCAATTTCTGTGTGGTCCGCTTTCGTCCAGAATCAACGCACATAAGCCGACTGTAGGTACGAATCTGCCTGCGATGTGCGAAAGACCCGCGCGGATCAGCCTAGTTAAGCCGCTGGATCTAAAGGCAAAAGAAAAATTAGGATAGGTGAGTGAGTAGAGGATGTCGCCGGCTCCGTTATACCTGGTGCTGCACTCCGTTAGCTGTGTTATGGCGGCGATCTGCGCCGACACGGATTTTTGCAATTGGAATCCGTACGCGAAATACCGAGCCGGCGCCGGGAGTACTTTTGAACTCAATCATTCCACCGTGTGCGCTTGCGATTGAGTGCGCGATGGAAAGACCCAATCCGGCTCCGCCCGTATCGCGGGATCGCGCGCGATCGGCCCGATAAAACCTTTCGAAAATATGGGGCGCGTCCTCTGCCGCTATCCCGATTCCGGTATCGGCGATTTCGCAGACTGCGTCGGAGTTTGACTCGCTCAACGAGACGGACACTCGGCCGTAACTGGGCGTATATTTTACGGCGTTATCGATGATGATCGCGAGCAATCGCCGTAAAGCATCCGGGTCTCCTTCCACTCGAAGACTCTTTGCGGGAGCGCCCGTAGTGAATTCGATCTGTTTGGATCCGGCCAGCGGCTCACTGCGTTCGCAAGCTAGCCGCAAAACTTCGGCCAGGTCCACGCTTGTGGATGGCGAGTCCACATTGGCCGAATCGGCGCGGGCAAGAGTCATCAAGTCCTCGATCAGCTGCTTCGTGCGCACGGCCTCGGCGCGGATTTCCTCCAGAGCTTCGCGTTGATCGGCGGAAGGTGGAGCTTGCCGCAGCGCAAGCTCGGCTGTGGTCAGGATGAGCGCGATGGGTGTTCGGAGTTCGTGAGCGGCATCGGCAGTGAACTCGGAAATTCTATTGAATGCTTTCTCCAGCCGCGCGATCATGCCGTTCAGCGTCTCGGATAGCCGCGCCAGCTCGTCGCCGGTCCGCGGCACAGCGAGGCGCAGATTCAAATTTCGGGCGCTGATTTCTCGCGCCAGGCTCGCGATCTCATCAACCGGGGCGAGAGCCCGGCGGCACAGCCGATAGCCGACTACCCACGAAAGCACGAGAAGCGCAGGCAGGAACCACAGCGCTAGGGCGCGAAAACGGCCCAGCATCGCGTAGTATTCTCCTATCGGTTCGGCAAGCTCGACGGTATACAACGTATCTTCAACCCGCACGTTTGCCGAGAGCGTCCGAAGCAGTGTGCCTGGGACGGGAATCGTCGCGAATTGGGGCCTCCCTAACCGTACGGCCGGCGCTAGCGCAAGGCGATAGGGAGCGATGGACGCCGATCGGTAGAGCCATTTGCCGTTCGACCGCACTTGCAGGAGGTCGCCGCCTGGCCTAAGGCCGGACAAGTGCGCCTTGAATTCGTGTGCCAGTTCATGCGCGTGCCGGCTGTGCAGCCGGCCTTCGATAAACGGCCCTATTTCTTCCAAACGGCCCGAAAGGTTGGCATCTGCGGCGCTGACGATCGTGTGGCGCATGGCAAAGTACATCGCCACGGCCAGCGCACACACTATTAAGGCGAGCATAACCGTGAACCAGAGGGATAGGATCACTCGAATCGAAAAACGCCCCATCACTTCACGCCTCCTCCTATGCGATAACCGATCCCGCGCACAGTTTCGATCAACTGGACTTCGCCTTTCCTGTCGATCTTCTGGCGCAGCAAGCTGATGAACGCGTTCAAGGTGCCGTCTTCGACAGACTCCGCCGTGTTCCATATTGCCGCGATGATGGCATCGCGCTCCAGGACACGTCCGGCGTTCCTCATCAGCAACTCCAGAAGTGCAAATTCTGTTCGCGTCAACTCGATTGGTTGCCCGTTTCGGGAGATTTGATGCGTAGCCAGATCGAGCGTGAGATCCGCGACTCTAAGAATCGCCGGTCGCGGGATAGCACCTCGCCGCGACACGGCCCGCAAACGCGCCAGAAGCTCATCGAATAAAAACGGCTTGGTTAGATAATCGTCCGCGCCCAGATCCAACCCCTTAACCTTGTCGGCGGGTGCATCTCGTGCGGTGAGCATCAGGATGGGCGTCTGGTCCCTCCGCTCGCGCAATCGACGGACGACTCCAAAGCCATCCAGCTTCGGCAGCATAATATCCAGAACGATAGCGTCGAACTTCCAGGTTTGCATTGCTTCCAGAGCGTTTACGCCGGTATGGGCAGTTACCACAGAATGTCCCTCGGCCCGCAGGCCCTTTTCCAGCAGCGCCGCCATTCGAGGCTCGTCCTCGACAATTAAAATCTGCATGCCCGGCGCTTTCTATCCTTGGAGCCGCTTTAGAATTCTCTCGAATGTTTCCTCGTCGATCTCTCCCCGAGCAAAGCGCCGCTTCAAAATTTCCTCTGGATCCTGGCGTGCCAACCACGACCGGATCAACGGCCTTATGGAGATCAGCACGAGCGCGACTACCACTGAAGCGAAGATGATCCAGATCAAGTCGTGCGGCCACAACCACCCATGCCGATACATCTCAGGAACCTGCATTTTCAATCCTCTCTGCGCCTAGCGCTCTAACTTATGTCAAGATCAGAATTTGAATCCCAACGAAAACTGTAATTCCCTAGGAGAGAGAGCTGCGATGGCTTGCCCAAAAAATGGCGAACTTAAGTTGCCGACAAAGCCAGCGTAGTTCACTCGATTGAGGACATTAAACGCATCGATGGCCAGCATCAGCCCCGGGCCTTTGTCTCGTTTCGATTCGTTCAGAAAAAACTCGTGGGACCAGCGCAGATCGACGTCCGCGTACCCCGGACCTTGCAAACCGTTGCGCGGGACGCCGGGCGGCCGCGCATCCGCACGCCCATCGTGGTACTCGTCGATTCCTGTTGTCATCGTGTACGGCGCTCCGGTGTAAAACGAAAGCGCGATGCCGAGATTGAGAAGCTTGCCGGGCCGCAACGTGCCCAGCAGGTCGAACCGGTTGCGCCGGTCCGTGTCCGAGCGGCCCCACTCTCCTGCCAGGTCGTAGCTGTTCGGTGGAAAGTACCAGATTCCTCCTGTGTCATCGCGCGCCCAGCCAAGCCGGTACTGAGCCATCCCTGAGAAATACTTTGTCACCTTGCGCCGAAGCGAAATCTCAATGGAGTCGTCTGCGCCTCGCCCGGTGGATTCGAATTGCTGCAGCATGCCGATTGCAGGATCGGGACGCGCCTCATAAAGCGGAGGCAGTGGTTGGTTGAGATCCAGTGACCGGAACAGATGGAAGGAGCGCGAACCTATATAGGTGACATCCAAGCTGGTCCCTTTCGCGAACTGATGTTCCAATCCAAAGCTGTATTGCAGGATAGAAGGCGTGTGGAAATTCGGGTCCAGCCGCACTTGGCTGACCGGCTGATCAATGAGAGGTTCGGCGGGGCTAAATGGGTCTGGATACCCAGGGTTGGTAATGACGTATTTCCGGAGGCGTTCATCGTTGAAATAGAGGAGATACGATTCCGGGGCGTCACCAGTCCGGTCGTAGAATATCCCCGCGCCGCCTCGCAGGACAGTTTTATGGCTCTTGGATGGGGAATAAGCGAACGACAGGCGCGGGGCAAAATCGTCGTTATCGGTGAAGATGTCTTGCCAGTCGTATCGAATACCAGCAGATATCATCAGGTTTGGGCGAACTCTATAATCGTCCTGAATATATGCGCCGAGGACTTCTTCAAGATATGCCAGATGCGTGTCGCCCTGCTGCAGCGTGAGGGAATAGGGCCGCTGTGCTTCGTAATCGGCAAGATTCGAGAAATAGAACGTTCCGGCGTCATCTTGCCGGTTATCGATTCCCACCCGGCCCCAGTGGGGGATATCCACGCCCATCTTCAGCAGGTGCTTGCCATGCGAATACATCAGTAGCTCATTCATGTCGAAGTGCTCTTCATCACGTGACTCGTCAGCTTGCGCGCCGCCGCCGATGAATGCTCCCTGGACCACTATCTTCGGGCTGGCCTGAAGGCTCGCCGTCGATGCGTAGTCGTAATCCATAAGCAGGCGGAACTGATTGACGAGTACGGGAGAGAATGTAGTTTCCTGAGAATAGACAAGCCTTTCCTGGCCGATTTTGCCGTCGGTACCTGCTTCGGGGAGGGTGAATCCGCCTACGCCGGCGTTCTGCGCGGTGTCGTGTTTGTGCGAAAAAAACAGCGTTGCGCGATTCGTATCGCTGAACCGGTGATCGATCTGTGCCGAGAAAAGGCCGTCATGTGCCGGGCTCGGAACGTTCTCCTGGATCGGCCCGGATGGCCCGATCGCGAATACAACCGATTCCAGGTCCTCGGCCTTATAATCCGCCGAGATGAGAAACGAAGTGGTTTTGCTTCTGCCCAGAGGGCCACCCAACGTTCCATCGATCATTCGCCGCTGCTCGGAAGGTTTGATTAGAGAAAAAGCGTTGCGCGCATTGAAAGCGGAGTCGCGGAAGAGGAAGTTAAGGCTGCCGTGATATTTGCTGGAGCCCGATTTCGTAGCGACCTCGATGCGGCCTTTGCCGGGCCGGGCAAATTCCGCATCGTAAGGATCGTGATTGATTTTTACCTCTTTGATGGCTGCAGAAGAAACCGATAGGTTCTCGGCCTCGACCCCATTCACAATTAATGACGTGCCGGCAGTGCCAATGTCCGCTGGGTTGAGGAAGCGGGAGAGCGCCGCGAGGTAATCCTCGTCGAGAATCGGCAACGTGCCGAGCAAGGGGCCGCTCAAGCTGACAGCATTTGTATTCTCGCTTGTTTCGACGCGGCCCCCGTGCGTTCCGGCAGTGACGGTTGCCCGCTGCCGCTCCGACGCGATCGCCAACACAATCCGGAGCGGGCGGAGAGCGCGCCGGGCCACGTGAATCGATTCCACAAAGGGGCTGAATCCGGGATATGTTACTTGGATTTCATAATCTCCCGGGCGAACCGAATCGAACTCAAATTCGCCGTGAGCACCCGTACGAGTGGAATGTCCGGCTGTCTGGCCAATTTCGTTCAACCTAACTGAAGCTCCGACAATCACTGCCGTGCTCGGGTCTAAAACGACGCCCTTCACAGCGGATTGCGCCCGCGCTGGGTTGCTCGCGGCGGCGATCAGAACCGGGAGCAGGCACGTAAATTCCAACGCGCGACGGTAAGGCATTGCGAAATCGGACATAACTGAATCCGCTTGCCATTGTGAGCGCGAAACCTTAAGAATTCGTCAAAAGTGGGCGAGAGGTGCAGCAATGACCGTCCACAAGCTCCGTCGCCTGTAGTACAGCGATTTTCCTTCCCACAGGATTCGTTGAAGTAGCGGGATCACAGATCTCCTTTCTGTGACCTCCCTGCCGCACACCACTACGCAGCCGCTCCGGCGCACCAGAGGCTTCGTTCTTACGCGCTACCCGTAAAGTTGCCTTTAGGCCAGATCAATGGTTTTTTGGAAGGAATCCTTACGACCACCTACTACGCGCACTTATCGAAAGCTCACGCTGCATCAGCGATCCCGCTCCCGAACAGGAGCCTGCCGCCGCGTTCGCCGTTTCCGGTCGAGTTCTTCCAAAGCCGCTTTTCGAAGCGCAGCTTGATAACGCCCCAGCCAGCCGCCCCAGCCATCCTCTTCGGGAATGATGCCCCGCTTGATTGACTTTCTTGCGGTTTCTCTCAGCCAGTGGCGGTTGCTCAAGACGGCTTCCGCATCCCCGAATTCGTCGATTTCGAGCACGGGCCGTTTATCGATGAAAAGCTTGCGCAAGCGGACGAATGAATTCGTTTTCAGTCCGCCGCGGTTCCGGGCTTGCTCCATTTCGGGCGTGTAGTAAATATGATGCACTCGCGCGTCCGTTCCTTCGAGCATGAGATAGCTCCGGCCTGCTTCTCTTCCGGCTTCTTCCTCTCCATGCACGAGTATTCGACCTTCAACGGATGTCAATTCGCGGTAATCCAGCACGGCGGCCTGTAGCCGCTCATCCGATACCGGAGCACCGTGCGCTGCCAGCGTCTTTTGGCGGTCGCTCACGCGCTGCATCGCGCGCAACACACTCTCGAAATCGCGCCTGACTCGCCACGTATGTGGGTCGATAAATTCAGCAAGGCCCATTTTTTGTAAATGAAAAAGACGCTGGGTCGTGTGTTGCTCTCGCAGCCGTAAGCTCTCGGGAGTCCCCCCTTCCGCAGGGTGACGTGCGAATGTGAAAAACGGCGAAGCGTCATCCCTACTATCGGGCATCATTGCCCGGCGGATCACCCGGTCCAACGAAGTGTATCGATGCTGAGATACTTCACGGCGCTCGGCGTCCGCTGCGTCTGCCTGCGTTCGATAACCGAGTTGCCGCGTGCAGAGATTCTCGGCGATGCTTCGTATGCCGCTCTTCACATATTCCTGAGGCAGATGGAGCGGCTGGCCGTGGTTGCCGACACCACGAAGCGCAATGTGGACGTGCGGATGTTCCGTATTGTAATGCGTGATGGCAACCCATTCGAGAGAATTTTGACCGAGATCCGAGCACATCTTGTCCATCAGGTCGCGTATCAGCAGCTTTAGATCGATCCGGTCAGCAAATTCCGGAGAAACGATGAGCTTCCACAAACGTTCGTCTCCGGCGTTTTGCCAGTCGTTCAGTTTCCCCGCCACATCGATAGACTCCAGCCGGTCGTCGAAACCCACGGCCTTTGTATCCGCTGCTTTGCTTGCGCTCTCGCGGGCCACATAGCGGCCATGGGCGCGCCATTGCCCCTTGACGGAATTGCGTGAATACATGACCCGCACCGCGCAGCGCTGCAAATAGGGGCGAGGCTTTCCGTACCCGGCTCGGGTCCCGGTCACGCCGCGCTTTGAGTTGCGGGTCATTCTGGCATGATGCATGACACTCTTGAAGAGCAGGGACCATGCCGGTTTCATTGGTCGCGTTTTGGGAACCGGCGGCTTTCGCGGTCTGAGGCGGAATTCCCTCTCGTCGTCACCGATCCGCACGGGTCACCAACTCCTGCATGGCTGCTTGCGAGTCGCCAACCATTGCCTGGCCAGCCGATTTGGTAAAACGGCTGTAGCGCTCTCGCGCGCGTGCAACGGATTGACTGATTGCGTCTCGCGGCGGCTCGGGGACACAGGTAAGGAAGCTCTTCACAAGCGTGTCCACCACGGCAAACAGAGCCTGCTGCCCACGATGCAGCCGGAATATCTCTTGCGATTGGCGTTCCAGGCTGGCCGTCATACGCTGCTCGGATTCCGTTACCTCGCTATCGCGTCCGTTGATCTCGTTCCGAATAGCCGCGCGGACAAAGGCGCTTGGACTTACATAGCCTTGGCCCTTCGCCGACCGCTCTACTTGCTGCTGCTCGTCCGCGCTCAGGCGAACGCCGATCCTGGCTGTCTTTTTCGCCATCAAATTGCCCCCTTCTAAAGAAATGGGAGTGAGCAGGGCCGGTTCCGAACACTTAAGAACGATAAAAATCAGGCGTCGAACATTTGTCGAACATCAAGCCAGACCCGTCCCACACGGCAAATCCAAGATAGACAGAGAGAAAACGGCAATAGACAAACTCAGACGTTCGACATCCCTTTATGTTCCACTACCGGGTCTTTGGTTGGTTTCCGCGCATCGCTGCCTATTCCGGTTGCCACCCGTTGTTTCGAAGTGTTTCGGTTTGCTTCGAAACGTCACGGATAAATCCGACACGCCACGAATTGTCTCGGAGTACCACGAAACACCACGCGCGCTATTTTTTTCTCCGAAAACTGTTCGGATTTGTCACGCGCCACTCCCTTTCTAATAGAGGCGGGCGTTGGGCGACGTGAACACAAAAAGCCAATCTGAAAACTGGATCTCCGAGGCTCGACACCGCCTCGCCAATCGGCGTGGAAAAAAGCCCGCAACCAAAGCCGCCCAGATCTGGGCGCTTTGGTCCGAGATCAAGGGCGCGATCGAAGAGGGGCAAACCATGAACAGCATCCGGGCGTGGCTGGAAGACGATGCCGGGGTTGTGCTGACGGCCGACAGCCTTCGATCTTACGTCCGCCGATGCCGTGCAAAAGAAATGGAACTGCCCGAACCGGAAACATCCAAAAGCGTTGTTCCGGCTCCCAAGGCTCCCCTCCGCGGAGCAGCGATGCCCGAGCCACGGGACCAAGCGAATTCGGATGACCCGATGGCAACGGCTCGGGCGGCTTTGAGCAAACCGCGATTTGACATCCGAAAAGTTCACGCGGATGGCGATCCCACCGATCAAAATCTGATCTAAACGAAAGGAGACGAACCCGAGTGAAAGCCGAAAACGCGATTTCTAGCGATTCGAATGGTAGTCCAGCTACGATCCACCTCATCCTGCAGGGGAAGGGCGGCGTCGGGAAAAGCGTGATCGCCAGCTGGCTTTCCGAGTTCTTGATTGTGCGTGGTAAGTCCGTGCAATGCATCGACGGCGACCCTGTGAACCGTTCGTTGTGGCAGTACAAGGCCCTCCGAGCGGATAAGCTGGATCTCGTCAACCTCGACGGGCTGATACAGCGAACCCGCTACGATTCACTCCTGGAGCGTTTCGTTACGGAAGACGCTGTTTTCGTCGTCGATAGCGGCGCGACCGCGTTCATGCCTTTCTGGACGTACGTAATCGAGACGGAGATGATGCGGGTTTTGCGTGAAGCCGGGCGGCATGTTTACATTCACGTCCCCATCACCGGAGGCGAAATGCGCAGCGACACGCTCCTCGGCTTCAAGACCTTGGCGGAGAGCACCGCCGAAAGAAATCTGGTTGTTTGGATGAACGAATATTTCGGTCCGGTTCTCCACGACGGAAAGCCGTTCGAGCAGATGCAGGTCTACATTGAGCACCAGGCCAAGGTACTTGCTTCCGTTGGCATTCCGCAGAGGAGTCCCGATACTTACGGTCAAACGATCCGACGCATGCGAGAGAAAAAGCTTACCTTTCGCGAAGCGGCCGAGTGCCCGGACTTCATGCTCGCCGAGAGGTCCAGGATTCACATTGTTCAGCGCGATCTCTTTAACCAGCTTGAGGGGCTTCCGTTTGCATGAAGGCACTATTAAATGGCACACCTTGACAGAAAACAACTCGTCGGAGAGATGGCCGCTCGCTACGGGATTCGGATGGACGAGAGCGACCCAACGCTGGCCATCGTCGGCCTGAATCAAATCGTACTGGAGCGGAGCGTCGAGGATGTTTGCGGGCAGTTGCGGGAGCGGGTTATGGAATTTGAGGCCTCTGCCCAGAAATTGGAGACCCGCGCCGGCCAAGTCTTCGCTTGTGGAGTGAAAGACACCGCCACCGAGATCCGGCGGGAATTGAACGGCGAAATTCACGCTGCGGCCCTGAGATACCGCGAATTGCTGCAACGAGCCAATGAGCCGTGCCGTCCCGCTGAGTTACTCCGGTGGGCCGCACTCGGGATCGTTTTTGGGCTTATATTGTTTCTTTGCGGTGTTTGGGTCGGAAGGCTGACAGCGCTAGGCTGGAGCCAAGCCGGGTTTTGGTAGGCGACGATGCGATTCTGGCTGCTTTATTACGCGATTTTCGGTCCGAGGTTCACTCGTTGGGCTCTGCTGTTCTTTGCCCTGGGAATGGCGTTCTTCTTTTTCTGCTTCGTTCACGAAGCATTTGATTCGCCGCGTGCGCGGCCGATCCATTCAGTATCCGCTCCTTATCGGCCAAAGCCGATTAAACCCCGATTACCGTTGGCGCACCCGTACACGACGGAACGCTAGCCCAGATTTCTACGAAGCAAGAGCCGACGCGAGTCTCTCGGCGCGGAAGGGCACGACTGTTTGCGCCACTTCGCTGTGCCCCGATTTCCAGAAAATCGTATCTAAGTTATCGATTCTGCTGACGTCGGGCAGGCGGTCTTGCCGCCTGCTGTAGCAAGCTTCAACTCGCCTCTGGGATAGTGGTCAATGCTCTTGGTCGACGTCGTCGTCAACTGGAGACTCGTTCCGTTCGACTCGAGTCTCAGCTCGGCAACTCATTGAACCCACGCCCACTCAGGATCATTGGTACGCACTTTTCCGCCCGGGCTGCTCTGGTTTTTGCCTGCTTCGCAGATGAGACGTGGAAGATGTATGACTTCCTCCGGCCTGGTGTGAGCGTTGCGAATGCCGACCTGAGAACCGCGTTATCATCCAGCCTCCTCTGCAACTCCTCAGGAATTGGGTACTCTGAAGGTTTCTTGAGCTCTATCTTCTTCCCAGACTCCTCCAATTCGATGGCTTCGTAGAGGTAGTCCTTCAGCGTCGATCGTACGGCCGCAATCTCCCGAAGCGAGGTGAATTTAATCCATCGCCCGGCCTGCGTATGCGCTCCAATCCTTTCGAGAACGTGCTTCGGATTTTTAAGCAGTGCGCCCTTGAAGAACGACAACGCGCACGACTCCTTGAGCGGGATCACGATCGCCACGTTCTTCTTCAGAAAGGTGAAGCACGGTTTGCCCCACTTGGGTTCTTCGGACAGGTCGCAGTCGAGCGCGATCTGGCGTAGCTTATCTGTTTCTTTCTGCCACTTCTTCGCATAGGGAACTTTCATCGTTCCAGGCTCTTTCCCAAGATTGCTGAATTCATTCAATTCTGCACTTTGCTCCACTGGTGTCCGGCTAACGGCGGTCCGGGCAACCACCATGAGGC
>DASUJR010000307.1:0-13581 GCA_036279175.1 Candidatus Acidiferrales bacterium | reverse complement strand
TGCACCCCGAAAAAGCGGCGGCTCTGAGTCACGATCCAACTCCAGGAGAACAGCAGGTGGGCGAGAACCATACCGACCACGGCCAGTCCGAGCCATTCGTGGATAACAAGGCCGGTGAAGCGAACGGTCTGCAGCACGCAGACTGAGATTAGGAGCGCCGCATCCAGACAGAAAGTCGTCTTCAGGCGCCAACGTCCCCGCTTCGCTGACACGTGCGTTTTGACTACCGATGGAGCGGCCATCTAGGCCGTCGCCTTCCGGGTTTGCCCGCGCGGTCAGTATACATCCGCAGGAATGACGTAGCGCATGCGCCGGTTACAAAGGAATCAGCCGGTCACAATTTTTGCGTGTGTCGCCAACGGTGGCGCTCCATCAGAAGCTCTTGTAGCGCGCCGCCGATAAAAAATCCGCTCTCCCGCAACTTCTTGATGGTACCTTCAAAATCCTTGAGGAGTCCGACTGTATCCGCACGCTCTAGAAGGCCCAGTGTGCCTGAAACGGACAGCTTGCGGTCCATCGCAATCGTGCGACCGGCTAATTCATCGATCAGGAGCACGTCCGCTCGGACGGCTTCGGCAAGCAGAATAGATTCGCGTTCGCCCGCATGCAGCCTGACCGGCAAAACGTCTCGCGATTCCGGGACGGTACGGAATTCGACCCACGGCGGCGGCGATGTAATCCATCGCCGCACATTTTCGGGTGTTTTAGCGTCCATCAATTCGGCCCGCACAGCGACTGGGACGAGAACTGTTTCGAATATAAGTCCGAGCAGGCGATCCTCTTCGATAGCGATTAAATACCTGAGTGGAGTGGTGTTTGAAACTGCGATCATGCCGCGCGAATACTAGCGCGGCTCACGCTGCGATGCAGCTTCGAATAGCGCGGCCTCCCGCTCCAGATCCTTTTCATCGATCGGAGCGAGGGGGACTTGGTGCTGGCCGAGAAAATCCTCAGCCTGAACACGAGAGAGCCCGAGCATTTCCGAAAGCTCGTACAAGGTCAGAATTTTCTCGCGGTATCCTTCTAGAGCAAGCGCTTCCAGCGCTTTGCGAGATACATCACCGCTGGCGCCTGCTAGCCTTCCAGCAACCTCGTCTGGGATACGGAGGCGAATATCCATAAGCCAAGATTAGCACGACGAGGCGGATTCAGCGTGCTCATCGCTTTCGCCGTCACAACCTATGGTCACCCGGGTGGCAGCCCATCCCGTCCCGTTTTCCGGCCCGCGCAGGGAGCACGACTTTTCCACAGCCGTTCCAAAATGGAACGGGAGCGCATGGTTCTAGTACTCTACTTGCCATTGACATACAAGGTAATCTGTGCTATGGTCGCCTATTTTTATGCGCCCCCAATTCACCTTCGCGATGTCGGGTCAGCACGGCACACTGGGAGCCGTCTCCGGACGTGACATAGCAGCCCATCAGCGTCTCGCCCAAACGACGGAAGGCTACTCACCACAAACCGTTTTCTTACTCGATACACCTGTCGAGATAAAAATGAGCCTAAGTCTTCCGGAATCTGCAACATCGCCAAAAACTTCTCGATACACTTTTGATATGTTTGAGAACGCGGAAAGGAGGCTTATAGACCTGGCCAATCACAATTCGGGAAGGATGCCAACGCCTGGCCGGAGCGTGCCTGATACAAAGTAGCGCCGGCCCCCTGCCCGCCGATCTCGATGGCGGGTCCCGCCGGCGAATTTGGTGAAGGGCCTAAACGTCGCTCCCGCACCTAGGCTAGCGACAACCGGTCCCAGGGGCCAACCCATTCGCAAGGGCGGCCTTTGGTGCGGAACGAGGTCAAGTCCTGCGCGACGGACAGGCTGACGTAGATATTGATGCCCTTGAACGAATCGACTCCGGGCTGCTCGAACGTGTGGCGGCAAATCGTGGCGGCTCCGGGCGCAAGAGAAATCGGAACCGCCCTGCCATTCACATTCAGTTCATTGTGCTGCGCGCCGTCGCGGTCGTAGACGAAATGAGTTTTGCGCCACGTCTGCACCATGTCGACATCGATGTGCCCATAGTCTTTCTGGATCAGCCACATGAACGTCCAGAAGCGCATGCCGGTACTGTTCAGGCCGAAGTGAGTGGGGTCCTGCGCGCCGTTTCCGTGCCGGCTCATCGGGTGATTCGGGTCGTGAACGTTGTCTTCGTTATAGCTGTCGTGCGCTTCGACATTATTTGTCGTGACGATGTAGCGGCCGTCGCGCTCGTGCATGTCGCCCGGCTTGCGAACGGCGTATCGCGCGATTCCCTTCTCGTCCGCGGGGATGCTTTCGACCACGAACGCCTCGTGGCGATCGGAGACAAGCCAGTTCGCGCCGCGCGTGCACTTGCCGATCACGATCTTGTGGCCCGACTTGCTGCGGTATTCGGGACGCCCGACCGTGAGCAGTTCCACGGCGTGCCGCGCATTGTCCGCAAACGCTGCCGCGTAGAAATCGCCGACCTGCCAGTCGAGCCCCGGCCGCCGATAACCGGAAAACGGGCGAGAGAGCGTTGGTCCCAGAATGCCCAGGCCGCCGCCGGCGTAGCCGCTGACGGTAACGCCGCGATCATTCTGCGCGTGCTCGCTGCCTATTTCGCCCGCGGAATCGGTTACCGTATAGCGGTGCGCTCGCTTGTCGCGCGGATGGGCGATGAATGTGACGAGATATTCCTGAGGGAAGAAATGCTGATCCTCGGAACTGACATGGATCGTCTTGCCGTCGCGCGTGGCCGGACCGAGAATCACCGCTCCGCTGCAGCAATGCGTATCCTCGTCCGCAGGCGCCAGTTCGGCCGTTTCGGAGGACGGCGGTTTTCCCATCAGGCCGAAGTAACTGTTGACCATCAGAATTTTGTCGAAGTGGCTGAGCTCGCGGGGAAACGCGGAGGAGGCCAGATCGCTGGCACTGCCGTCGGCGATGCCGTGCATCATTTCGAGCGCTTCGGGGACGAGAAATTCGTAGTACGCGTTCTGTTCGCGAAGATACGCAGCAATCACTTCGGGACTGCCCTGAATCGGCAATATCTCGCGGTACCAGCCTTCGTACACAAGGCGAATCAGGTCGCCGGCGCGCTCGCCATATTGCTTGCCGATGTTGTACCAGGTGCCCTGCAATTCGCCCAAGTAGCGTGGATGCGCATCGTAGACCGGATATCCCGAGGCCCGGTAATATTTTGCCAGGTTCGTGTTATGGCCGGTCCACTCCGGCGGCTGACTCCGGGCGGCGCGAGCGAGCGCCGGCGTAGGTTGCACGAGCAAGGGTTCCGACGCGCCAAACGCTTTAAGCCCGTCAGCGGAGAGGATCGCTGTCGCGCCGGCCGAGGCTGCAATCTTCATCAATTTCCTTCGGCTGATCCTAGTCACGTCGTTCTTCGAGCCGCGATCCAGTGCATCGGAACTCATCGCCATCTCCGAATTTCAGGATAAGAACTCGCAGAACTGGTCGTGCGATCCAGCCGCGCCGCTTCATTCTATACCTGCTCGCTCTACGCCGCTTACATGGGGATCGGTTTGGAGGCGGTTTTGCGGAGATACCAGCAGGGCGGGTCGCCGCCGTGGGGAAAAATCGAGCGCGCGCACATTACATTTTGCGGCTCGCCAAAAACGTACTCCACACGACCGTCTTTATGAGGGATGGCGTAGGTCGGCTGAATGCGCATCGTCTGTAGCGGGTCGCCCGCTTTGTGTTTTGAGAGACGATGCTGGAACGAAATCCAGTCGGCAATCCAGAGGACCGCGATGAGCACGATCACGCCGAACAGGCCGCGCAGCGCGATTTGGAAGATACGCTTCATAAACGAAAAACACGAAATAGCAACGCAGTCGAAATGCTAACCGCACAACCGCGCGCGTGTAAAGTTCCATGAGATTCGTTACGCAACGTCATCAGGAGGCTCTTCACAGATCGTCTCCCTAACGGAGACGGTTGGTCGGCACCGCACACCTAACTACGCCAGTGGCGGATGTGCACCACCAAACGGCGATTTTTCCCTACGGAATCCTGCTAGGCGGCGGTCAATTCCAGGATTGAATATGGGCTCATGGTTGGCACAACGCGCTCCAGACGAAGCGCAGATTTAGACGCCAACTCGGCGTATTCCTCCTGAGTGCGTTCCATGCCGCCGGGCATTGCCATCATTACAATGTCGAGGTCCTTAGAGGGATGTGGGCCAGACGTAGGTGGGACAACCATCTCGAGAATCAGTACTCGAGCGTCAGGCGGCATAGCATGCCGGACGCCGGACAGGATTTTGATGGATTCGGCGTCAGGCCAGTCGTGGATGATGTTCATGAGAAGGTAGGCATCGGCTTTGGGCATCGCGTCGGCAAAGAAATTGCCGGCAACTGTAGCGAGCTTCTCGCCGTTTTCGGGTGTGACTCCCGCTACTACGTGCGGCTGATCGAACAGGATGCCCTGCGCCTTTGGCGAACTCTTCAGGATGGCGCGCAGCAGATGGCCGCGTCCGCCCCCGATGTCAGCGATCGTGGCGAATTGCGAGAAATCGTACGAAGGCACTATGGCTGCGATGTCGCGATGCGCCTTCGAAGTCATGGCCGAATCGAAAAGACGGCCTTCCTCCGGATGACTTGTCAGATATCCGAAGGCGCCTTCGGGGTGCTGTTTTGCGAACGCCGGCTTTCCCGTACGCAGCGAATACTCCAAATCACTAAAGGCGTTCCAGAACCATGGCCGGCCGAGCATGCGGACGTAGTCCCGCAAAGAGCCAGGATAGTCGGAACGAAGCAAGCGTGACGCGTCCGTATGGCGCCAGGCTCCATCGTTCCATTCGAAAATTCCAACGGAAGCCAGCAAACGCAAGACGCGATACAGAGCCTGCGGCTGCGTGCCGCTGCCTTTTGCGAGGGCATCGGTCGATTGCGGCCGATCGCCGATCAAATCAGCAATCCCCAGTTCGGCGACGACGTGCAGGCAACGCGCCGTCCAGCACGCCGAGGTGAGCTGCATGATTTGGATGTTCGCGGCGCTGGGCGCAGAAGCGGGCAAAGCACTGGCGGTGGTCATAGGGAGTCACCTCGCGAAGAAACCAAGGGAAACAGGTTGGCGGGATTATAGCGCAAGTCGGGCACTCGAAGTGTTTCGGGAATCCGCACAGCCGGGGCGGCGGCGGCACACAGGCAAACCTGACGCGCTGAAGTCCGCGTTGCGACGTTGAACCGCCGCGGCGTCCCGTTCAACTTGGTTAGCAAATCCGTCTGCTGGCCGGGAGACGGATGGTTGCGCAGTTTACGTCAAGTGGTACACTTGCGGCTTAAATTTCGCTTTTGTATAAAGTATGCGAGGGTATGCTCATATGACTAAACTGCACTCCTGCAGGAACTTCGTGCTAGCGACGCTCGTTTTCGCATGCATTGCTTGCCTACCCGGGCGGCTGGCAGCGCAGACGTCGCAAGCGCAGCAGCAAGGTTCGCAGCAGGCGCAAACGTCACAGACGCGAGCGCAGCGGCAGCGGCGAGCGTATCAGCGGCGGCAACCCGGCGAGCCGCCGACGCCCGCGGAACTGCTGCGCGCCGAATACGGCCCGTATCGCGCGAACAATCACCTGCTCTTCTATCATCTGGATATTCGCGTCGATCCGGTGAAGAAGTGGATCAGCGGCAAGAACACGGTTCGTTTCAAGATGCTGAAGGACGGCAATCGCATTCAGTTGGACCTGGTGCCGACGATGAACGTCGACAAAATCGTGATGGGCACGACTCCGCTGAAATACGATCGCCAGTACGGCGCGGTGTTCATCGATTTCCCGGAGACGCTGCGCGCCGGGCGCACCTATTCGATCGATTTCTATTACTCAGGACGGCCGGGGACGCAGGGACGCTTCGGCGGGTTCACGTTCGGCCAGGACCCCAGCGGCAATCCTTGGATTTACACCGCGTGCGAAGGCATCGGCGCGTACATCTGGTGGCCGAATAAGGAGCAGTGGAAGGATCGCGTGCAGTCGATGGAGATCAGCGTCGCGATTCCGAACGATCTGGTGGACGTTTCAAACGGCAAGTTCATGGGCAAGACCGATCTGGGCGACGGCTACACGCGCTGGGACTGGTTCGTTCACTACCCGATCAGCAATTACGATGTGTCGCTGAATATCGGAAAGTACGTTCACTTCGCCGATCATTTGGGCAGCTTGCCGATGGATTTCTATGTTCTGCCGCAGGATTTGGACAAAGCTAAAGTTCAATTCGCGCAGGCCAAAGGCATGCTGGAGGCGTATCAACATTATTTCGGGGAGTATCCGTTCAAGAAGGACGGTTACAAGCTCGTCGAAGTACCGTACTCGGGGATGGAACATCAGAGCGCGGTGACGTATGGCAATCTTTTTAAGAATGGATATCTGGGGCGCGATTGGACCGGCGTCGGGATCAGCCCGAAATTCGACTTCATCATCATTCATGAAAGCGCGCACGAGTGGTTTGGCAACGCGATCAACGCGCAAGACACGTCGGATATGTGGATTCACGAGGCGTGGGCCACGTATCTCGAAGGACTGTACGTCGAATATCGCTGGAGCAAGGCGGACGGCATCAAATACCTAAACGGCTACAAGCCGAAGATCCGCAACGAGCGGCCGATTGTGGGCAAGCGCGGCGTCCTCGATTCGCCGCCCGAAGATCAGTATTTCAAGGGCGCGCTGTTCATCAACACGCTGCGCAGCGTTGTGAACAATGACCAGAAATGGTTCGCGCTGCTGCACAGCTTCTTTCAGCATTTCAAATATCACTCGATCATGACGGAAGACGTGCAGGCCTACTTCAATCAGCAGACGGGCATGAATCTGACTCCAATCTTCGATCAGTACCTGCGGCACACGGCCATCCCGACGCTGGAACTGAAGTTCGATGCGGCGAACGGCAGCGTGCAGTATCGTTGGAAGGCGGATGAGACGGATTTCGCGATGCCGGTTCGCGTAGGAAGCGCAGGCACGCCGGAAGCTCAGTGGCAAATCATTCATCCGACCACGGAATGGCAAACGATGAAGACGCCGCTGACGCAGGATCAGTTCGAGGTGGCGACTGATCTGTACTATGTTAACGTCGCGAAAGAATAGGCTCGCGTGAGCGTGGCCTTTTCAAAGCGGTTGCTGTGGGGGTCGTACCTGGCAGTCGCCGCACTCGCGGTCGTGTTCTTCGTTTGGCAGTGGCATTCCGTTATGGCTGCTAATCGACCGCTTGCGAATGCCGCCGCCCAGCATTTCCACGACGAGTTTAATCACGCCGAATATCAGGAGATTTTCGATCAGGCCGACTACGGATTCACTTACGACAAGACCGAGGCGGAATTGGCACAGGCTTTGATGGCAATACAAACTAAGGTTGGCACCGTCAATGACTCCGCGCTTGTCTTCATCCGGATTGATAGAACAACGGAGGGCCGCACCTTCATAACCGCACAATACAAAACATCCTTCACACGTGCGGATGCAAACGAAACGTTCACTTGGGTTAAATTCGGGAATAGCGTGAAGTTGTATCGATACCGCGTTGCGGCGGGTCAAAACCGCCGCTGATGCAGGATTACTTCAAGGGTAGACTGATCGGTACTACGTGAGTGTGACGAAGGAGCAGTTTCGAGCGCCGCAGCCGCATCAACTCCCCAAGTCCCACTTATCCTCGTATTTCTCGGCCGTCGGCGTAGCAATTACGTACTTATTCTTTCTAAATCCAATACGAAGCGTTCGCATGTCGTTCGGTTTCACCTTCTTTCCCTCTTTCTTCTTTGCTTTGAGCCAATGGCGGTGCTCTTCCCGAACGTAGCGAGCGACAACGCGACTGGGAATAATGAAAAATCTAAATTTCTTTTTCGCTTCCCGGATAATCACAAAACAGTAGAAGATCGAGGGGTCTGTGACCGCCTCATGCTTCTGAGCCATCACCCAACCTCCTATAGCCGTTCCAAAGATCTTTGACTTGCTCACCTGTTTGTCGCTTTTACGCAGCTTAGTCTTGACTTCGAGTCGGCACATCCTGTTGGTGCGGGGGTTGGAGACCAAAATATCCACACCTTTTGTGTGCCCCAACGTCATATTGGCGTCGTACCCTAGCAGTGCTAGTTGTGACAGCACAGCGAACTCGCCTGCCAAGCAAATGGCGTTTTTATCATTTATCTTCATAAGTCGCAGGGAGACCCGACTCGGCGGGATTATAAACCACCCCCTCAAAAGCAGGTACAAAGCTGGTAATGGCTGCGATCGGAGACGAAGTAAGCTCTGATTGCGAGGACCTCAGCGAACTTCGATCGAAAGGGTCCCCACGTTCGCAAGTGAACATGGCGCGAGTGTCCCAACTGGGACAGATTCGGACTATACTTCCTGAACCCGCCCGATGAAGCTCCGCATTACCCTGAAATGAAAAAGCAAGCTGAGGTGCGCAGGGCATGCAAACCCGGACGCGCGTCATACGAACCAGGACTAAACCTTGCGAACGCGCAAATGCATGCACTTCATCGGCTCGGACCGCGGACGTTACTAATTCGGACGCTGGACGCGCCAAGACGGAAGCAGGCGTTAGCAACGCAGACGTGCGGACTTGCGAACCAGGACGGAGGACCAGATGCCAAAGCAGCAGAATCGTGTGGAACTGAAGGGCAGCACTCGTGCGGCGTTGCCGGGCGCACAGGATGTTGGGCCGGCGGATCCAAACGAGCAAATCGAGGTGACGGTTTACCTTCGTTCATCCAGCCGCAAAGGTCCTACCGCTGACGCGATCGGCGCGCTGCCGATTTCTGAACGCGAGTACATGACGCGCGAGCAGTTTGCGCGAACGCATTCCGCCAGCGAGGAAGATATCGCCAAGGTTCGCGCGTTTGCCGCCGATCATGGACTGCAGGTGACGAACGTAAACGCAGCGGCGCGGCAAGTGAAATTGCGCGGCACCGTGGGAGCGTTTGCGGCAGCCTTCGGAGCCACGTTGCGCCATTGCCAGCACAGTTCGGGCAGATTCCGCGTTCGCACGGGAACCCTGACGGCGCCCGCTGACGTGGCCCCGCTGATCGAAGCCGTGCTCGGGCTCGACAACCGGCCACAGGCGAAAGCTCATTTCCGTTTGCGCAAGGCGCGGCCGATTCAACAGGCGCAGGCTGCCGCGGTTTCTTATTCGCCGGTGCAAGTGGCGCAAGCGTACGATTTTCCGGGGAACGTCGATGGCGCCGGCCAGTGCATCGGCATCATCGAACTCGGTGGCGGCTACAACACCGCCGATCTGAATACGTTTTTTGGCAATCTGGGAATCACGCCGCCGCAGGTGACGCCCGTTTCGGTGGATGGCGCGACCAATTCGCCCACCGGCGACCCGAGCGGCGCTGACGGCGAAGTCGAGTTGGACATTGAAGTGGCCGGTTCGATCGCGCAGGGAGCGCAGATTGCCGTTTACTTCGCCCCGAACACGGATCAGGGATTCATCGACGCGATCACGACTGCGGTTCACGACACGACGCGGAAGCCGTCGATCATTTCGATCAGCTGGGGCGGCCCGGAAAATTCGTGGACGGAGCAATCGCGCAACGCGCTGAACTCCGCGTGCCAGGATGCGGCCACGATGGGCGTGACGGTGCTGGCCGCGTCGGGTGATGACGGCGCGGACGATGGCACGAACAGCCCGGTGGTCGATTTTCCGGCATCGAGCCCCTACGTGATCGTCTGCGGCGGCACCAAGCTGGCGCTTTCGGGTGCATCGATCGGCAGCGAGCAAGCGTGGAACGAACTTTCCGCGAATGAAGGTGCGACCGGCGGAGGCGTCAGCGAAGTGTTCGCGCTGCCCAGTTATCAGCAGTCGGCAAGCGTGCCTGCCGCGCCAAACGGTTTCGCCGGCCGTGGCGTGCCGGATGTCGCCGGAGATGCCGATCCCGAGTCGGGATACAACGTGGTGGTCGACGGGCAGCAGACCGTAATCGGCGGGACGAGCGCGGTCGCGCCCCTATGGGCCGGTCTGCTTGCGCGAATCAATCAGGCGCTGGGCAAGAACGTCGGCTACTTGAATCCCCTGCTCTACGCCGCGAGCGCCGAGGGCACATTCCACGACATCACCTCCGGCAGCAACGGCGACTATTCCGCTCGCGCCGGCTGGGACGCCTGCACCGGATTGGGCAGCCCTGATGGATCGGCGCTGCTGTCGGCGCTCAGTTCCTAGAATGATTATTTGAGAAAGGCCCCACGCTCACAAACTGAGGATTGCGGCACCCTCAAAACATTACGTGTCGGCGGAATGGCGCGAGGGCATGGTCTGCCTCGGAGTGGAAGTAGGGACCACTCTCCCAGCACGCGCTGGCGAAAAAACTTACGGTTCGGAAAAGCGCCGAACCACGGGGCACCCTCGGGTTGGATTTGCCGGTTACGGTTGAAGCGTCTCGCCAAAACTAAACCGAAACCTGGCCAGCCGTCCGCTAGCGGACCGCATCACCTCTGAAGAGATGAGCTACATTGGGTGAATCCTGCAGGGCTGAACGCGCGCCTCACGAGCTTTACTCGCCGGGAGGAGAGACAGGGGCTGGTTCGGTGATGCGGCCTTTGCCGGTGAGCGCGGCGATGATTTCTTTGCCGTGGAAGCGGCCGTTCTCGATGAAGATGTCCGACGTTTGACGTCCGCCGACGACGACGCCCGCGACGTGAATGCCCGGAACGTTCGTTTCAAGCGAGTCGGGATCGACCTGAGGGCGCTTCGTGACCGGATCGAGGTGAATTCCCTGTTGCGTGAGGAACGTAAAATCAGGGTGATAGCCGGTCATCGCGAAGACCTGCACGGCGGGAAGAATTTTCTCGCCGGAGCGAGCGCCGTCGGAACGCTCCTGATTTGGCGGATCGCTCTTGCCTGACACCGTTTCTTTATCTTTGCTCGGCAGAGCGCCTTTATCTTTGCTCGGCAGAGCCTCGACCGGGATGACGTAGACGCGACCCGGCTCGAAGCGCGTGACGCAATGATTGAACAGCGCCTTGATTTCTCCGGCGCGGATGCGGTTCTCGATATCGGGCTTCACCCAATACTTCAGCTTCTCGCCTACAGCCGACCCGCGATGAACCAACGTGACGCGCGCACCGGCGCGGAAAAGTTCGAGCGCAGCCTCGGCGGCGGAATTTCGCGCGCCGATCACCACCACGTCCTGATCCCAATATGGATGCGGATCGGTGAAGTAGTGCGAGACGAACGGAAGATCTTCGCCGGGAATGTCCATCCGGTTCGGCAGATCGTAATAGCCAGTCGCAATGATTACTTTCCTTCCGTGATACTCGTGCGGACGGTCGTACGCATCGGTCGTATGAACCACGAATGCGCCGTCGTGCCCGTCGATTTTACTGACGCGCTCGTAGAGACGCGTCTCAATCCCGTAATGTTCGGCGGCGCGGCGATAGTATTTCAGCGCTTCGGGGCGCGAAGGCTTGGCGGCCGCTGTAGTCAACGGCAGATCGCCGATTTCCATGCGTTCGGCCGTGGTGAAGAACTGCATGTTCATCGGATAGTGGTAAAGCGAATTGCAAAGGCAGCCTTTGTCGATGACGACCGGGCGCAGGCCGGCGCGTTTGGCTTCAATGGCACAGGCGAGGCCCGTGGGTCCGGCACCGATACAGATCACGTCGAATGAGTTCATGTCGATTACCGTGCGGAAAAAGAATCCACTACCAGTATAAGGCGAATTGGATGCCTGCGCGACTCGCGCGTCGCGTTTATCGTGAAAAATAATCTTCGAACGGCGAGAGGCGACACACGTCTTCGGTGTAGAATCGCGGTCGCCTGCAGCGATTGATCGCCGATGAAAAACCACAGCCCCCGGCCCGCGTTTCGATTCTCTATCACCGCTGCACTATGCGCGCTGGCGATCGCGTTAGCGGGTGCTTCCTTGCCCTGCGTAGGATCGTCCGCCGCGCAACGGCCCCACCGCTCTCGCCAGACCGACCAACGCACTCGCCGCGGCGAACCAGAGAAGGCCGAACCAAGCGCGCCTGAGTTGAACAAGCAGGATCTGGAGGCATTCCTCGACGGTTTCGTCCCCGTCCAACTTCAGCGCGATGATATTGCGGGCGCGGTGGTTTGCGTGGTGAAGGACGGCAAAGTCGTCCTCGAAAAAGGCTACGGCTTCGCCGACGTGGCGAATCGCACTCCGGTAACCCCCGACGCGACTCTGTTCCGGCCCGGCTCGATCTCGAAGACGTTCACGTGGACAGCCGTCATGCAGCTTCAGGAACAAGGCAAAATCTTCTTGAACCGCGACATCCAGTATTACCTCGACTTCAAAATTCGGCCGTGGTTCGGCGTCCCCATCACGATGAAGGATCTGATGACGCACACGCCCGGATTCGAAGAGTCGTACAAGGACCTGTTCGTCGCGAACGAGTCGGACGTGCGGCCACTCGATCGATATCTGAAATCGCATCTGCCGCGAGAGATTTTCCCTCCCGGAACCACGCCGGCGTATTCCAATTATGGCGCGGCGCTCGCCGGGTACATTGTTCAGCGCGTTTCAGGGATGCGATTTGACGACTACATCGAGAAAAACATCCTGCAGCCGCTTGGGATGACGCGCACGACGTTTCGTCAGCCGCTGCCCGGTAATCTGGCGCCGATGATGTCGCGGGGATATGACCGCGCCTCCGGCGGCCCAAAAGGATTCGAATACGTGCAGGCGTGGCCGGCGGGCTCGGTCTCAACGACAGCCGACGACATGTCGCGATGGATGATCACGCAACTGCAGGACGGCACTTACGAAAAGACGCAGATCCTGAAGCCCGAAACAGCCGAACTGATGCATTCGCGTGCGTGGACCAATATGCCGGCTATGAACGGCGGCGATTACGGATTTTACGAGATGTCGCGCAACGGCCGGCGGATTATCGGCCATGGCGGCGATACGCAGTGGTTCCACAGCCTGATGGCGCTGATGCTCGATGATCACGTAGGCTTTTTCGTTTCGTACAATAGCGCCGGAAAAAGCGATAGTTCGGGGCCTGGAGCGCTCTGGAAGCATTTCGTCGACCGATATTTCCCCTATCAGCCTCCCTCCCTCACGCGAATTGCAAATTCGTCCTCAGACATACGAAAGGTTGTCGGAACGTATTGGAGCAGCCGCCGGTCTCAGACGAATGTCGCCGCCGTTTCCGCATTGTTCGATCAGCCGAAGGTGACGGCGAATTCCGACGGCACGATCAGTTTGGATAGCTTGACGGATCTTGCCGGAAACAAGTTGCACCTCGAAGAAATCGCACCGATGCTGTTCCGCGACGTTCACGGACAAGCCCAAATTGGATTCGTCAGAGGCATCAACGGCGGACCGCGGCTGGTGACGGACTTCCCTTTTCAGGTCGGGCAGCGCGTCCCACCCTGGAAGCGTGCGAAGGCAAACCTTGCGACGATTGAGTTTGCAGTGGCCGTTTTTCTGCTGATGCTGATCTTCTGGCCCGTCGGCGCAATGTTGCGGCATCATTACGATAAACGCGTCGAACTGCCCGGTCACTACCGCGCGCTTCGTGTATGGATCCGAGTGGTTTGCGCCATAGATGTGATCTTTCTCGCGCTCTTCATCGAATGGGTGTCGAACGCACAGAATAATTTGAACTTGCTTAGCTCATCCTTTGACGCGCGGCTACACGC
>DASUJR010000306.1:0-7301 GCA_036279175.1 Candidatus Acidiferrales bacterium | reverse complement strand
GAGCCGGTAGGCTTCCTCCATGCTGTGCGTGACGAGAAGCACCGGGCGGCGATATTCCGAAAAAGTCTGCTGAAGCTGCGATTCGATTTGGCTGCGCAAGTGCGTATCGAGGGAGGAAAGCGGCTCGTCGAGCATCAGCGCCTCGGGATCGACGGCCAACGCGCGCGCGAGCGCAACGCGCTGCTGTTCGCCGCCGGAAAGCTCGCGAGGATAGCGATGGTCCAAGCCTGCAATGTGCGTCTGGCGCGCGACTGCGGCCATCCGCGAGCCGCGTTCGCTTGCCGGCAGATGTTGCAACCCGAAGGTGAGATTTTCGGCGACGGTTCGATGCGGGAACAGCGCGAATTGCTGGAAAAGCAGACCGACGCGGCGCAAACGCGCAGGCACGTCGATTTTGCCGTGCGAATCGAACAGGACGCGGCCACCGAGAGCAATGCGTCCGCGGTCGGGGCGTTCGAGGCCGGCGATGCAGCGCAGCAGCATCGTCTTGCCCGCGCCAGATGGCCCGAGAATGGCAAGCGGTGCGTCGTCTTCCGCTCGGAAGGCGACGTTGAGTGCGAACTCGGGCAACTGCTTTTCGATTTGGAGTTCGAGTGACACGTCAGCGGCGCGCCTGCTCGGCTGGTTCGCGTTCCTGCGAGCGATGGGTGGCTCCCGGCGCCTCGGGACTTGCAGCGAGGCCGCCCGGTCCCGTACGGGGGCTAGATTCGCGCGCACGCCCGCGCGAATAATTGCGTGCACTCGCGCGACGCGCAAAACCGCGCGTGCTGGTCCAGTGATAGAGCATCGCAAGCAGGGCGAGTGAGATGATGACGTCGACGGCGCACCAGGCGAGCGCGGTCTTGATCTGGTCGGCTTCGACGGCGAAATAGATCGCGATAGGAATGGTTGCGGTACGGCCGGGAATGTCCCCGGCAACCATCAGCGTGGCGCCAAATTCGCCTAGAGCGCGAGCAAACGAGAGGACCACTCCGGCCAAGATACCGGGCCAGGCGAGCGGGAGCGAAATTTCGCGGAAAACGCGCCACTCGGAAGCGCCGAGCGTTCGAGCAGCCTGAAGCACCGGCGGATCAACTTGCTCAAGGGCGGCGCGCGAGGTGAGATACATCAGCGGAAACGCGACGACTGCGGCGGCAACTACGGTGGCGGGCCAGGAAAAGACAACGGTAGCGCCGAAATGGAGCAGAAGCTTGCCGACGGGGCCGTTGCGTCCTAAGAGCAGGAGCAGGAAAAAGCCGACGACGGTTGGGGGAAGCACGAGCGGCAGCAGAAAAAAGCCGTCAACCAGGGCGATAACCGGGCCGCCGCGGCTTTCGCGCCACGCAGCGGCGCCGAGGCCGGCGACGGCGGTAATCAGAGTCGCTGAGAAGGCCGTCGCGAGTGAAATTGAGATGGGAGACCAGTCCATCGGAGAAATTGTAGCTGGAATGGGGCGAGATCGCTTGCGATTCGGCGGGTTTGGGACCACAGGTGCCTGACATTCCGGCTCCCGCCATGGCGGGCGGATTGAGATTCCTCGTCTTCACCAGTCCGCCCGATTTCCGCGCAGCAACAGAAGTAATCGCGTAAATCGGGCTGCTCGTACTCGGAACGACAAGGACCACATTCACAGCGATACGGTTTTCAGTGATACGGTCTTCAGTGCCAAGAATTCCCACGACGAATCCGACGACGAGTGAGTCTGCTGCACCGCTGGAAAGCTTACGTGGGCCTGCGGAACTGATCTTCGAAGGAAGGACAGGCCACGACGAATCCGATAGAGCAGGATTCGTCGTGGCTACCATGCGCGAGACGCGATTCGATCTGCGACGGGCTCGCGAAGTTTACCGTTGTGGTTGCTGCGGCTGCGATTGCGGCTTCGATGGTTGTTGTGATTGGGGTTTTTGTGATTGGGGCTGCGGCGGCTTTGGTTTCAGCGAGCCGGGTGGCTGCGAGCCCTGGGGCTTTTGTTCAGGCGGCGCGAGCATGGGCTTCAGCTCGGGATAATCGTTGCTCATGTCCTTCAAAGTATCTAGCGCGGCCTTTCGCTCGATGGCGGCGCCTTGCACTTGCGACTGGTGGAGCACGTCGGGCAACTGCTTGACCATCTGCTGTCCCACCGGCGATTGATAGAACTGGATCATGCCCTGCAGTTCCTCGAGCGAGAAGTGCTGGGCGTAGATCGGAACTTGAGCTTCGTCGACCTGCGATGCCGGCGACTTGGCATTGAGCTTCTGGTTGAAGTCGCTCATGAATTTGTCAAGGCGCTCGGCGGGCAAGCGGCGGCTCATCGCGCTCTTCACCTGCTCAGCTACGACTTCGGTCATGTTGTTGCCGAGATTGCCTGTGCCGGTGATGTCCATTAGCTGGCGGATGGCCTTCTCCTTCGCCGGATCAACCTTCACCGGCGCGGGCGCGGCCGACGGAGGGCTGGATGGCTGCGCGGCGGCCGGCGATGAGGCCGGCATTCCTGGTTGAACGCGCGCCGGCGCTTGAGGCGCGATCTGCGCCAGTGCCGATCCCGCCAAAAACAAAGCGGCGGCGATTGCTGTGAAACGGAAATTCATAAGGTTATCTCCTAGGGCCGGCGTCAAGACCGTCGTAGTTCATAGTAGCGAAACTGGCTGCGCACGTCACGTTTTGCGGTTGGCGCAAGCGTCGAATGGCAGTAAAGCGGGCGCTCAGTTGCTGTGCTCCCCAAGCGCGGTTGGCCGGTTCGCGGCCGCCATGATACGTTCGGTGGTAGCTGCTGCCCGTCGCTACGCCACTGAATGACCTGCAACATTCGAAAATTGCCATGAACGATAAGCACGGACCTCCCGACACAAGCTCCCCATTCGAGGACGCTCGCCGCGAGATGGTTGCCCGCCAGATCGAACGGCGCGGCATTCGCGACGAGCGCGTCTTGCAAGCGATGCTTTCTGTTCCGAGGCACTTGTTCGTACCCGAAGAGTATGTTACTGCGTCCTATACCGACGAACCGTTACCCATAGGAGAGAGACAGACCATTTCGCAGCCGTTCATGGTGGCGGCGATGGCCGAGGCGCTTTTGCTGAAAGGGGCGGAACGAGTCCTGGAAATTGGGGGAGGATCGGGATACCAGGCGGCGGTGCTGTCACGCCTGGCGCGTGAAGTGATTGCGGTCGAGGCGCAAACGGTGCTGGCGTCGTCGGCGCGCGAACGACTGGCGCGGCTCGGTTACGAGAACGTTCGCGTGGAGGAAGCGGACGGCTCGATGGGCTGGCCTCTGGGTGCGCCATACGATGCGATTCTGGTGACGGCCGCGGCGCCGTCCGTCCCACCGCCGCTCGTCGACCAGCTTGCCGACGGAGGAAGGCTGGTGCTGCCGGTGGGCACGGCGGAAAATCAGGAATTGATCCGCATTGCGAAGAGCGAGGGTCGAACTTCTCAGGAGACTTTGTTCGCTTGCCGATTCGTTCCGCTCGTCGGGCGTTACGGATGGCAGGACAGGCAGACACAGCGCGAATGACCAACCGCCCAGACCTTTCCATTGTTATTCCCGCCTATAACGAAGAGAAACGTCTGCCACGCACGCTGGCGCAAATCGAAGACTACGTTTCGGCTGAAAACGCTTCGATCAATACTTTTGAGGTAGTCGTAGTGGACGATGGCTCAACGGACGCGACGGCAGCCGTAGCGCAAGAATGGTCAGAGAAGCTTTCGCTTCGCGTTGTCTCAAACGGCGGAAACCGCGGCAAAGGTTATAGCGTACGCCACGGAATGCTCGAAGCGCGAGGACGGGTCGCGTTGTTTACGGACGCGGATCTTTCTTCGCCAATTCAAGAATGCGCGAAACTGCTGTCGGCCATTGCCGCCGGAAACGATGTGGCAATCGGGTCGCGCGCCGTCGATCGATCTTTGATCGAGCAGCACCAGTCGCCGTTCCGTGAAGTCGCCGGAATGATTTTCAACGCGTTTGTACGCGCGCTCACGCTGCTCCCGTTTCACGATACGCAGTGCGGCTTCAAGGCGTTCTTGCTCGATCCATCGCGCATCATTTTCGAGCAGCAGCGCATCGACGGCTTCGGCTTCGATCCCGAGATCCTGTTCATTGCGAAGCGACACGGCCTGCGGATGATCGAGGTGCCTGTACGCTGGGCGCACGATCCCGCGACCAAGGTTCATGTGGTCCGCGACAGCGTCCTGATGTTCTGCGACCTGCTGTATATCCGCTGGAACTGGCTGCTCGGCCGTTACCCGCTGGAGCGCCGCCCCAACGAGAAGAGAACCGCGCAACAACTCTGATCGTCTACATCCGGCGTTTCTGCGCCGATGGAGGCAGTTTGCCGTTCAGACGCAGATAGGCGGCCTGCGCGCTGTAGTGATCGTACAGGTCATCGGTCAGGGTGATCATCACAAACGCTTTCGACACCGTCCGGCCGCCGAAGAATTGCATGGTCTGGCCCAGGTCCGAATCGTTCACCTTGCCGAGAGCGGTGGAGCAAAAGCTGAAGGAGTTCTTCAGCGCGTCGACCAGCGTATCCTTCGGATCGGTATCGGTAAGCTTGGCATGCGAGGGCGCCGCCATGCCGGAAACCTTCGAACACAGGAATTCGTTTGACTGCGCGATGTGCATGACCAGGTGGCCGAAGGTCATCGACTGCGGGGTGGGGCGATAGCTGTACTTGTCGGCAGGCATTTCCTGCGCGGCGCCCACCATAAGCTCTCCGTGATGCGCGACGATGTTGCGCACGGCATCGGAAACGGGGTTGCTGTTGCTTTGCCGGTTGCCGGCAAAAGAGGCGAACGACGCCAGGGTGAGTGCAGCGAGAATTGCAACGAACGTCTTCATGACTCCTCCCGTTAAATTCAGTTGGCAGCTCAACTAAGCCGGGAACCAGCATAGTCCGCAGGCGGGCTGATGAACAAGGCGACGGCGCTTGCACTTTGTTGCGTAAAGTACTTGACATTAGTGGCGCATCCGGGTACCGTTCGCTCATGCCCAACCGCGAACCCTGGCCCGCGCCCCAAAGACCCGTCGCTCTGGACGACCGCGCCCGCGACAATCTTCGCTTCATTCGCGAAACGATGGAGCGCGCAGGGTCGTTTACCGCCGTTCCCGGATGGGGCGGCATCGCCATGGGAATTACGGCATTGGGCGCCGCTGCGATTGCTTCGTTTCAGGGTTCGAAGCCGGCGTGGCTGGTCACGTGGATGGTGGAAGCGACGATCGCTATCGCGATTGCGTCTTGGACTACCTTTACGAAGGCTCGAAGTTCGGGCGCTTCGCTATTCTCAGGACCGGGACGGCGGTTCGTTTACAGTTTTGCTCCCCCAATCCTTGTGGGCGGCCTGCTGACGGCGGTTTTGGTCCGCGACGGATTGTTCGGCGGCGTGGCGGGAATGTGGCTGTTGCTGTATGGCACGGCTGTCGTTACAGGCGGGGCTTTTTCCATTCGGATCGTGCCGTTGATGGGACTGTGCTTCATGGTGCTGGGAGCCGTGGCTCTGTTCTCGCCTGTCAGCTGGAGCAACTCTTTGCTCGCCGTTGGTTTCGGCGGATTCCATATCTTTTTTGGTGGAGTGATTGCGAGGAAGTATGGCGGCTAAATCAAATGCAGTCCGCATTCAGCGGGACGAAAAACCAAAGCGTATGGCTGCAGCCGCGCTGCCCGAAGCGCCGGCAGTGAATCTGGACCGCGTGATCCACGAACGCACGAGGCTGGCGATTATCAGCGCGCTCGCCGTCAACGAATCGCTTACGTTCCGCGGGCTGAAGCAGCTTCTGGGCGCGAGCGACGGCAACCTGAGCGTACACGCGCGGAAGCTCGAGGATGCTGGCTATATCGCCTGCGCGAAGTCGTTTGCAAACCGCTTGCCGAAAACGGAATATCGCCTCACGGCGGCCGGGCGGCGGGCTCTCGAAAAATATCTCGATCACATGGAAGCGCTGATCCGGGCAACGCGCGAACGGTAAGAATACGAATTCGGTGTGTCCTCATAACTGCAATATGCAAGAAAGGGTAATTGAGGTCCTGGTCCTAAATGAAAAAAAGCACTCTTAGCATAGTTCCTGATTTGAAATTGCATGTGGCCATTCTTCTGGATGGCAACGGCCGTTGGGCCGCTTCGCGCGGGCTCCCCCGGTCGGAGGGCCATCGCGCGGGCGTCGCCGCAGTGCGCCGCGTTGTGCGAACGGCTCCGTCGCTTGGAATCGGCGTGCTGACGCTGTACGCGTTCTCTTCAAATAACTGGGAGCGGCCGGCCAGCGAAGTAGCCTCTCTGCTGGGACTGCTCGAGGAATTCTTGCTGTCGGAAGCATCGGAATGCGTGAAGGAAGGTGTGCGCATCCGCGTTGTTGGCCGGCGCGACCGCATCCCGCCTTCGCTCGTCAGCGCGATTCAATTCGCCGAGCATTCCACAGCGCCCGGGCGCAAACTCGACCTGCGAATCGCACTCGACTATTCCTCGCGCGACGCTATCTTGCGCGCCGCTTGCTGGATGCTGTCGAGCCTGGAAGTTTCGCAACGCGAATTCGCAAGGCGGCTCGGCGAAGTGACGAATGGTGACGGGCCCGCTCCCGATGTTGACCTTCTTATCCGCACGGGCGGCGAGCGGCGGCTGAGCGATTTCATGCTGTGGGAATGCGCGTATGCAGAGCTGTTCTTCACTTCACGCATGTGGCCGGACTTCGATGCGAAGGACCTGGCGGAAGCTGTGGACGATTTTCTCGGCCGCGACCGGCGCTTCGGCCGCGTGCCCGAAGCCGCGGCTAGCTGAAGACGGGACCCTCTGCGCGCGTTGTGGCGTCGGGAAAGGCTGCGATCGTAAATGCGAGTCCGATTTCCAGGTCGTTTTGGAACGGCTGTCATCTTCTTCATCGTAGGCGCGATCTTTGGCGGGTCAGTATGGTTTTGGGGGCCTGCAGCGGTGCGAGAACTTCTTACGTCGGGAAGGTCCACCAGTTCGGAAACCAGAGTTACGTCGCCAGATGGCCAGTTCGACGCAGTTATGGTACAGCAGGACGATGGCGCTGGCGCGATGGGCGGCTTCGAATACTACGTCTACATCGTCCGTAAGGGTTCACAAGTTCAGAAGGTAAGGGCGCGCTCCATATTCGACGCTTCCACGCTATCCGGTGACAGCTTAGTGTGGGAATCTCCCCATCTTCTCGACATTAAGTACAACAAAGCCGAGATCGAATCGTTTCGAAACATATGGGCCCTCGATCAAGTCGAGAGCGTTCCGGATTTCGATCACGACGACTTTGTTGAGGTTCGGTTGGTTCCTTCATCGGAGTACTCTCTTTTAAGTCCAAGCGGAGAATTCCGCTCGCAATAACCAGTAAGTGCACCGCTGGC
>DASUJR010000305.1:0-4919 GCA_036279175.1 Candidatus Acidiferrales bacterium | reverse complement strand
AAAGTCTGAACCGAGAGCCCTGGTTCGAGACGGTGCGGATTGTAATCGCCCCACCTGGTGCCGTCAATTCGAAACTACCGTTGCGGGCAGTTCGAATTTGGCGCTGCCCTCCACCTCCATCGGCGCGGGGCATACCCTCATTTAACGATAGCCTAATCCCGTCGTGCTCTACAACTGTACGGAAGGTCAGGCGAGGATGTCGTTGTGGCTTCGCAAGTTACACGAGTCGCGTCCTTCATCCTCATAACGCTATAATTCAGCGCAGTGAGCTGACCGCGAGCGTGGTTGACGCGACGCTTGGGGAAGGTAGAACCGCGAGTGCGGGACGAATATACCCTGATTCGGAGAATTACGCGGGCCGTACCAGCTCAGATTGGGAGCGTTCGCAGCGGATATGGGCTGGCGTTTGGAATCGGCGATGATGCCGCGATCCTGAACTCGCCGTCATGCGAGCCATGGGTGATCAGCTGCGACGCATTCGTCGAAGGCGTTCATTTTCTCGCCGACATTCATCCGGCCGATTCAGTGGGTTACAAGGCGCTCGTCCGCGCGACGAGTGACCTGGTCGCTATGGGCGCTTTGCCCAGGCTGTTCCTCTTGACCTTGATGCTACCCGAAGGCCGTTGCGGTGGCTGGCTGAATCAGTTCTTGATGGGGATGGGGAAGGCGGCAAAGTACCTTGATATGCGGCTTGCGGGCGGCGATACGACCACGGGCACAACAGTGAGTATCAGCATCGTCGTGCTGGGCCACATGCGACGCAAGAAATCGCCTCGCACCCGTTCTGCAAGACGCGGGCTCCGACAAACCGGCGGCCCTTTGACACGCTCCGGCGGACGCGCGGGAGATCAAATCTACGTCAGTGGGACTCTTGGCCGGGCGCAAGTTGGCCTCGAACTCGTTCGGCAGATGAAAAAGCAAATTGAAAATCCCAAAATCGGCGCCCGTTTACGGGATGCACTTCAGGCTCATCTTTACCCGCGGCTCCGGGTCGAACTTGGCAGTTGGCTCGCAAGCAATGGTGTTGCGTCCGCGATGATGGATTTATCGGATGGGCTTTCGACCGATCTGGCGCGGCTATGCCGTGCGGGATGCGTCGGCGCCAAATTATGGGCGGAGAAAATCCCCACCATTTCGCTGCCGCGGGAAACGCTACGCCGTCTGCCGAGCCGCTTCGATCCGCTTCAGGCAGCTCTGAACGGTGGCGATGATTACGAGCTGTTGTTCACGGTGCCAAAGCGGAATCAACGGCAGCTTCGTGGCGCTCCCGATTCGTCCCACCTGACTTGCGTTGGCGAACTCACGAGCAACCACAAGATCCTGCTGGTTGGTGCGGATGGTCTTGCAAAGCCGCTTAGATCCGGTGGGTGGGATCCTTTTCGGAAGTGACAGCGCCGATAGGAGCTTTAGAGACTTCGCGCCTGTAGCTTGTACGGCTTGCCCATTGGTCTGCGCGGTTGGATGGCAGTGGCCTGGTATCGCAGACGCTTACCGTTTGCTGAAGTGGCGGGCGATCTCAGAGGCGTAACTCTTGCCAACGCGATCGCGGTTCGCACGGAGCCAATCACTCAACCGCGTCTCTCCTGTGGGCGGACCTTTCGTAACGAGAAGGTTTGCGAGCAGTCCTTGGTATTCTTCCCACGTGAGGATCACGTCTCGCGTAAACAATCCAATCACGCGAGTCGAAACGTAGGCCAGCGCGGGCGGCAAATGGACCAGCCGAGCTGACGCACCGGTTTCGTCAGCAATCAATTGCACAAGCTCCTCGAATGTGAAGGTTTGCGGGCCAACAGCGTCGATGGTCGCATTCCTGTTAATTTCAGATTCAGAGGCGTCAACGAGTAACCGCGCCATATCCTCGACGTAAATAGGCCGAATTCCATAGCATCCGTCACCCGGGATGCCAAACACGGGAAAATGGCGAACGAACCATGCGATATTGTTGATCAAAATGTCTTCGCCGCCAAAAATCACGGTGGGACGCACAATTGTGTGGGGCAAGCCGCTTGCTTTTACGGCGTCCTCCAAAACAGCCTTACCCTTGTAGTAGCCCAACGGAGAGTCCAGCGACGGGTTCGCAATGCTGACGTGGACGATTCGCTCGACTCCCGCCTGCCTGGCGGCGGCAATCATCGTTCGCGTGTTCTGCACCGCGGTGTCGAAGGTCGACTTGCCATGCGGAAAGCGGACCCAGTACGTATTGATCAGTGCCGACGCACCTCGCAGGCTATGCGCCAGCTTATCCGGATCGTGGAAGTTGTACGGGAATACGGAAACGCGCTCACCAAACGGGTTAGCACGATCGATGTGGTGCGTCAGCGTGCGGACGGTGTGTCCACGTTCGAGCAGGATGCGCGCAACATACCTGCCGGTATAGCTGAACGCGCCGGTAACGACAATCGTGCTCACGTCCGTCCGTACTCCGTACCGTCGCGGATCATAACACCCTTCAATCGCCTGGGTTTGGAGAGCGGCACCACAGCCAAGCCTCTCATAGTGGCTTTCGAACGGACGCGACGCTGGTTTCCAAAGTACTGAACGCTCATCCCAAATCAGGTTGCGTTACACTAGGCCACCATGAAAAAAGAGAAACGCGTTGGTTACGCAGTCGTTGGACTGGGGCACATCGCCGAACACGCAGTGCTGCCGGCTTTTCGGCACGCTAAGAAATCCCGCCTGATCGGACTGGTCAGCGGTGATGCAGCCAAGGCGCAACGGCTTGCAAGGAAGTTTGGCGCGCCTTCGCACTGCACTTACGATTGCTTCGAAGAGTGTTTGAAAAATCCGGAAATAGAAGCCGTCTTCATCGCGACCAACAACAGCACGCATCTCGAGTTTACGCGTCGCGCCGCTGGTTCCGGCAAGCATGTGTTATGTGAAAAGCCTCTGGCGAATACGGCCGACCAATGCCAGGAAATGATAGCTGCGTGCCGCCGCGCCGGCGTCAAGCTGATGACTGCCTACCGCAAGTATTTCGAGCCGAGCAGCGTCGCGCTGAAAAGACTGATTGACAGCAAGAAGCTGGGTCGCCTGAAACTGATTCATTCTGCGTTTACCTTCAATTTGCCTCCACAGCAGGGGTGGCATCTAAAACGCGAGTTGGCCGGGGGCGGCTCGCTGTGGGATGTTGGCGTTTATTGCGTGAATGCAGTTCGCTGGCTGACCGGCCTCGAACCCGTCGAGGCGAGCGGATACTCCTGGAGCGCCGATCCCCAGCGTTTCAAGGAAGTCGATGAAAGCATCGCGTTTCAGCTGAAATTCCGCGATGGCCTCTTCGTGCAGGCATCGAGCAGTTTTGCCGCGGCGAAGGCGTCGTTCATTCAGATCCATGGCGAGAAGGGCTGGGTCGCGGTCGATCCGGCGTTCGCGTACAACGAAAAGAAATCGTTGTTCGGGCAGATTGGCGGAAAATGGTTCAGCAAGGAATATCCGCCAAGCGAAGAGTTCCATCTCGAACTCGACCATTTGGCGGATTGTATCCGCGGAAACCGCGATCCGGAACCTGACGGAACGACCGGAATGCGGGATGTCGAAGTCATGGAGACGATCTACGAAGCGGCCAAGCTTGGTCGTCCCGTTCCAATTAGATTTCGGTCGTGAAATCCAGCGCGAACGCGCTTTGAGTCGCGGCCTTTCCACGGGCTTTCCGACGGCCCCCTATTCGTTATGCTGGAACCAGTTGCAAACAAGTACTACGCTCGTGGTCCCGCCTTCTCCCCGATAGGCTAAAATAGCGCAGCATGGAAAACGAGCAGGCCAGCGTGAAAATCGCCGACGGAAGACTGGTTGGGCGACTCGCGTTCTCGTTTCTGATTTTTTGCTCGATAGCTTTGGGCGCGGCGGTCGGCCTGCTATTCGTCTACTCCAGCGATTTACCCGAAATCCACGCCCTGCAGAATTACCGTCCTGATGTGGTGACGGAACTGTACTCCGACGACGGCCAGCAGATCGGCACGTTCGCTTTGCAACGACGCATTCTGCTGACGTACGCGCAGATTCCCAAGATACTGCGCGATGCGATCATCTCGACCGAAGACCAGCATTTCGAGGAGCATTGGGGCGTCGATTTTCCCCGCGTCGCCGAAGCGGCATGGCAGGACATTCGCCACCGCCAGATACGTCAGGGCGCGAGCACGCTGACAATGCAGTTGGCCGGGACGTTGTTTTTGAACCGCGCCGACCGCAGCTTCCGACGCAAGATGGAAGAGACGATCCTCGCCATCCAGATCGAGCGCCACTACACAAAAGATCAGATTTTCACGATGTACTGCAATCAGATTTATCTGGGCGCCGGAAATTACGGGATGGAGGCGGCGTCGGAATATTATTTCAGCAAACCTATTTCGAAACTGACTCTTTCCGAAGCCGCCACGCTCGCGGCAATCATTCGCGGGCCGTACTATTCGCCAATTCTGCATCCCGACCGCGCATTGGCTCGCCGGAATCTCGTCCTTTGGCTGATGGCGCGCGATCGCAAGATCACTCGGTCACAAGAAGAGGCAGCGCGGAAAGAGCCTCTCGGCTTACACGTCTTGAATGAGCGTGACGATCTTGCTCCCTATTTCGTTGAGGAAATCCGCGAGTACCTGGAGCATACCTACGGGACAACGGTTGTTCACCAGGACGGCTTGCGCGTCTATACGACGCTGAACATCAAGCTGCAGGAGAACGCCGACAAGGCGGTCCGCGACGGATTGCATGCCTACGATCGTCGTCATGGCTGGCGTGGCCATCTGCCGAATATTTTGAGAGACCATCTCGGCACTTTGGAAACCTACGACAGCGATGATTGGCATAGTCCGATGGAAAAAGGGGACTACGTCACAGGCCTGGTCACGCTCGTGAGGCCCACGTTTGCGGACATCAAAATCGGCCCGTACCACGCGATGCTGACGCCCGCCGATTTTGCCTGGACCGGC
>DASUJR010000304.1:0-8176 GCA_036279175.1 Candidatus Acidiferrales bacterium | reverse complement strand
AATCCGTCCCTTAACGAGGGCCAAATTCCAAGGCTGAACACTTTTTCTAAAAGCTCCCTTCCTCCCTCTCGGCTCTTAAACCACCTTCCGGCGTGCGCCTTATAGTCCTTTTTCTGTTGTTCTGGAATGCCCTCCGGCACGTCGCCACAGGCGGCTGCCACGATCAACGTCTTCAAGTTCGTTCCCGCTGCCGCGCTTATGGTTGCGAATTCCTTGTCATCTGCTTGTAAACCCAACCGTGTTGCAAGGGTTCGGCGACGATCGCCGGTTTTGTTTCTCGGTTCAACGGGATCGACCAATAACTCCCACAGTCGGGCCTCCGGCACTAGGCCAACGATGTTTTCTTCGATACATCCTTTTTCCCACCGAAAAAGCAACTTTCCTAATTTCTCCGAAACGGCGTTCCACCTATTAGGAAAGTTCCCTTCGTTGTCAGCAAACCCACCAAACGATATCCCACTAGAGGCAAGAGCTTGTAAGAGTGCCAAGGTAGCTTCGTTGCCATCGCATTCAAGTATGTGGACGCCGTATTCCTCCAACGACGAATCAAAGGCCCTTTCAAGCAATCCAGTAACAAACCCTAACTCGGTCGCACCCTCGACCACGATCGTTAAAGTGGAAAGGAACGCTTCGGGGTCCGATTTCCGGTGCCCGGCAGTCTGGGCTAGAGGCAGCTCACCGATTACACCGTTCCGACTTAGATACCACAGCTTGGCCGTGCTCGCTGCCGATAGAACGGCCGGGCTATGGGTCGTTAAGAATGATTGAGAACTGCCCGCCTGAAGATGGCACATCAAACGCCGCTGCCTGTAAGGCTCAAGGCCACGCTCGAGCTCGTCAATAACCGTGATCGGTGCTGGGCCTTGGTTGTGTTCGGCAATCGCAAGTGCTGCTGAACGCCGTGTTCCGGCACCCCAGCTTACAAGCGGTAACTCAGTTGTTTGTCGCTTTGCGGTCAGCCCGATCAACGCAGTGATCGAAAGCCCCTGGGAACCTGTGATAGCGAGGTCCAAATCGTGTGGCAGTTTCCTTGCAACGAAGACATTATTGAGCTTTGCCAGAAGGTCCCGCTTCTCCGGTAAGAGTGCCTCTCCTATTTCGCTCTCTGCGAGTGTTTGGCCTAGACGCGAACGAAGGGTTTTGTCCGACAGTAATCTGTCGAGCGCGGAACCCTGCACCAGACGAAGATCACGGTCGTTGCGGTCTTCGCCGCCCAATTTGACGAGACCTATACTGCGGCGAAGCGATGCCGAAAAAGAATCAGTGTCTTCACTGGGCTGAACCACATCGTATATCAACTCCAAGTCAGGTGTACCGCGGACGCGAACGCGGTACACCGGCTCGCCTTTGTCATCGCCATCTACCTCGATTCCGGGCACCCGCGCATCGTTCCCATCCCAGCGCCAAGGCCATGACGGCTTGAACTGTTTTGTGATATCGCCATCGAGTGAAAGCGACATGATTGCCTCAATGGAAAACCCCGAATCCACATCTCGGAGGTAATAATCGATGTCCAAGGCAGTTCCCGCGTTACTGGGGCTAAGAAGAAGCCCGATTGCATCGAGGATTGTGCTCTTACCAACATCGCCGCCGCCGAGTATCACGTTTGCCGCTGCACCGGGGCACCACGAAAAGTCCTGGAATCCTCGGTACCCCTTGATCACCAGCTTGTAGATTTTGGAAGAACCCATTTGCGTCCCTTCGGCGCACAGAGATCCGGGAGCGACAACTCGCCGCCATTCGCTTTCTCGTTTATAACCGTGCTAGTTATCCTATTCTGCTGTCGCGCGAAAATCCAGAGTGTGAGCAACCCCGCAGGCGAGCAAAAGACCACGGAACCGGCGTCGGGGAGCGAAATCCGAGGCGGGGTGCACAAGCTTGCGGCGGTAATACCAAAAGTGGGGACTTATGGAAAACGGGATCAGAAGCTAGCGGGGAATTCCAGTCGCCGCGAGCCGCAAGAGGCGCGTTTGCTCCCATCAACTACCGCCAACGTCGGCGCCGAGCCTCGCATGGCCGTAGGACTTGCTCCGCCCATCTTTCCGCCTGCCAGGCCCGCCATTACCAGACCAGCAACCACCAGGCACGTTGCGGTAACCTTGGTTACGAGCTCCCAGCCGCCAAATTCCTCTTTAAGCCAGTTCGGCTTCAATCTTGTGAACAGGTACGCACCGAGAAAGATCACGGCGTACCGCACCCCGGAGATAGCATCGACCAGCGCCGGATGCGTCAGGCTGATTGCGTACGTAACGAGAAATGCCCCCAGCCCCGCAATGAAGCGATTTACGAAATACCAAAACCGGCTGCTCGGCTTTGCCTCTTCCGATTCTTGAAGAATCTGCTTCCTCCAAGACGGCGGGACAAGCAGCACCATTGCCCCAACAAATGTTCCGATCGTGAACCAAACGTAGCCCGTGACGAAATTGGTGTGGTTGTAGACGACTTTCAACAGCACGTTCTCCAGTCCCAGCAGACCCGAAGCGAGCAGCACCGGTCCCAAGAGTTTCTTCAGTGGAAAATTTTCGGACAGGAACATTACGAATCCACCCGCCGTCATCAACGCGAAACCAATTAGCTGGCCTCCGCTCAGCTGTTTCGACAGCAGCGCGTAGCTGATCGCCACAGTCGCAACCGGCGAAAATCCTCCCATGACCGCGAGGGTTTCCGACGCTTCGCCCATCTTCAGCGCCAGGTAATAGAAAAACACGGCGACCAGATCGATGATCCCCGTGCCGAATGCAAGAATGATCACCCACAGGTGCGCGCTGCGATAACCGAAGGGAACCAGCACCACGCCGAACACGCTGATCGCGCCCAGCCAAAATACGTATCCCAGCAGATTCTTGGTCCCGGGCGTCTTCAACAGTATCTTGTCCCACACCAGCGATACGCCGATCAGCCCATGCGCAACGATCGCGATTAAGACGCCGTTTTTCGCAAATTCCAACATTGGATGGTTGTTCGATTGACCGATGGATTTAGCTGGCTTGTTTGTCGTCGCTTTCGAGAGGAACCGCTTTATGCGGCCGGATGAATCAAGTTCACGCCGGCTGTGTGGCAGGGAACTCGCCGCAATCGAAAATGATCCGCCATGGAGGGGAACCCTTCCGTCCGAGCCTGCACTCGACTGCGCCCTACTTCAGGGTTGAATAACCTTCTGCCGTGACAGGTCGAAATCAATTCCGAAATCGCACCCACTCTCGGCGGCCCGGACAAAATCTTGTTCCTTCGCGTCTAGGTTGTGCCGGCAGCGGCGTCGCCACGTCAGCCAAGCCCTCGCGTTTAATCCTAATGCGTTCAGGTCCGCAATAGTGCTGTATAAGCAGCAGTAGAACTCCCGAGTTCCCTCAGCGAATTCCCGGGTCGTCTCGCCTGCGTATTGGGAAGATCGAATCCACCTGCGCCAGGCTTCGATAGATCGTAAGCGATCACGTGGCCTGGGTTTCCGGCGGCGGTTGCTTGGCCTGGATCTCTGATAGATCGTAATCGATTGCGTGGGCGGAGTTTAGGCAGGGGCACAGCATGCTGTGCCCGGCTTTCGCGCTTGGAGCAGGCGGCTCTATCGCGGCAACGTTTGCCTGGCGGCGGAGATGACCTGTGTACCCCGCAGACACGTCGCAGGCCGTTTAATAGGTCCCAGATATGCGCGGACAGAACGCACCGGCAACGTTGCTGACGTTCCAACCACGAAGGCGCCTCGGAGCGCCCAAAGCAGACCAATTTCTCGCCTATAACCCGCGTTCAAGATCAATATGTTTGATCTACTTAGAGCAACTTCTTTTCGCCCTATCTTCGCCCCGCCCAAAGATCGCCAGATTTGGAGTCGGCACTTTGGACCGACGACGCAGGCAAGATTGCTATGCCGCTGCGATCCTAGCCCTGCAAGGTCACCAGAAAGGACACGGCACCTACCCGCATTCTGCGGGCTCAAACGATGCGAATCGCTCCCTTTGCAGCAATCTGTTAACTCTGCTAAAGTACCGCTATGCCATCGATTGCGCGAGAAGTCGCAGACACGTTTGTTACTTTATATAAAGGGTTTAGCGTAACCTTCCGGACGATGTTTCGCAAGACAACGACGGAGCGTTTCCCGGACGTCCCGCCGTCCGTACAACCACGCTACCGCGGCCTTCATGTGCTTCAGAAGGACGAAAACGGACTAGAAAAATGTGTGGCGTGCTTTTTGTGCGCGGCGGCTTGCCCTGCGAACTGTATCTACATTGAGGCTGCCGAAAACTCGGAGCAGAACCGCATCTCAGCCGGCGAGCGCTATGCGAAGGTTTACAATATTGATTATTCCAGGTGCATTTTCTGCGGCTACTGCGTCGAAGCCTGCCCAACCGATGCCATCACCCACGGTCACCGTATTGATCTCGCCCCGACCAATATCAACTCCCTTATCTTCCGCAAGCCCTCCTTGATAACATAATATGCATTAGCAGGACTTATGGATCACCAAATGCACCCTACTCTTGACCCGAGAATCTGTCAAGTGTTTTTTTTTGTCTGTCTTAGCTCCATAATTCTGTCACCCCTTAAGAGCAACGTGAAAATGTCACCCCATGAGACAGGAGACATTCACGTTGAGTCAGAAGGAACTGCAGCGAGTGACGGTCATTGCGCAATGTGTGCAAGGGAACCTGACGTGTGCCAGAGCCACGGAGTTGCTCGATCTATCGCCGCGACATATCAAACGGCTTAAATCGCGCTATCGGCAAGGCAGCGCAGCGGCTCTGGCTCACGCCAGCCGCGGTCGCCCCAGTCACCAACGCATCCCACCAGCCGACCGTAGCCGTATCCTCGCTCTGGCACGCACGCGTTACACCGGTTTCAACGATCACCCTCTTCATGACAAGCTCGTCGAACAAGAAGGCTTCTCTCTGAGCCGCGAAACCGTGCGCCGCCTGCTCCGTGCCAACGGCATTGGCTCACCTCGTAAACGCCGGCCGCCCGCTCATCGTCAACGCCGCTTGCGTTCGGCCCAAGAGGGTGAACTCGTGCAACTCGACGGCTCTCCCCACGACTGGCTCGAAGGTCGCGGCCCGCGGCTCACCGCTTTGGGCATGCAGGACGACGCTTCCGGCAAAATCCTCGCCGCCCGCTTCTTCCCCTCGGAAACCGCCGAAGGCTATTTTCGCCTGCTCCACCGCCTCTTGCGCCGCTATGGCGTCCCGGTCGCCTTCTACGGCGACCGCAGCGGCATCTTCACCCGCAACGACGATCACTGGTCAGTCGACGAACAACTCGTCGGCCTGCGCCAACCTACTCAGTTTGGCCGCGCTCTCACGCAACTCGGCGTCACTTTCATCGCCGCGCAAACGCCGCAGGCCAAAGGCCGCATCGAACGTCTCTGGGGTGTTCTTCAAGATCGCCTCACCAGCGAACTCCGCCTCGCTGCTGCCTGCGATCTGGATTCCGCAAACCGAGTGCTGCAACGCTTCGTCGCCGATTATAATCGCCGCTTCGCTCGCATTCCTCGCGATGCCGAAAAGGCTTGGCGCCCGGCTCCGCAAAATCTCGAACGCATCTGCTGCTTCACCCACCAACGCATCGTCAGCAACGACAACGTTGTGCAATGGGACGGTCAGCGGCTGCAAATTCATCCCCAGCCTCGCCGCTTCAGTTTCGCCGGCGCCAAACTACATATCCATCGCACCTTCGACGGCCGCGTCTCGCCCTACTATCGCGATACTCGGCTCCAACATTCCAACCTCACAGGAGGGTGACATTTTCACGTTGCCCTTAGGGTGACATTTTTACGTTGCTACAACAGTGTTTTTTTGTGGTCTGTCGTTAGCACATGATATGTCCGGTTGAGATAGCAAGTGAGATGTCCGCTTTTGAGGCGGCGGAAGTGGGAGACCATGCGAGGTATGGACTCTTACACGCAGGCCGCCATGGAGCGGGCTATGAAGGTACAGGAAGTGATGTTGCAGGCGATGGGCAAGAAGATCACGTGGTGGCAAGCAGCTGAGATTCTGGGCATCAGCGACCGGCACATGCGACGCTGGCGGGAGCGCTACGAACAGTTCGGGTTCCGCGGATTATTTGACCGGCGGCGCGGGCGGCCGTCGGTGAAACGGGTACCTCCGGCGGTCATCGAGCGCGTGCTGGCACTGTATCGAGGCCGCTATTTCGATCTGAACGTGCGGCACTTTCACGAGAAGCTTCTAAGCGAGCATCAGATCGGGCTTAGCTACAGCTGGGTCAAAGGGATTCTGCAAGGAGCGGGGCTGGTGGCGCGAGGGCGCAAGCGCGGCGTGCACCGCAAACGAAGGCTGCGGCGGCCGTTGCCGGGGATGCTGCTGCACCTTGACGGCAGCCGGCATCGCTGGTTGGGCGACGAGCGTTGGCACGATCTGATCGTCATTTTGGATGACGCCACGAGCGAGATTTATTATGCGCAACTGGTGGAGGAGGAATCGACGGCGACGGTGATGGCGGCCTTGCGCGAAGTGATCGAGCGGCAGGGGTTGTTTTGTGCCTTGTACAGCGATCGGGGCAGCCATTTCTGGCTGACGCCAAAGGCGGGCGAAGAGGTGGACCGCGAGCGGGTCACGCAGGTGGGACGGGCGTTGCGCGAGCTGGGCATCCGCATGATTCCGGCCTACTCGCCGCAGGCCCGCGGCCGCAGCGAGCGGAATTTCGGCACCTGGCAGGGACGGTTGCCGCAAGAGTTGCGCTTGCACAGTATCCAGACGGTGGAGGCGGCCAACACTTTTCTCCGGGAACAGTACATCGCCGTATTCAACGAGCGGTTTCGGGTAGAAGCGGCGCAGGCGGGCAGCGCTTTTACGGTCGGTCGGCGGCGGGATTTAGAAAGCGTATTCTCCTTGCAGTTGGAACGCACCGTGAGCCGCGACAACACCGTGAGTTTTCAGAACTTCGCTTTGCAGATTCAGCCGGTGCGCTGGCGCGGAACGTTGGCCGGATGCACCGTGACGGTCCATCAGCATTTGGATGGAACACTGAGCCTCTGCTACGGCCCGCACCGGATCGGTTGCTACAACCCGCAGGGCTGGCCACTGCCGGATCCGATCGCACCGCAACGTCGCCGCAAGGCTGTGGAAAAGCCGCTGCGTGGAAAACCAAAAGCAGGTTTCCCACTCCGCTTGGGAATCCCGCACACTGCGCGGGATTCCCACTTTCCCACCGCCACGGCGGCGGGTGATTAACCTAAACCGGACATTTCATTTGCTACTAAAACCGGACATCTTCACTTGCTACGAACAGTGTTTTGTGGGTCTTTTGTTGGTTCCTGTGCCCTCTGTTGTTCTGTGGCTAAAGTCCGCGACCGCAGCTACCCGGCGATTGAACCTTTCGCTCGCCACTCGTCACGCGTCACTACCTTTGACACCTGCGGACTCACCACCGGCGAACCGCCCAGCGCTGCAATCACGCTCGATACTCCCACGCTCGCGGCCGTGATCCACAACTGCACCTGCTGCTGCGCTCCCGGTCGCATCACCCGCAACTGCGCCAGCTCCCTCGGATCGCTCAAGCCCTGCGCGAACGTATCCAGGCAGGTTACAAACTTCCCTTTCTTATTCAGCGTCGCGCTATTCGCCGAAGTGATGCACGTCTGGTATTGCCCGTTCAGCGTCACTGTCAGGTTCAGATAGTTCGTCACCGCGGCTGCTTCGCTCGCATTGAAAACTCCGGTCGCCTGCAGACTCGGCAGATCCGCCTGCGCCACAGCCACCACCGCGCCCACAATGTCGTGAGCCTTCTGCGCCTTTTGAAATGCGTTGCATCCTGCGATCGAGAAGCACACGGCTACTACTGCGGCCAGAGCCGCCCTTCTGATTCTCATGCCGTTTCTCCTTTGATTTAGCGTGCCGGTTTTACTTTTTCAACCCATCTCCGCTTCTGCGAAACCGCTATCCCCAAATTCAGCGGCGGCAAAACCGGCAGCGGCTCTCCTCCAGATGGAAACGTCAGGCGGTGAATCGCTTCGCCCAGAGCGAATCGCGCGTCGGTCAAGTCGCCGGTGTAAGTTCCCGACGTGTTCGTTGCAGGGGCGTAGGGATCGACGTTGTAGCTCTGCTCATTGTGCACCCAGCTCGCCGCTTCGTTGTTCGCCAGCGTCGCGTATGTTCCGCCTAAGCTGTGCAGGTAGTAGAGGTACTGATAGTCCTGCATGCCATCGCGCATCATCTTGATCCGCATTGATGGC
>DASUJR010000303.1:0-2682 GCA_036279175.1 Candidatus Acidiferrales bacterium | reverse complement strand
AACTGGCACCGGGCAAGAAAAGCCACATGACGGAAATGTGCCACTGGCCCGGAAGAGCGTTCTCCGGCAAGGTGCCCACGACATGGAAAACGGTGCCAGAGCCGCCGACCGGCGTGATGGAGCCGAACGGGATTTGCTCGTCCACGGAAACCGGAGAAATCCGAAGCTCGAAACGTGCTCCCTTCGGCAACGGTTGGTCCAGCTTCACCGTGAAGGCGATTGGTCCACCTGGCCGAATTGGACCTAGTTTCTCCATTTGTACACCGGCTTTCTGTTGTGCAAACAAGACGGCGACGGTAGCGAAAATCGACAGTATCAACGTGATCCAAATTCTCGGTCTCATCTTTCATCTCCTGCGATTCGAACTTGATCTTTGCACTAGTGAGCGTTTAGACTCACAGGTGCATGCGCAAAAGTATTATGCACGACCAGAGGCGCATGTCAAACAAAAACTCACATGTGAAACGGAGGTGCACATGACCCTTCTTCGTCTCGGCGCACTGCTGAGAGATCGAAGAGGCAGCCGGGGGATTCGCGAGGTTTCGCAGGAAATCGGAGTTAGCCCGGCAACGTTGACACGAATTGAGGCTGGACGGTTACCTGACTTGCTCACGTTCAGAAAGATTTGCGAGTGGCTCAAGATAAATCCCGCCGAGCTTTTAGGCCTCCCACTAGAAAGCGCCGATCCGACCGACTCTTCCGACACAGCACTTGAGACCGCTGTTCATCTAAAGGCAGAGCAGGATCTCCCGCCCAAGGCCGCTTCAGACTTGGCAAAATTGATCGAGTGCGCGCACAAAGAGCTCGCACGAAGGATTCGAGAGGGCCGAGTGAATGTTTCGACGGGGATTTAAGACCTGGGCGGAGGAGATCTCGCTGAGGGTTCGCGCGAAGCTCAATCTCGGCGCGGCGGCGCCGCTCGACCCCTATCGGTTGGCCGATCTTATTTCCGTGCCGGTGTTGAGCCCCGATGAAGTTCGCGACTTGCCTGGCGACTGTAGAAGTCGGTTAGCGAACGACCATTCAGATAACTGGTCGGCGATAACCGTGCAAAACGGCAGCCATCACTTGATTGTTCTAAACGCCGGCCGCGCTGTAAGCCGCCGCAATAGCGATTTGGCGCACGAATTGGCGCATCTCATCCTGGCCCACGAACCGTCGATGATGTTTGTCAGCCCGGGTAGCGGGATAGCCCTTCGCACTCACAATAAGGAGCAAGAGGAGGAAGCAAACTGGTTAGCAGGTTGTCTGCTGCTTCCCCGCGATGCCCTCCTCTCGATTCGCAGACGCGGAGTGTCGGATAGCCAAACGTGCGAGGAGTACGGCGTAAGTCCCGCGATGTTTCGCTTTAGGCTGAACGCTTCGGGAGTCGACATTCAGCTTCGTCGCGCCAAAACGTGGCGCCGGTAGCAGTGAGTTCGCGATGTACGGAAGAGATCCCCCGCTATTGCGTCAGGATCCTAGTTTGGGGATGGGCCGCGTCGTCCTCACAGAGCTCTTTCGAACGACGGATTGATGCGAATTCCAGAGAGGGTCTGAAAGTGATCGACGCATTGCCTTTCCGTCATGCCGGAAATCAGATCGATCACCAACCTTGAAAATTCGGTTGGAGAAGCGATCGTAATCTTCTCCTGATAAAATTCGGGAAAGATACGAAGATTTCCCGCCTTCGCTGCTTTGTGGAAAGACTCGAACAGGCCGCGTATGATCTTGCGTTGGCCGTGCTGTTGCGTCGCTAGGGCGGACGCATTGATTACGTAATGCCAGGTCAGCTCCTTTAGCATTGTGACCTGCTGTTCGTACTGAGGAACGATCTCTACGGTTCGAGGGTCCTTCGAGGTCGAGCGGCGCAAGCTGATAGCGTGAATGAATTGATTGATGCACTGGCCGGTGAACTTGCGAAGCTTTGCGCGGTGCTCCTGCGTGCCTGCATACGGTTGGTCAATTTCAAACAGGACCGTGAGGCTTTGAAAGGCAGTTTCAAGCTCGATGCGACTGTACTTACTCCAAACCCCCGCATGACCTTTTCGACGGGCAAACACCTCGTCGTAGAAATCCTTCCGCTCGCGGTCGTCCCTGCGGTTGCTGAGTAGGTGTAGTGGGATGCGTCCCGCACGGTAAAAGTCTTCCATGTCGTGTACGGCATAAGTGACGTCGTCTGCCCAATCCATTATTTCGGCTTCGGGGGTCCGGTTGTCGGACGCGGGTAATAGCTCAACGGCCCAATCAAAGTCTTGCTGCTCGCTGTTGTAGCTTCCCCACTTTTCCGATTTCTTGCCGCTGGACTTCCGTAACCACGGATATTTGAGCAGCGCGGCCAGCGTGGCGCGCGTTAAGTTGAGGCCTAAATGGTCGGGTGAGCGAAACGCCAGCTTCGTCACAATTCGTAATGATTGCGCGTTGCCCTCAAACTGGTCTGCCAAACCTGACTCGTTTGCAATCTCTTTGAGCTCGTCCTCGGCTGTATGCCCGAACGGTGGGTGACCTAAGTCGTGGGCCAAGCATGCTGCTTCAACTACATCGACATTGACACAATCGCGAGCTAGATCGTTCTGCGATCGATCAAATTCCTCGGCGATGCTCTGACCGACTTGCGCCACCTGAAGCGAATGCGTTAGGCGATTGTGAAAAACGTGGGCATTATCAGCCGAGACGACCTGGGTGACGTCGGATAATCTTTTG
>DASUJR010000302.1:0-3370 GCA_036279175.1 Candidatus Acidiferrales bacterium | reverse complement strand
TTGAGCGACCCGAAGCTTCCTACGGATGTTGCAAAGTCTCTTTGCGAGATTCCTTTGGTTGATATCGCGGCCGGGTTTTGGCAGCGGTCCGGAAGCCTGCGAGCGAAAGTATTGGCCAAGCGCCGCAAGGCGCGACTGGGTGATGCGTTGATGGCGCAGTGCTGCGCTGACCAAAGCCTTCCTCTGATCACGCGTGATCGCGATTTTCGAACCTTTGCAACGACCGCGGGTCTGACTCTTCGGCCCCGGTGATAAGTGCCCTTTTTGCCCTCACATGGTTGCCGGTCCAAGGCCGTGAGCCGCTGTGCGTGTCGAAGTCGCTTGCTCCCTATCAGTTTGCTTTCGTTTTTCTCCGCTTTAGTGATTGGGCACGGCAGGTAGTGTTTTCGTTGCCCCGTTTATACGGCTACCGTAGCTTTGACGGACGGGGGAACTCCAATGTCAGAGGTAGGCGAGACGCTACTTGCCGATGTTTTTAGGCCGTATGAGAAGTTGGTTGAAATCACGATTCTGGGGAAGACGTTTCTGGTGCCGGAGCGGAATTCCGTGCTGCGCGCGTTTCAGTTCATCAGTCCTGAAACGATTCCATATGGGCGCTTTTGCTGGAACCAGGAATGCCAATATTGCCGCGTTAGTTGCCAACTTGCGGACGACGACCAGCCGCGTCCGATACTGAGCTGCAAATTTCTTGTCTCCGAGGGAATGAACATTACTGAAATGGCCCCCGAGCTCGTCGGCTGCCTTCGCGGCAAGCTCGGGCAATAGAAAACGGCAACTTCTTGGATTTTCCGGGGTTTTATCGTACGTAAGCGCAATTGAAAACGTTTCGAGGGGGTTTAGATGCGCAAAGTTCATCTTGTAGTCGGGTTCGTCCTGTTTGCGGGACTGGCGCTGGCGATACCGCCAACGTCGTCCGCGCAAATTGCGGTCGGAGTTTCCGTGCACGTGGGCCCGCCGGCGCTGCGAGTCGTGGCGGTGCAACCGATGTGTCCCGGACCTGGATATCTTTGGACGCCGGGTTATTGGGCCTATGGTGACGCTGGATATTACTGGGTTCCTGGTGCTTGGGTGATGCCGCCACAACCCGGCCTTTTGTGGACGCCGGGATATTGGGGCTTCGCAGACGGCGCGTACGTCTTTCACCGGGGTTATTGGGGGCCGCACGTCGGGTTCTACGGCGGAATCAATTACGGATTCGGATACTTCGGAACGGGGTTCGTCGGCGGGCATTGGGACCACAATCACTTCTTCTACAACAGTGCTGTGTGGCACGTGAACACGCACGTGATCCGAAATGTGTACGTCGACCGAACGGTGGTTCGCGACGTACACGTCACACGTGTCAGTTACAACGGCGGACATGGCGGGATCATGGCGCGACCGAGTCACGAAGAGATGGCCTATGAACACGAGCACCATTTCGGCGCGACTCCAATGCAGGCACATCACGAGGAGACTTTCCGCGGAGGCGCGGCGCACGGCAACGCGCGTTCGTTCCAACCTCCGAATCACGGCGGACACGAAATGGCAAGGCCGCAGGAACGTGGAAATATGGGTCGCGGCAATGAAGGACGCGGAAACTATGGCGGCAATCGCGTCGAGCACAAGAACAACCAGAATCGCGGACATGAAGGGGGGCGCGGACCGCAGGCACACCCACGGCCGGAAAAACCTCAGCATGAGGGGAAGCCTCAGCACGAAGGGAAGCCCGATCACGGCGGTCGCGGTCGTGGGCCGCGGTAGCTGACTCTAGCAAAATCAACCTGAACATTCGGGCGCTGGCTGGAAGGCTGGCGCCCTTTTTATTTTGGCTCATGCGAACTTTGACTTCGTCCATGTTCCAATGCCATGCTGGCGTTCATTCAGGAGGGATGAGTGCCGGTTTGTGATGGATGTGGCGGGAGCGTCGATGAGGCGCACATACGGCGGCGGATTGAGCGGCTGGAGAGTGCGACGCGATTCCGTCCGATCCACATCGGCGCGCTGCTGATTGATGCGGCTCCCCCGGCGCGCGCCGAGGATTTTTTCTACGCTGGCGCAACAGACGGTACGCGTTCGGCGGCAGGACAGAGTTACTTCAATGAGTTGGCAAAACTGACTGGCACGCGAGGCGGTTCAGCGAATGGAGAACCTGAGCCGGTGTTGGCTGAATTTCAGCGGCGCGGATTCTTTCTGACATCGGCGGTGGAATGTCCGGTGGACGATTTCGGCGAGTTGAGAAGCGCCGTTCTGCGGTTCGCGCCGACAGTTGTACAGCGCGTTCAGGCCTCCTACAAGCCAAGGTACGTCGTGCTGATTTCAGAGCCATCCAGCGGATTGATCGACGCTTTACGTGGAACCGGCTGGAGCGACCGGCTAATTCTGGACGGAGCTGAGCCGTTCGCAAAAGAGTCGATCGGGGACCGCCTGACTGCTGTTTTGAAACCACTCGAGTAGCCTCTTTGTTGTGTCCGAGCATAGACACCCCACAGGACCCTACCCGTCCCGATTGTGAGCCGACTTCGTCGAGAAATGGCCCGCGACGAGCCGGCCAGCAGGCCCATCGCGGACGCCAATGAATCACTTCTGTTTCATAGCAACAGTTTTCTTCGCAGCAAGGCGTTTGGCGGCGAGCTGTTTGGGCGGCGAAATCGTTTGGGAGGTCGATACCGAAAACAGCTGGTAATGGCCGTAGGTGTGGACGCGATGGAACCTATGATGCTCGAAATCGAAATACAGGCTGGCGCTTTTTGGCAGCCAAAGTTGTGTGTGGCCAGTCTTGAAGTCAACGGGGCCGTAGTTGATCGACTGATGCTCGTACCGGAGCTTGATCTTAGGGATCGGATTGATCAGGTCCGCTTCCATGTGCAGGATCTGAAACGAGTCGGCCGCAATCCACGCGCGTCCTGTTAACCCGATAGGGTAGAGCACGCCACCGATGTTATACCCACGGATTCGAGGAACTCGATCGGCGCGCTGGCGGAAGTGGATGAGCCACGTAGCCTGATTGTTCCATTCACCCAGGCCCTCACAATCGAAGACGTAGCCGTCGCGATATCGCTCATGGAATACCAACGCCAGGGACGGCAGACCCAGGGTTGCGATCCGGTCGGGGAAATCGTCGTACGCATCTGTCCCGTTTCGCGCTTCATCGACTTCCAGATCGCCGGATTGAAGCGTCTTGATGTTGACTTCGTAATCGAATTTCCGCCTTTCGGTCGAGATCACCTTGCCGGACGAGGTGAGGTCTTGATTGACGATTCGCTCCGTGGCGTCAAAGCGGTCCACGTTATCGACGAACTCGTCGACTCGTGTCTCGACATTGTCGAGAATAGCTTGCGCGGGGCACGCCATTCCCGTTGCAACGGGCAGAACCTCTTCATCAACTCCC
>DASUJR010000301.1:0-10967 GCA_036279175.1 Candidatus Acidiferrales bacterium | reverse complement strand
GGTTGTCTCAAATTTCCCAGGTTGTTGCCGACGAATTCAGTCGCCGGTTGCCACGGTGGGTGCGAAGAAGGCGTCGACGCGATCGAGGATTTCAGCCGCGGATTCGGAGTGGTGAACGTCGTATCGCAGCGTTGAACCGTTGCGAATGCCGTGCGTGAACAGGCTGGCGAACTGCTTCATTTTACCGACTGCATCGGGCATGTCCGCTTCGATCAGGCTGCGAAAATATCCAGAGAGCAGGTGGTAACGGTCCGTTTCCGTCGGTTCATCGTAGCGCCCGGTCGAGAGATAATCCGCGATTTGCCGGAAAATCCACGGATTCGACGAGGCCGCGCGTCCAATCATGACTGCGTCACACCCCGTTTCTTCCACCATGCGCACCGCGTCCTGCGGCGTGACGATGTCGCCGTTGCCGATCACCGGGATGCGCACCGCTTCTTTCACTGCTCGAATCACTTGCCAATCCGCGCGGCCTGCGTAACCCTGCATGCGCGTCCGCGGATGAACGGCGAGCGCTTCGATGCCGATTTGCTCGGCCATGCGCGCCACTTCGACTGCGACGATGTTCTGGTCGTCCCATCCGGAGCGGATTTTGATGGTTAGCGGAATCGTGACAGCGGCGCGCACCGCTCGCAGGAGCGTTTCGAGCTTCGGCAAGTCGCGCAGGAGGCCTGAGCCGCCGCACTTCACGACTTTTTTTACGGGGCAGCCGAGGTTGATGTCGACCTGGTCGAAGCCGAGGTCTTCGATCAGCGCCGCGGCCGACGCCATCACTTCGGGATCGGCGCCGAAGATTTGCGCGGCGATGGGATGCTCGTCCTCGTCGAAATAGAGGTAGCGGAGGGTGCGCGCCGTCTTACGGCTCAAGCCTTCCGAGCTGGTGAACTCGGTCATGATGAGGCCGCACGCGCCGAGGCCGCGGATCACGCGACGGAAGACGGTGTCGGTGACACCGGCCATTGGCGCGAGCATCGTCGCGGGACGAATCGTGTGCCCGACTTTCGCTGCAGTCGAGTTTGCGGCAGCGCGCGGTTGGGACGCGTGGTCGACACTCCGAATTGTCAGTTCTTCAGGCCACATGGAATTGCTTCGTCCAAAATGATAGCGCAATGCCGATACTTTGGTACGAACGAGGATTATTCCTGTCGCAGCGCGACCATGGGATCAACCTGCATAGCGCGACGCGCGGGGATGTAGGCGGCGAGGAGTGCGACCACGAGAATCGCTACTGAGCCAAACGCGATGGGCGCGGTCAAGCTGCCCGGCGCGCTTCCCATCAAGCTAGCGGCGAGGCGCTTGACCCAGAAGATGAGAGGAGCGCCACTTAGGATACCGACAAAGACCGTGAGAAAGGCTTGGCCAAGCACCATGCGTCCGATATTACTTCGCGTCGCGCCCAGCGCCACGCGAACACCAATCTCGCTGGTGCGGCGCGCTACTGTGTAGCTGAGCAGGCCGTAAGTCCCAACAAGGATCAGCAACAATGCGAATCCGGTGAATGCCCAGATCGTGAATCGATAGAATCTCTGATGAACGAAAATCTCATCCAGGCGCTGCTGCGTGGTTTTGGCGTTGAAAACGGGCACGCGCGGGTCGGCCGAGCGAATGGTATCGCGGATCGCAGCAAGACGGCTTACTGCGGGGGCATCGACGCGTGCGACGATGGTTGCCGCAGGAAAAATGCCGGGATGAGTGGGCGGAATGAACACCTGAAACTGCTTTACGAGCGTCGGCTCGGTCCCGTAATTCATGCCTTTCACGACGCCCACGATTTGCCACGAGGAGCCGCCTGCGTTCGTGAGCCGCCGGCCGATGGCATGAGACGGTTCGCCAAACGAGGCGGCGAACCCTTCGCTGACCACCGCGACCTTCGCATCGGAACGCACTTCCGCGTCGTTGAATTCGCGACCATAGAGGATTCGCCCACCCATGGTCTCGAAGTAGTCCGCGAATACGGGGACCATCATCGAGTTACGTTCCGCGGGATGGTCGTCGATCCCGAAGCTTCCTCCGATAAATCCCTTGGCGTAGAGCGGCAGGAATTCAGTGGCGCTGACGCTCAGAACCCCGGGCAGTCTTCGCAATCGTTCCAGGACTTCCTCAAAATACGGTAGCTGGCGGTCGCCCGATTGATACGTTGTGTCGTCGAGAGAGACGCTTACCGTGGCGATTCCTTTCACGTTGTAACCGCGGTCGGTGCTCATGAGATGGGCGAAGGCATGCCCGACCATAACGGATGCCGAGAGAAGGACTATCGTAAGCGTCACTTGTGCAGCCATGACGGTTTGGCGGATCACTCGCGAGCCACGGATCGTCGCTGAAGGCAGCGGGTCGGGGACGCGGAGATTGCCGATATCCAGGACAGGCAGTAGGCCGAACAGCAGGGCTGCAATGACCGAGGCCGCCAGAGTAAAAACTAGAACGTCTCCGTTCAGGACAGAATAGGAACGCACGCCCATCGGCGGAGGCTCGACGATTGCCGCGAGCGGGACCGTCCAATATGCGGCGAGCAGTCCAGCTACCGCCGCAACCGACGAGAGCAGAAGGCACTCGGTGAGCAACTGTCGCGCCAGCCTGGCGCGGCTTGCGCCCAGGGCGATGCGGATCGAGAGCTCTGCACGGCGGTCTGCGGTACGTGCGATCAGCAGATTCGCGAGATTTGTGCATGCAATCAACAAGACCAACAGAACCGCGCCCAGTAACAGCAACGTCGCATTTTTCACCGGGCCGAGGAGCCCGTCCCGCAGCGACAACAACTGTGGAGCGGGGCCGGAGTTTTTGATGTTTGGCGATTTCGGCCGTCGCGGCGCTACTTCCACGGCAAACGCAGCCCGCGCCTGTCCCCAGGAGATTCCGGATTTCAGGCGCGCGATCGTTACCCATCCGTTGTTCCCCCGGCTGAATGCGGCCGGTTTCCAGAGGACGCAGTGATCCGGATAGTCGAATCCGGGCGGAGCAACTCCGATAACCGTCAGCCGGTTTCCGTCCACGCTGATTGTCTCGCCGAGGGCTTTCGGATCGCCGCCAAAAAGCTCCTGCCAGAGCCCGTAACCGATCACCGCTACCGCGTTCCGACCAGGCAGCCCGAACCCTGTCGCGTCCACCTCGTCGCCGCGGACGAATGCACTTCCCGATACCGGGCGCACTCCCAGCACAGAGAAAAAATTTGAAGACGTCTGTACAACGTGCGCCCGAATTGCGCCGCGTCCGCCACCAAGGTTTGCGTCGATGCCCTCATAAACCACAGCGTCGGCGAGATATGAACTGTGCTGCGCCCATTCGTGAAATTGTTTGGCTGTGTCGTGGGGCGGAAAGGAATTCTGGACGATGGCGTTTTGAAGGAGCGCGACCCGGTCTGGCCGATGAAAGGGCAACGACCGCAAGAGTAATGTATCCGCAACACTGAAGATGGCGGTGTTGGCGCCGATGCCGAGGGCGAGGGTGAGGATGGCGACGATGGTGAAGCCGGGAGATTTGCGGAGCATGCGGAGGGCGAAGCGAATGTCCTGCAGCAAGGAGTCGATGAACTGGGTGCCGCGGGCGTCGCGCGTTTCTTCTTTGATGTATTCGAGGCCGCCGAATTGGGCCAGGGCGCGGCGGCGGGCTTCGTCGGGATTCATTCCTGCGGCGATGTTATCGGCCGTTTGCTGCTCGATGTGGAAGCAAAGCTCGGAATCGAGCTGATTGTCGAGTTTCGATTTGCAGAACAGGCGGCTAATCCAATTCACGTAGAAACTCCTACTCATACCGCAAAGCGACCATCGGATCGACCTGCATAGCGCGGCGCGCCGGAATGTAGCAGGCAAACAGCGCGACGGCTGCCAGCAGCGCGGCGACACAGAGGAAGGTCGCGGGGTCAGACGGCTTAATCTCGAAGAGCTGGCTGCGCAAGAAACGCGTGAGAGCCAGTGCGCCGCCTGTGCCGACGATGATACCGACCGCCACCAGCAGCATGCCTTCGCGAATTACCATGCTCATCACTTGTCCTCGTTGCGCGCCCAGCGCCATGCGAATGCCAAGTTCGTGAGTCTGGCGCGCGGTGTTGTATGCCACGGCTCCAAAAACCCCAATTACGGCGATGAGCAGCGCCATGATGGCGAAGCTCGCGAGAAGCAAGGCCTGGTAGGGAAGATTCGCCGTCCAGCTTTGAACGATCTCGCGTCCAGTTTTGATGTCGGAGAGCGGAATTTGGGCGTCGATCGTCCAAATAGCCTTTTCGATTTCTGGAATCAGCGTGGCGTGCGGGAGAGCGCTGCGCACGATAAGATACATTGGCGACTGGACCGCTTCGGCACTGAATGGGAAATAGAGTTCGGGCCTCGATGGGACAGCAAGACCCTGCTGGTGGACATCGCCGAGCACGCCCACTACTGTAAGCCAGTTGTTTATGCCGTCCCCCTTTAGATGGGCACCGAGTGGGTTCTTGCCCAGCCAAAAGTAGTGGGCGAAAGCCTGGCTGATGAGCACGACTTTAGTCGTGCCGACCGCATCCGCAGGGACAAACGTGCGACCGGAAAGCAGCGGAATTCCGGCCGCGCGGAAAAATCCAGGAGTGATAACGGAAATTTGCGGCCAAGGGTCGCCCCGTTTTGACGCTCGGCCTTCGATCTGAATGTCCGACGCCGAGTTGACGCTCAGTTCGGGCGATGACGTGAATCCCGCGGCTTCGACGCCGGGCAACGCAGAAATGTTTTGACGCGCGGTGTTGAAAAATCCGACGATTTGCTCCGGCTTGGCGTAGCGCTTCGCCGGCAGATTGATGCCAGCACTCAGAAAGTCGCGGGGATTGAAGCCCGGATTCACGTTCATTAAAGACGTAAAACTTCGCGTCATCAACCCGGCCCCGACCACGAGCAGGAAGGTAACCGCAAGTTCGAAAATAACGAGGAGTTGACGGACGGAGCGCAGGGAGCTTATGCCCGCAAACCCAGCGACGGTTCCCTTAAGCTGTTCGTTGGGATCCTGGCGACTGGTCCGAATCGCCGGATACACACCGAAAAGGATTCCGCTCAGGGCCGCTGCTACAAAGGCAAAGCACAACACGCGCCAATCAAGCGACACATTAGCGGTCGGAGGAAGATATCCATCGGGCGCTAAGGCGAGCAGCGCTCCTTTGGCCCAAATCGCAAAGAGCACGCCGGCCGCCCCGCCGACCATTGAAAGCACGACGCTTTCGGTGAGCATTTGACGGGCGAGTCTCCAGCCGCTCGCGCCCAGAGCGCCGCGCATGGCAAGTTCTCTTTGGCGACCAACGAAATGCGAGAGCATGAAATGTGCGACATTGGCGCAAGCCAACAGAAGAAGGAATGCGGCGGCAAACTGTAGCAAGAGAATTTCCGGACTGACAGAATGGAAATAGCCTCCGTCGGAGGTTTCCAAATTAACTTGTGCGAGGGGCGAAACGCGTACGCCAAAACCCTGGTTGGTGTTGGGAAATTCCTTGGCTTCGGCGCGGCCGATGGCGCTCATTTCCTGCTGCGCTTGAGCGAATGGGACGCCGGCTTTAAGGCGTGCAAAAGCGGCGTACATGTGCTCGCCACGGTTTTTTTCGAGGTCGGCGTGCGGAAGCGGAATCCAATATTGAGCTTCTGGATTCATCCAGGTGCGTGGATCATGGAACGTCGCGGGCATTACGCCGATTATGATGAAAATGCGATCATCAAGCTGAATTGCCTTGCCGATTATGTTTTTCCCGCCGAAGGCGCTGCGCCACAGCCGATAGCTCAAGATGATTTCGTGATCGTGGGTGGGCTGACTCTCATCAGGAGAGAAAGTCCGGCCCAGGGATGCCTGGGACCCCAGGAGGGTGAAATAGTTCGGCGTCACTTTTTCGCCGAGGAGATATTGCGGCGCCGCTTCGCCGGTGAGATTGGCGCCGTCCGGCAGAGATGCGGCGATCTCGGAAAAACTGCGGTTATCGCGCTGCCAATCGGCGACGTCCGGTCCAGAGGCGGCCCAACCCATCGGCCCCTTCATTCCCGTTGGAGATTGGAAAAGAGCCGCCAAACGTCCGGCGTCTGAAAATGGCAGGCCGCGAATCAGGACAGCGCTTACGATTGAAAAAATTGCGGTGTTGGCGCCGATGCCCAGGGCGAGGGTGAGGATGGCGACGATGGTGAAGCCGGGGGATTTGCGGAGCATGCGGAGGGCGAAGCGAATGTCTTGAAGCAAGGATTCGAGGAAATGCGTGCCGCGGGCGTCGCGCGCTTCTTCTTTGATGTATTCGAGGCCACCGAATTGGGCCAGGGCGCGGCGGCGCGCTTCGTCGGGAGTCATTCCTGCGGCGACGTTGTCGGCGGTCTGCTGCTCGATGTGGAAGCGAAGTTCGGAATCGAGCTGATTGTCGAGTTTCGATTTGCGGAAGAAGCGGCTAATCCAATTCACGTAAAAACTCCTACTCATACCGCAAAGCGACCATGGGGTCCACTTTCATAGCGCGTCGCGCAGGAATGTAGCAGGCCAGCACGGAAATCGCCGCGAAGGCGGCTGAGACGCCGACAAACGTCCACGGATCGTCTGGGCTGACCTGGTAAAGCATGGACTGGAACAGTCGGGTGGTCGCCAGCGCCCCGGCGGCTCCGAAAACGATTCCAATCGATGCGAGCTTCAGGCCCCGGAATAAAACCGATCGCATTACGCGACCGGGAGCCGCGCCCAGAGCCATACGGATGCCTATCTCATTCGTGCGCTGTGCGACGGCATTGGCCATGACACCGAAGATTCCGATGGTGCTGAGCAGAGTCGCCAGTACGCCCAAAACAGCCATTAAGCGGGCAATGACGCGGTTTGCCGTGTCGACCACCGCCATGAGCGTCTTCATGCGGTCTACAGACACCGGCTGATCTTTGTCCACGTGCCAAATTGCTTCGCGGGCCTCGCTTGCAAATCCGGCCGACTTTCCGAAGGTTCGCAGCGCGAAGCCGAGCGTTGGCGAAGGGAATTGCGCGAGTGGAACGTACATCTGGGGCTCAGGCGAAGCTCGCAAGTGTTCCATCATCACGTTCCCCACAACGCCGACAATCGTAAGAGCGCTGTGCTGCGGCCCGAACTCGATCTTCTGACCAATGGGGTCCTGATGCGGCCAGAAACGTCGCGACAGTTCTTGATTAATGATGCCCACTGGTGCGTTCCCTGGTGCGTCGGCGTCGGCGAACGCACGCCCTTTCAGTAGCGGAATCTGCATTGCGGAAAAGTAGTCGGGCGAGACGGACGTAAATTGCGCGGCGGGTTCTTCGCCCGGCTGCGGTAGGGGTCGCCCTGGGACGCGAATCCTCACCATTTTTCCGAAGCCGCCGAACGGAAGCCCGCTTGCCACGCCCACCGATGAGACCCGTGGCAGTGCTCGCAAGTTGCTTAGGGCATTCTCGGCAAAATCCCGGAACTGCGAACCGCGCGTGTACTTAGTGGCGGGCAGTTCGAGTTGCGCAACCGCGAGGTTCGAGGAATTGAAACCAGGACCCAATCGCATCGCGACAAGGAAGCTCTTCACGAGCAGAACTGTTGCAACCAGGACCACCACCGCGAGGGCAACTTCGACTGTGACCACCGTTTGCGCCAGGCGTGCCGGTTTTTTTCCTGCGGACGATTGTGCCGAAACTTCTTTCAGGACGTGATTGACATCGAGTTTGGAGTTTGCCAGTGCGGGAGCCATTCCAAAAATGAAGGCACAGGCAAGAGCAGTGCACAGCGTGAAACAAAGTGTCGTTACGTCGAGCTTGACGTGCCCGTAGTTGACGATGAACCCGCGCGTGTGCCCGGGAATTAGCGATTCGATCCAGCTGACCCCAGCCTGTCCGACCAGTATTCCGGCAGCGCCGCCCATCAGGAACAGTAGCGCAGTCTCGGTCAGCAATTGCCGGATGAGCCGCGGCTTCGTCGCACCGAGTGCCCCGCGTACTGCGAATTCCTTGGTTCGCCGCGCGGCACGCGCGAGCATGAGTGTGGACACATTCGCGCACGCGATCAGCAGAATCAGTCCCACCACGCACAGGAACACAATCATTGGCCCGAGGCCTTCTTCGAGGCTGATCTCGTACCACATGGGACTGATAGTCCAACTGATCTCTGCGTTTGTCCGCGGATAGCGTTTCGCAATGCTCGCAGAAATTGTGGCGCACTCCGCTGCGGCTTCTTTTTCGGTTACCCCGGATTTGAGCCGCCCGAACGCCTGCAGACCACGTTGCGACCGATCAGAGCGATTCGCGTCCGTAAGCGCGAGCGGGACCCACAAATTCGATATGCCCATGAGCGGATACTGGAACGTGCCTGGCATCACGCCGACGATGGCATAAGACTGATCGTCAATTGTGACTCTTCGGCCGATGATGTGCGGATCGCTGCCGAACCGGCTCTTCCAAAGTCCTTCGCTGATCACAGCGACGTGCGGCGCGCCGGGGCGGTCTTCGTCGGGCAAGAACGTGCGGCCGAGCATCGGTTTGGCACCGAGCGTGTCAAAAAAATTCCAGCTTACGAGCCCGCCATCGAGAAAGACGGGCGGCCCGTCGCCTGTCAGGTTGTAATCCCAACCCGCCCACGCTGCCAGCTGAGCGAATGAATGATTCAGCCTTTGAAAATCGTAGAAGTCCCCGTGCGAGAGTTCGTGGCTCGTCCAACCGCCTCTCATCTGCTCCGTTGAGAACACCATTAGGAGGTTCGGCTGCGGGTACGGGAGAGGTTTGATCATCCAGGCGTCAATCAGACTGAAGATTGCGGTGTTGGCACCGATGCCGAGGGCAAGGGTGAGGACGGCGACGACGGTGAAGCCGGGGGATTTGCGGAGCATGCGGAGGGCGAAGCGAATGTCTTGAAGCAAGGAGTCGATGAACTGGGTGCCGCGGGCGTCGCGCGTTTCTTCTTTGATATATTCGAGGCCGCCGAATTGGGCGAGTGCGCGGCGGCGCGCTTCGTTGGGAGTCATTCCTGCGGCGATGTTGTCGGCCGTTTGCTGCTCGATGTGGAAGCGAAGTTCGGAATCGAGCTGCGCATCCTGTTTGGTTCGGCGAAAGAGTCGGCTAAGCCAGAGCATGGCAGCCTCCCATCAGTTTTCCTCGGCGGCAAAGAAGAACCAAAAAAGCCGAAAAAGCCAAAAAGCAAAAACCAAAAAGGCAAAAAGCAGATCCCTCACCCCCGTTCCCGCAAACCACGCGGGACCGGATCCCCACCCCCGCACGCGAACAACGGCGTGCCGGGGACCCGGGGTTCGGGATGACAGGCCATGCCTGCGGCAGGCAGACCTCGCCCTACAGGCGCGCTTGAAGCGCGGCCGTTCCCGCAAACCGCGCGGGACTGGATTCCCACCCCAGCACGCGAACAACGGCGTGCCGGGGACCCGGGGTTCGGGATGACAATCCACAGACTATTCGGCGGTGCGCAGAATTAGCGCCACGGCATTCGACATTTGCGCCCAACTGGCCATTTCCGCCTCCAGGTGCTTGCGGCCCTTTTTAGTCAGCGAGTAAAACTTGGCTTCCCGGCCCGTGTCGGTGTCTCGCCATTCAGCGCCGAGCCAGCCGCGATTCTCCAGGCGATGCAGGGCAGGGTAGAGCGTCCCTTGCTGCACTTGAAAATAATCCCTGGAGATTTGCTGGATGCGCTGGGAGATGGCGTAGCCGTGAATCGGGCCGAGAGCTACGACCTTGAGAATGAGCAGGTCCAGCGCGCCCTTCAGAAATTCAGGTTTGCTTTGCGTCATAGGTGCTTTCGACCCCTAGCCTATCGACATATATACCTGACTTTCCTAGGTGTCAATTGGAGAATCGAGGGGCCGAATACTTTGGCCCGGAAAACGCCGGCACGTTCGCTTCGCCTGTCTGGCGACAGGCAGGCTCATACTGAGCGAGCGGGCGCAGCGTGCTGCGCCCCTACCGACGGATGATGATCAGCGGGGAGGAATTGCGGAGGGGTCGTTGGCCGCGATCATCCGCGTCCAAGGCCACGTCGGCAAAACGCGTGCGAGGCGTCGCCGTTCGTCGCTGGCCAGTCGCTTATTCGTCGCGGGTGACGAGGAGTTGCTTGTAGGCTTCGCGTTTGGTGAGGCCACGCTCGCGGGCGGCTTGCTTGAGGGCGGCTTTTCGGTCGACGCCGCGCTGCTGAACAATTTCTTCAACGCGGCGGGCGAGCGGAACGGCGTCGGGTGCAGATTCGGATTCCGTTGTCTGCTGCTGGGTGGGCTGACCGTCGGCTGGGCCAATGAGCAGCGTGATTTCGCCTTTTAATGGCTTGCTGCGGGCTATGGCAGCGAGGTCCTTCAAATGATTGCGCAGAAACTCCTCGTGAATCTTGGTGAGTTCGCGCGCGATGGTGGCGGGCCGATTGCCGAGAATTTCGACCGCATCTTCGAGCATATCGAGCAGGCGGTGCGGCGCTTCATAAAGGACCAGAGTGCCGGCATCGGCGGCGAGTTCGCGCAGGGCCTTGCGGCGTTCGGACTGGCGCGCGGGAAGAAAGCCGACGAACCGGAACTGCTCGGCCGGCATGCCGGAAGCGGCGATCGCGGTGACGACAGCCGAAGCGCCGGGAATAGGTACGACGCGAATGCCGTGTCGCAGCGCCAAGGCGACAAGATGCTGGCCGGGATCGGAGATTGCGGGCGTGCCCGCGTCACTGAGAAGGGCGATTTTCGCGCCCTGTTCGAGTTCGATGACGAGTTCGGCGGCGCGCGTAATTTCGTTGTGCTCGTGGTAGCTGACCATGCGCGTGTGAATGTCGAAATGCGAAAGAAGCTTCAGCGTTTGGCGCGTGTCCTCGCAGGCGATCAGGTCGGCTTCTTTCAAAATGCGCAACGCGCGCAGCGTAATGTCTTCGAGGTTGCCGATGGGCGTGGCGACGACGTAGAGGCAACCGGCGGAGTCGGAGGCTTTGTTCGCTTTTGAGTTAGTGGGCATGAGGCTGCGCGAGACGATCGGCGTGCTCGATGATGCAGGATAGCACAAGCACCTGAGGCAGGGAGGCACGTAGGCAAGGAAGCA
>DASUJR010000300.1:0-12234 GCA_036279175.1 Candidatus Acidiferrales bacterium | reverse complement strand
CATCGGTGCCAAGGAGGGCTGCGCCTGCCAGCTCCAGGTCATAGCCCGTCTGCTCCAACAATTCGAGATCTTCATCGTATAGCCTATCGAGGTTTCCCGCATCGGCGTAGGTGGACATCAGACGGTACAGATCCACGGCGTCTTTATCGCTATGGCGCCGTTCTTGCCACGCAAAGAGCTTCAGAACCGCAAGGCCCGCGAGCGATGCCACAGTGGCGTCTACACCAGAGCGTAGTTCGACATGCACGGCCGCTCGAAAGGCATCCTCGAATCCCGCGACCGTCATTGCCGTATCTCTGTCCGGCGGCCAGTGAATCATGTCCGCCTCGGCGACACCGCCGAACGGGATCAGGTCCAGGGGGATCTTTTGCCCGGCACTCAGTTGGGGCACCAAGTAGATGCGATGAGGGATGTTGCCTGCCGTGAAATCACCACTCTCAAGGAGAGCCGTCCGCAGTTCGTGAAAGGCGTCCCAAGTGTTCACCGCGAACGCGATGTCCACGTCGGCCGTTGCTCGACCCGTATGGATTCCGAAGACGTGAAACAGGAGCAGATCGCGAGCGGTCGCGCCCACGAGAAGATAAGAAACGTCGTGCTCAGCCGCCACGCGGCTCACGATTGAAAGAATGTGCAGAGTCGCCGGATCGAGAGGCCGATCTTCACCGACCCTGTATCGCTTCGAGAAATTGGTCATAAATCAAGCGCGCCGTTTCCATGTTGCGTCCCTCGCCGGTTGCCATCAGATCGGCGTAAGCCAGCAACGGAGGTACGGTGTCCGGGTGCGCCTCGTCACGGGGAAAATTCCAGAAGGCCTGTAGCATCTCAGTGTTCCCTGCCGGGTCCAGCCGCATTCTCGCCTGTAACAGCAGCGCCTTGTCGCGCTTTTCGAGATAGAGTATGAAGCGCTCTGGCTTGAGATACGCGGTCAGACGCTGCCCAGCTATTTCTCCTCCCCAATAGCCGTGGTGGGCTTCAACATTCAGCGTCAGCAAACGATTCGTATCGGCTTGATAGCGCTGCGGGAGCAGCTTCGGACGCAGCGTGTCGGGGAAACGCGTCACCCATTCGTCGATCAGCTTCCGCGTATTCGTCAGTACCTTCTTCGTCCTGACTACACGAAAGCCTCGGGTCTCCAGATCGCGCATGACCGGCCCCACAGATCCAAGTGCGACTCCGGCGGCTTTTGCCACATCGCGATATGTTCCGTCCGCCAATTGGGGCCGGCACAGGATCGCAAATACAATCTTCATGCCGGCGAGTGTGAACGCGCGATACCGCACCCTGTCCTGGACTTCAGCCGGGCGCGGTTCGCCGGTGACATAGACGGTGAGGCCCGGAGCTTCGAGGCAGGCGTTTCCCGCCGTGTCGAGGAATGGCAGTTGAATCGTGCGGCAATACTCCGCGAGCGCGCTTGTCATGTACGGTGCGACGAGGAGCGGGCGGAGTCCCCGGTTTGCGCAGGCGAGCTGCTCTTTGACCATTGCGACCGTGGCGAAATGACGAACGTCCTTCACCTCGGCGAGAAATGAATAACGCCGGCCGCCTGCTTGGATCTCGATGAGAGCATCTCCACACTTCGCCCCGCGAGCCTCGGCCTGCTTCGCCCTTCCGCGGAGGCCGGTTGTTCGAGCAAGGGCGGCGAGCGCATTTTGCAGGATCTCGTCTTGTCGGGTAGCCAGCCCAGTGCGCATGAGAATTCGTCTCCTGTGCACAATTTAGCATTGTTCATGGACCATGAACAGTTTATATCCGTGAACAGATGGAACAGTCTCCCCCTGATGCATTGCCGCTATTGATCGGTGACATCGGCGTATTACACGGCCCCCGCTTCAGGCTGCTACGGTTGAAGCGGCAGATGGCAGCTTGATTTCTCCGTAGCCAGTGGGAGGCGGCTCGACGGCGGAACTGCTGCACTGGGAGTGCCGGCTGAGTTTCGTAGCCGTGTGGATCTCTTCAATACGCGGGTAAGCGATTATCTCTGTCGAAATTTGGTTTGGCCGCCCGCCGTACCAAACGGGCTGACAGACTTTCCGTTCGCCGACTGGAATAGACCTGCCGCGCACCTCGACAATGGGCATCGGCCACTCGTCCGGTTCGAGCCCCCAGGACTGGGAGACTTCATCGTCGCCAAAATGGTCGTACGCAAAGGCGTCGCATCCAATGGCTTGCGCGGCTAATGCGAGCGCCTGCCAGGCGTGCCCGATGTCGTGTAGACAATAACGATATGCCCGGTCGCGGTACTTCCACGCCTGGCGCCACGCAATGCTAGTCAGTGCAAACACGACCGGCGCAGAACTGCCGCTGCCGGCAAAATCACAGTTGGGATTGCCCAGCGCACGTTGCTCGGCCATGTGCGAAGAGGGGCGGTAATGATACAGCCCATCGGGCCACTTCTTCAGGCCCCGTGTGAGGAAGTGAAACTCGGTCGGATGCAGATTACCCGAGGATGGATTCACGCGCAAAGCGTACGATCTCCGGTGGACGGAACGCGCTTGGACGCGCTGATCGCAGCGGAGTAGAACAGCAGTTGCGAAAGGAAGGTCGCACCGTCGCCAGCCGCAGCGATGCCCGAGACACCATTAAGCACTGCGAGCGGCGGGACTTCGGGGGCGGGCGGATCGGCTGGAAGGTCTAGCACAGGCACGCCCTCATAATGTCGGAACGGATCGGGCATGTTTGCCCAGTCGAGAAGATGCGGCGATCGCCTTAGCGATTCAATGCTGTGTTTGGTGGATTCGTGATATTCGCTCCAGGTCATTGCTATGGACGGGTATCGCTGAGACGCCGTTGGGGGTACCGTTTCCATGATGACGCGACCGTATTATGATTAAAGCCCGTTGAAAGTCCGTGGTTACCTACTTGGCGAGTCTGCCGTGTTCCAGGCAGAGGGCGATCAGATCCGAGACATTTGCTTCGCCCACGCACATGACCGTATCTGCGCCGCCCCAATAGATCTTCACGGTTCCATTAGACTCCGGAACGGCTCCACAGGTGAATACCACGTTGTGGACATATCCAGTGATTTCCCACGGGTCCTCGGGTTGCAAGATCCACGAGTCGCCGACACCGATGACCTTCGCGGGATTCTCCAGGTCATGAAGGGCAACCCCTAAACGATAGACCGATCCATCCATGGTTCGGAAAACTCCGTGATAGATGGAGAGCCATCCCTGATCGGTTTTGATCGGCGGCGCGCCCGGACCGATCTTCATTTCATCCCAGTGATATGGTTCCGGCCTCATGATGAGCCGGGATTCTCCCCAAAAACGTAGATCCGGAGAATAGGAAATCCAGATGGACCAGGGGGCAATTTCGGAATGAGGGCGGTCAAGCCGCGCATACAGTCCATCAAACTTTTCGGGAAAGATCACCACATTCCGATGATCCGCTTCCGTGATGAGGGAGACCCTTTCCACCTGACTGAAATCCTTCGTCTTGGCCAGCGCGATCCGCACTCCATTTCGCGAGTAGGCGCTGTACGTGATGAGGTATTCCTCTTCCAGGCGGGTCACGCGCGGATCCTCGACGCCAAACTCTTCATAAGGAGCGAAATGGCTGTCTCGCGCAGGAATCAGAAAGGGCTTCTGAATCAGCGGTGAAGTGAAATCCGTCCGGACTGCGGGCCGAACCAATGATGGACCGTCCCGTACGGAGATGCGAGCGGAAAAGCATAATGTATTGGTCCTCATGCTTCACCACCGCTGCATTGTGCACGGTTTCCACTGGGTAGGGGACATCCGCCTTGGTAAGGATGGGATTGTGGGCGTATCGTCTGACAATGTCCGGATTCATAACTGTTTCTTCGCCTCCAGATCAAAAATCGTAGAGTAAACCCGCTCGTATGCTTTCACCATGGTTTTGATAGAAAAGCATTGCTGGACTCGTCGGCGGCACGCGCTACGATCGATTTCGGAAAGGCGTTCCAGGGCCCGCAACCGCCTCGCGGACGTCGTTGACCAGAAAGCCCGTTTGCCCGTCTCTGATCACCTCACGGCAGGAGCCCAGGTCCATGGCGACAACGGGCAAGCCCGCGGCGTTGGCTTCTGCCAGGACCAGCCCGAACCGCTCAGGGATAGTGTTCAGATGGATCAAAGCGCAGGCACGCGCGAACAGCTCATTTTTTCCCGCGACGCCGACCGGCCCAATATAGCGGATTTTTTGATCATCGATGTGCGGTTCTACTTCGCGCCGGAAATACGACGCATCCTGAATGATGCCGGCGATGATCAAACGCCGGCCGCTCAGGCGGGCGACCTCGATCGCCAGATGAACACCCTTATCCGGGTGAATCCGGCCGAGAAAAACAAGGTCATTACCAGCGGATTCCTGGAGCGGGTAGAGCGAGAGGTCGATGCCGTTATAGACCGTCGCCAGGTAATTGAGTCCTGGTGCGCGATCGGAGTCGCTGATCGAAACAAAATATCCATCACGATATTTGTCATAGACGGGCATGATCTTAGGCGATGAGAACCCGTGGATCGTGGTAAGAACCGGTGTCTTGACCAGCCGGCTATAGGTCAATGCCATAAAGTCGTAGTGGCTGTGGATGAGATCAAACTCGGCAGCGTGCTCGAACGCTTCGGAGATGTGAAGGTATTCGGCTACTTTGGGATCGACGGCAGGATCCTCTTCATAACCGTGGTCCACGACGCAATGCAGGCGAGCGCTGGTTACCGAATCCCTGCTGGCGAACAAGGTGACATCCCAGCCGTGCGCTACGAGTCCTTCGGCGATGTTGCTCGCCACCGTCTCCCAGGCACCGTATTGCCGAGGAGGCGTTCGCCAGGCCACGGGCGACAGGACCGCTACCCTTTTATTGAGAGTTCTCACGTTGGGGAATAATCTAATTCATGGCGGCCAGCATGTCTTTGAGTGAGAGAGTTGCGAAACCGTCGCGTGATCGGCTAGGCCGTAGGGGATAATCAGCTCGCCATGGTGGAGAAGAGCGCCGCACGTATAAACAACATTAGGCACATAGCCTTCCCGCTCGTTCTCATTGGGCTTGAGCAAAGGTTCGCGAAGGCGGCCGATTACTTTGCTGGGATCCTCGCGGTCGAGCAGGAACGCGCCGATGCAATACTTTCGCATGGGGCCGACACCGTGGCTGAGGACCAGCCATCCAGCATCGGTTTCAATGGGCGACCCACAGTTCCCGAGCTGGACCAGCTCCCAGGCAAAGGTGGGTTTCAGCAGCACCTTGCGCTCGTGCCAGAAATAAACACTCTCAGAGAACATGAGATAGATGTTCTCGTTGTCCTGGCGGGAAAGCATGGCATAGAGACCGTTAATCTTGCGAGGGAAGAGAGCCATCCCTTTGTTTTCAGCGGCAGGACCATTAAGCGTAATGAATCGAAAGAGCAGGAAATCCGATGTCTGGACCAACTGCGGCATAATCACTTTGCCATCGAAGGCCGTGAAGGTGGCGTAGTAGACATGGGTACCGTCATCATTCGCGAAGCAAACGAACCGGGCGTCTTCAATGCCATTTCGTTGCGAGGGAGTAGCGGGAAAGATGATGCGTTCGGATAGCGACTGTTTGGGCTGAAACTGAACTTCGTAGTTGGACCGGGCAAGCATCCAAATGCCCTGGGTGTCTTGGTCTTCGCGCACCGGTGCATCCGCCAGTCGGAACTTCTCCATTTCCCCTTCGAGACTGGTCCGGAGTTCTTCGAGTGCGAACAACTCGCCAAGGTTATCGATGACCCGGGTGGTGAATTCGCCGGTCAATCCCAATTCCGAGAGTTTCTTCGCGAACTGTGTTTTCTCATACAGCGGGTTTGGGACTTGACGCGGCTCGGTGAGGAAGCCGCTGGGGGTGACTACATCGATCTTACAATCGGCATGGATGATACCGGTTCGAAAAGTGATGGAGGAGATGTGTCCCTCGCCGGTGGCGCGCAAGCTGAGAATGAATCGCAGGCCGCCGGGTGGCAGCTCAGTTTGGTCGGGGTGCGGGACGATGGAGGGGTTGAACAGCGCAGCGGATTCTAACGAGTATTCGGCCAGGAAATAGGAGCCGATCAGCAATCGCCGCTGCTCGGAGATTTCCCCATCCATCAGCAGTAGCTCGCGGATTTGCTCAAATCGCTCCAGAAAGAGATTGCGGATTTGCTCGTGTCGCTGTGAGAATTCAGCGGAGACTTCGTTCAGCAGAGGTCCCACGCGGTCCTCCGGCAGCGACATGATCCTAGCGACGATCCGGCCGATCCGCTGCCGATCCCCCGGACAAAATGGCCGCAGAAGAACGCGTGACTGGTCGGGCTTCAGGATGATGGCCTGGCGTTTGACATCGATGGGCATAAGTTGGCTGTTCGCAGGAGGAAACGTGAGCGACGGCTTACTCTTCGACGGCGATCGGTTGCTTGAAACTTGTAACCATATTCTGCGCTAGCCGCATTTCCGCCAACGATAGCAAGAAAGCCAAAGTGGATTCCGCTCCCTCATTCCCATTCACCCGATCCACGTGCAGCCCATCGCGGCAGCCGCCAGTTTCGGGAGAGTACAGTTCCAAACCGAGATCATTCCAGCCGATAAACCAGTCGAAGGCACGTTGCGCTTGTTCGTACCACCACAGGTCCGATGTGGCGCGATAGGCTTCTAGACAGGCCGATACGGTCGCTTGCGCCTCGATAGGCTGCTGGTCGAAGTTGGCGCGCGTGCCGCCAAAATGGTAGAACCCGTTGCTGCCGATTGGCCGGAAGTGACCCTTCTCGGATACTTGCAATTTCGTCAGCCAGCGTAGCGCTTCCAGCCCTCGTTCATAAACGGCGCGTTGTCCCATTGCCCGTCCGCTGAGAATCAAGGCATGCGCGAGTTTTGCATTATCGTACGACAGTCCCTCTTCAAACCAGCGCCACTCCGGCCGGGCGTTCCTTTCGAAAAGCTCCATAAGCCGCGCCGTGAGATCCTCACGGGTTTGGTTGACCAGGCTGTCACCGCTCAACCGGTGCAGGTATTCATGAATACCGATCAGGCTGAACGCCCACGCGCGAGGCGACGTGAATTCCGTCAAAACCGGGAGCGCCAATGCGAAGAGTTGTCCGGCCATCATCTGGAAGCTCCGGGAAGGAGAACGCCCCACACCGATGCCGAGCGCCCAGAGCGCCCGTCCGTGACAGTCCTCCGAGCCTTGCTCGTCGAGCCAGCGGCGGTCAAAGCTCATGAAATTGTGGAACCGATTCGTATTTGTGTCGAACGCGTGATGAAGAAAGGCCCCACAAGTCGAGGCCAGGGCCCGCCCACGTTCCTGGTCCTCTCCCAATTGACCAAGCAACACCGCCAGGATAAATGCGCGGGCATTATCGTCGGTGCAATATCCTTCCGAAAAATTCGGGACGCTGAAAATAGCATGTTGGAAAACTCCGGTTGAATCGGTCATTTGCCAAAGATGATCCAACTTCAATTCCGGAAGTTCCCGGGGCCTCTGGTCGAGTGTCTTCGTAAGAAGAGATTTCCGGGAGAGCGCTGCTCCTTCCAGGCGCGCTAATTCGAACGAACGCATATAGAGATGTGCGACGTTGTTCCAGACCATTTCACGCCCGATCTTATATGCATTCTTGCGAATAGCATGCCGGCGCGTGTCGTCGCGGAGCAACTCAATCACTTCATGCGCGATAGCCGGAGCATCGCCGAATGGCACTAACACGCCGCGATCGTCCGCCAATAATTCTGCCGCGTACCAGTATGGCGTGGAAATTACCGCTTTGCCGGAGCCAAAAGTATAGGCCAGCGTCCCTGACGTGATCTGTGCTTCGTTAAGGTAGGGCGTTATATAAAGGTCAGCGGCGCCGATGAACTCCTTCAAATTCTCGAGGCCCACGAACCGGTTGTAAAAGGCGACGTTTTTCTCTATATTGTTCTTCTTGGCGAGAATCTCCAAACTAAGGCGGTAGGCTTCGCCGTGTTCGCGCAGTTCGTTGGGATGCGTGGCGCCTAGGACAATGTAAACAACGTCCGGAAACTCTGCCAGAATATCTGGCAGGGCGTTCAGCACATATTCGATCCCCTTGTTCGGCGAGAGCAGCCCGAACGTGAGTAGGACCACTCTGCCTTCTACACCGAACTGATCCTTGAAATAAGTCGGATCGACGAACCCGATGTCAGGAATGCCATGCGGGATCAGATCTATTTTGGCCAAGCGGGCGTGGTAGATGTCCTGCAGCATCTGCCGCCCGCGCTCGGCCATGACGACCAGTCGCGTCGAAAGCGAGATCAACTCCTGCATCACCCGTCGTTGGTCAGCTCTCGGCTCGCGCAAAACAGTATGAAGCGTAGTCACCACGGGCATCCTCAATTCGCGCAGAAATGCCAAAATGTGACCGCCGGCGGGCCCGCCGAAAATCCCGAACTCGTGTTGGAGGCAGACGATATCCACATTGCTGATATTGAGGAAGTCCGCGGCGCGTAGATACGACGAGAGGTCCTGCTCCTCAATCTCGAAGCGCACTTCTTCCGGGTACTCATAGCCGTCCTCAACATCGTTGACCGACACGGAGAGGCACTGACTTTGGGGATGAACATTTGCGACTGCCGCCAACAGGTCGGAGGTGAAGGTGGCAATGTCGCACTTTCGTGGCAGGTAGTCGCCGATAAAAGCGATCTTGCGAATTTTAGACGTCTCCTTCATAAGGCATCCCCTTCCAGGCAACTCGGCGCTGGCTACTCGCCTGCGGAGTTTCTGGCAACAAATGAGCGACGACATCATAGGGAACGCCGGAGTATTCCCAAGATCGGCACTCTCAGATGCGTCGCGGATAGTACGTCGTAGCTCATCTCGGACGTCTACTGCGGCTTTGGGCGGTCTTTCTCCGAGAAGGCTTTGCGACAGAGGTCTTTGTTTCCGAGCCTCTTCGAATTTTAATAGATAAAGGAAGGAAATTGAGTGGGTCTCGGAGGTTTTGCAGCTCCCGGTAATAGTAAAGCACAGAAGGGCGCTTCCCGTTCGGCCTGAGGCTCTTCAGAAAGGTAATTTCGTGCTCGGTGATGCCAGCGCTGAGCTTTGCATGCTCGAGGAACTCCTTGAGGCCTGGCTCCATTTCGAAAATGGGTTCGGGTTCCGCTTCCCGGTATTCGAGTTTTTTCAGGTGCTTCCGTGTCAACCTGCGGTTCAGGACGATCTCCATCCCGAAGTCCTCGAAATCGATGTCCCAGCTTTCGATGAGCGGTTCGAGAAATGAAACGCAGTTTTCAACCGAGACGTGAAAAACATCCGTATCCAGGAATTCAAGAATTAAGACTCGCGTCTCTTCATAGCTTCGCTTGCCAACGCGCGCCACGCGATGAATCCATTCTTCATCTTCAAGCTCCACTCTCGCCACGCGTTTCGCTAGATCGAGAAGCTTTTGAGTGATGAAGCGTTCGAACTCCCCGAACGGTTCCCGGTCGAAGATATTGGTGATCTGCTTTCTCTTCGTGGCTACACATTTCCGGAGAATGAGCTGGCGGAATTCCTGGAAGAGGGGCCGCGGCGGATCCAGAACTTTCCGCTTGAGTTCTTCGCGCCGCTGAGTCTCGGCTAGTCTTGCCAGCTCTTTGCTGGGAATTTTCAAAACCTTGGCAATTTTGTCGTAGATATCCGTCCGATCGGGGGCAGGCGGCGTTTTCTTCTTGGCCAGCAATTGCGAGACGTAGGACTCGGTCACCTCGGCAGCTACCGCCAACTCGCGCTGCCCAATGCCCAGTTCATCCAGGCGGTGTCGAATTACAGAGGCAATGTCCATGTGGTTTCTTTTTGCCGCTTAACCGCGTGCGATTAAGCTCTTATTTAGTGTAACGCTGATTGAGCTTGAAAAATCTCTCTACTTAACCTATTATGGTTAACGACTGAGCACTTCCGCCCATTCTTCTGATCGCTGAGCTAAGTCAGTCATCAGAGCCCCCTCTCTTAGCCAACACAACAACCCAGGAGGTTGCGGTGCTCAACCTTGCAAACTGCCATCTTCAACGTGGTTTCGGCCGAGGGCGATATTTCAAGCGGCTGGGTGCCAAAGCGCAATTTGTTTGTACCCGCGGACCTGAGAGCTTTTGCTTCTCATGGCGCAGCCGGCATCTGAGTGTGAGTCAATCTCTCCTGCAGACGAAAGCGCTTAATACGCAACTGGAGGCTTCCGCATGAATATCCGACCACTTCACGACCGGATCGTTGTGAAACGTATCGAGGCGAGTGATAGCCCGGTGCGGGGATTTTTCATTCCGGACAGCGCAAAAGAAAAGCCGCATGAGGGCAAAGTTGTCGCGGTGTCCAGAGGCAAGCGCCTGGAAAATGGGACCGTGACTCCGCTGGGTGTGGCAATAGGCGACCACATTCTTTACGGCAAATATACCGGTAGCGAGATCAGGCTGGCTGGCGAGGAGTACCTGATTGTGCGCGAAGATGACGTGCTCGGCGTATTGGAAGGCGCTGAAGACCCTGCAGCGAAGGTTGCATAGGCGGAAAAGGAAACGATCAATGGCAAAGCAGATTGTATACAGCGATGACACACGGCAAGCGATTCTTCGCGGAGTTAACCAACTCGCCGACACGGTGAAGGTGACTCTCGGCCCCAGAGGGCGCAACGTTGTTCTCGACAAGAAGTTCGGAAGCCCCACGATCACGAAAGACGGCGTGACGGTTGCGAAAGAGATCGAGCTAAAGGATCCGCTCGAGAACATGGGGGCCCAGATGGTGAAAGAAGTAGCCTCGAAGACTTCTGACGTCGCGGGCGACGGGACCACTACGGCCACAATCCTGGCACAGGCGATCTTTCGTGAAGGGGTGAAGGCCGTGACGGCAGGCGCAAGCCCCATGGCTCTGAAGCGCGGAATTGATAAAGCAGTCGAGATCGTTGTCGCAGGCGTCCAGAAAGTATCTGTGCCCGTTTCTGGTGACATGATCGCGCAGGTTGGCAGTATCTCCGCCAACAGCGACTCCGCCATCGGTGCCGTCATCGCCGAAGCGATGAGTAAGGTCGGGAAGGACGGTGTAATTACGGTCGAAGAATCAAAGACGATGACCACCGAACTCGAAACGGTAGAAGGCATGCAGTTTGACCGCGGTGATCTCTCGCCCTATTGCGGATTCCGGGCGATGTGAATAGGGCGTTCCGATAAATTCTGAATAAAGATTCCGGGGATGTGAATAAGGATTCCGGCGGGAAGTGAATAGAAAAAGAGGCCGGATCGGAAAACATTATTCACATGCCGGAATGATTTTCTAAAGAAAGTTTCATCCGAGCAGCAACGCTGGACAACCGGGGGCAGAAGTTCCTCCACTGAACGTGGAGGAGTTTTTTGGCCCAAGAAAAGGTGTCCATGCGGAAGATTAAAGAGATACTACGCCTCCGATACGATCTCGGCCTGAGGCAGGACCAGATCGCTCGGAGCTGCAACATCGGTCAGTCGACGGTGCATCGCTACCTGGAGCGGTTTGCCGCCGCCGCGGTAAACTGGCCGCTCCCAGCCGAGTGCGACGAAGCGCGTTTGGAGAATCTGCTGTTCGCCACGCGGCGCGGGCGTCCGGCGGGCCGCGAAGATCGCCCCGTTCCCGACTTTCTAGCGCTGCACAACCAACTTCAGAAGCATAAACACCTCACTTTGCAGTTGCTCTGGGAGGAGTACCGCGCCCAGGAACCAGAAGGCTATGGATACAGCCGCTTCTGCGAGCTGTACGGCGCGTGGAAGAGCACACAGGATGTGGTCTTGCGCCAGGAGCATCGGGCCGGCGAAAAGCTGTTCGTGGACTGGGCCGGAGCGAAGATTCCGATTTACCATCGCGAAGCCGGCGAGCTGGATTCCGCCTCGCTGTTCGTGGCGGTGATGGGCGCATCGAGCTACACGTTCGTCCATGCCACGCGGAACCAGGATCTGCGCAGTTGGATCGATTGCCACGTGCGCGCTTTCGACTTTCTGGAGGGTGTTCCCCGCCTTGTCGTTCCCGATAATCCGCGCACTGGCGTCGAACGTGCCTGCCGCTACGAACCGGATCTCAACCGCACCTATCACGAGATGGCGCAGCACTATGGCGTGGCCGTCATGCCGGCGCGGCCCTATAAGCCGAGGGACAAAGCCAAAGTAGAAGTCGGCGTTCAGATTGTAGAGCGCTGGATTCTGGCCGCCCTTCGGCATCGCCACTTTTACTCCGTGGGGGAGATCAATGAGGCCATCGCCGGGTTGCTGGAGCGGCTGAATAACCGCCGCTTTCGGAAGCGGGAGGGCACACGCGCCTCGCTGTTTGCCGAACTGGACAAACCGGCGTTG
>DASUJR010000299.1:0-2963 GCA_036279175.1 Candidatus Acidiferrales bacterium | reverse complement strand
ACAGCTATCGTTGCGCGTTCGAGGCGGATCCTGTATCGGCTTATGGAGGCGTGCTCGCGTTCAATCGCGAAGTGGATCTTGAAACCGCGGGCGAGATCGCAAAAACATTTGTCGAAGCCATCGCCGCTCCTGGATTTTCGCCGGAAGCCTTCGAACTGCTCGGCGCGAAGAAGAATCTGCGCCTGCTGCGGGTGATACGCGGCCCAGAGGAGATGGTTCTCAAGTCCATCGGCGGCGGATTTCTCGCGCAGACGCCGGATGTGCGCCGGCTCGCGCGCGCGGAGCCGCAAGTCAAAACCGGACGAGCTCCCACGGAGGAGGAATGGGCCGCTCTCGAGTTCGCCTGGAAGGTCTGCAAGCACGTGAAGTCGAATGCGATCGTCTACGCTCGCGCCGGACAGACCGTGAGCGTCGGAGCCGGCCAGATGAGCCGGGTCGATTCGGTGAAGGTGGGCGCGATGAAGGCGATCCTGCCTTTAACGGGGACGGTGCTTGCCTCCGACGCATTTTTCCCTTTTGCGGATGGCATCGAGGAAGCAGCCAAACACGGAATCACGGCGGTGATTCAGCCGGGCGGATCCGTCCGGGATTCCGACGCGATCGCCGCGGCCAACCGCCTAGGGCTGGCGATGGTCTTCACCGGAGTGCGCCACTTCCGGCATTAATCCGATCCGAACAGCTTCAACTCGTTATCCACGCTTACCACGCCTTTGACCTTTTTCGTGATTTTCGTGGCTTTCTCTTTGGCCTTTTCGGTATGGACCCTGCCTTCGAGCTTGACCGCTCCGTTCTTGACCGTGACTACAAATGCCGCGCCCTTAACGTCGGCGTCGACGGCGAGCTTGCGCCGGACTTCGTTGTAAATCCTGTCGTCCGAAGGGGTCCCCTGCGCGACCAGCATGGGAACGGTCAACACCAATCCAACGAGCAGGATGGAAACGATGCTGCGCACGAGTCTGCTTCTCATGGCTTCTGTTCTTAATGTTAGCCGGATTGGACGCGGGTTGCAGGGCCTGTCTTATACGAGAATCATTGCAGGCTGGGCGCGCTGATCATGGTGGCGAACCAACAACTCTACCTCGTCACTGGGATTCCGCTCCTGTTCAACACTTCGTTGATTGGGATTCTCATTGTCTTCCTAGACTCTAAATTCGACGCGCGCTTCGACGTCCTGAATACCCGGCTCGAGGGTATAGACAAGAGATTTGAAGCCATCGACCGGCGGTTCGACGATATGCGCGACCTCTGGCGCGCGGAACTGCACCGCGTCGAAGAGGTTCTGGACGCCCGTCTGAAGCACATCGAAGAGCGTCGTGAGCAGGCGATCTTGTGAGAGAATATTTCCAGGCTAGGCGCACTAGTTTTGGTGACTAATCAACAACTCTACCTTGCTATTGGGATTCCGCTCCTGTTCAACACCTCGTTGATTGGGATTCTCATCGCTCTTTTGAACGCCAAGTTCGACGCGCGCTTCGACGCGATGAATGCCCGGTTCGACGATATGCGCGACCTCTGGCGCGCCGAACTGCACCGCGTCGAGGAAGTCCTGGACGCCCGATTGAAGCACATCGAAGAGCGCCGCTAACAAACGATTCGTATGCTGGGCGCACTACTGTGGTGATGAACCATCAACTCTACCTCGCCATTGGGATTCCGCCCCTGTTCAACACGTCGTTGATCGGAATTCTCATTGCCCTCCTAAACTCCAAATTCGACGCCCGCTTCGACGCAATGAATGTGCGGCTCGAGGCAATCGATAAGCGGTTTGACGACATGCGCGACCTCTGGCGCGCCGAACTGCACCGCGTCGAAGAGGTCCTGGACGCCGTCTGAGGCACATCGAAGAGCGCCGCTAATCCGGCCTTGCCGGTTCGCCTATAGTGAAAATTATGGAGCGTCTTCCGCTGTTTGCCGCCCTGTCCGCGGCTGCCGTCTTTGCTACCGGCGCGTGGGTCTTTGCCGAAACCCTGGAAGATACGATTTTCATCCCCTTGGACGATCCCGCCATTCAGTATTCGCAACAGCCTTCGAACGACCCCGTCGCCGTCCTTGAAAAGAGACTCGAAAGCGGAAAGGCCAAGCTCGACTACTCGCCTGACGGATGGGGATATCTTCCTTCCGTCCTCAAGCAACTCGGCATCAATCAAGACTCCCAAATCCTCGTTTTCTCACGAACCAGTATCCAGACGGACCACATCTCGCCCCGCACGCCCCGCGCGATTTATTTCAACGACGATGCGGCTGTGGGATATGTCCAGCGAGGCGATGAATTGGAATTGACCGGACTCGACGCCCAGCGCGGAGTCTATCTTTACACCCTCGACACAGTGAAATCGGATGCGCCCCGCTTCGGCACGCGCGAGGATTGCCTCCGCTGCCACCAGGGGCCTGTAACACTGGGCGTGCCGGGGCTCATGATCAGCTCCGTCCACCCCAACACCAGCGGACCCCGCGAATCGCACGGCGGCGCTTTCATGACCGACGACCGCATTCCGATCGCCGAGCGCTGGGGAGGCTGGTACGTGACCGGGACCACCGGCAAGCAGCATCACTACGGCAACAATATCGCGCTGGCCGATCCCATCCATCCCGGCGGCCCCGCGGGCGAGGACACCCAAAATCTCACCAGCCTGGCCGGTTTTCTGGACACATCGAAATATCTCGTACCCACCAGCGACGTTGTCGCTCTGATGACACTAGAGCACCAGAGCCGTATGACGAATCTGCTGGTTCGTATCGGCTGGGATACGCGTATTGCCCTGCATAAGGCGAAGGGCGGAAACATGGACGATGCAACTTCCGCGAAGCTGGACTCCGAGATCGGGCAACTGGCGACCTATATGCTCTTCGCAAATGAGGCGCCGCTCACAAGCCCCATCAAGGGCGTCTCCAGCTTCACCCGCACGTTCGCTCAGCGCGGGCCGCGCGACCGCCAGGGCAGATCCCTTCGCGACTTTGATTTG
>DASUJR010000298.1:0-10693 GCA_036279175.1 Candidatus Acidiferrales bacterium | reverse complement strand
CGCCCGGCCGGTGGACTCGTCCACGTCAATTCGCACGGTATTCATCTGCACATCGCCTTCGGCCACCGAAAAACGGGCCGGCAGCGAATCAAGGAACCGCTGCAACACGCCTTGCGTCTCCATCCCGATGACGGAATGGTGCGGGCCCGTCATGCCCACATCCGTGATGAACGCCGTTCCATTCGGCAGGACGCGATTATCTGCCGTCGCCACGTGCGTGTGCGTGCCCACCACCGCGCTCACCTTGCCGTCGAGATACCAGCCCATCGCCTGCTTTTCCGACGTGGCCTCCGCGTGCATATCCACGAAGATGACTTTCACTTCAGGCGGAACGAGCGCAAGCTGCTGCGTTGCCGTGCGGAACGGATCATCGATTGGCGTCATGAATGTGCGCCCCTGCAGGTTCAGGACGGCATACCCGATTCCGTTCTTCGTCTTCGCAATAAACAGTCCTTTTCCCGGCGATCCATTTGGGAAATTCGCGGGACGCAACAAGCGCGGCTCGTGCGGAAGATATTCCATAATCTCTTTGCGGTCCCAGATGTGATTGCCGCCGGTCAGCACCTCGACTCCAGCCGAGAAAAGCTCCTCCGCCAGCCTGGGTGTGATGCCGAACCCAGACGCCGAATTCTCGCCGTTGGCGATGCACAGATCGATCGACTGCTGCGCGACGATATCCGACAGCCGCTCGTGGACGATCTTGCGTCCCGGCGACCCCACAATGTCTCCGATGAACAGGATCCGCAACTTTCCGTTCCTCTCTATGTTGGCTTTCGTCCTGAATCTTGGAAAAGCAGCCGGCCAGACCCGCTCGCCGCAGGCGCCGTCGCTGCAAAGGACCGGCCCGAAAATGAAGCGGAGAAAGTCCGCTTCGCCGTGTGTGCTAGGCCCTGAACCCCCTGTATAAGGTGGGTGCCCCGCGCCTGTTTCAGGCTTCCCCGGCCGAAACCGGGGCGTGCGCAACAGCAGGACGACTGAAGCTCCCTGGGATCCAGTGTTGGTTCAAATAGGCTTTCGCAACATGCACCTGCGTTGCAGGCCATCTCCACCCGTCATTCTAACAGGAACGTGGCGTGCGTTCGGTGTCGGCTGCGTCCTTGCATCGCATCTGCTGCGATGCTGAGTGTCCTCGTAGAATCCTTCGAGAGGGAACCAAAAAGGGCGGCGAGAACGTCCACATCGTTCTATGTCGGCAGCAACTCTAATGCGGCCGGAAGCGCAGAAAGACGGCTGCGCCGATAGGATGAGAGCCGTAAGTCGGCTGCAGGGTGGTTGGAACGCCGTACATTGTCACTTGACCGCCCAGCGCCGACGAAAGGCGCGGGATAAAGTCAAAATCGCGGTCGTAGCCAAGCGTGTACGCCCGCACGCGGCCAATTGGGCGTTCCACAAAAGCAGGTGGCAGCGGCTGTTCGCCCAAGAGCAACTCGTTCGAGCGGGTCGCATCTTCGATCCGAGTCCATGCGTAATTGCGCGCTGCAAACTGCAGTGTGGATTCGATCAGGAAGCTATTGAAGATCGAATCCGCATCGAGCGAACTGGTGCGGCCCCACAGAATCATGTTCGCCCAATTTCCCCAATTGCCTTTGCCTAACGGCCGGTTATACATAATCGAAGCGGTCATTCGCCCCTGATCTTCGGCGGGGAAGAGCGCTTCGAGACTGGTGATGCGCGCATAGGAAAACTGGCCGCTCCAATTCTTGGCGGGCTGAACTGTTAGGCGCGTCGACCACGAGTCGATCTTGCCGGAATCGATATCCCAGCGAAATTCGTCAGGCTCGCGGCCATGGAAACCGGAGGCTTCAATGCGCGCGATGCCGTACGTCAGGCCGACGGTGACCACATCATCGGCAATGTGCGTTGAATCTTCTTGATGGTGGCCGAGCGTCGCAACGGGATTTTCTGAGGCAGACGCGCGATGCGGGTACGCAGTGGGGCCTATCGCTGGGTCGCCCACTGGCGCAGCATAAAACGACAGAAGGCCGTTTTCGCCGAGCTTCCAATCGTACAGTGCCGCAACTTCCATGAACAAATCATGCGGATGCTGCCCATCGACGATAGGCGCGCCGTAGGCGGTTTCGCCCTGCTGGAGCAGCAGCGGATAACGACGATTGCTGACGGTTGCTGGTTCGAGGCTCAGCATCACCCGCGCGGTGAACACGCCGGGTCCTAGATTGCGCTGCGCCATCGGCATCAGCCAGTTTGTCGAGAAAAACTTGTCGCCGCCCCGCCCGCCGGTCTGCTGCTCGTCGATGACGAAAACATTGGCGTGGAACATCAGCCTCCATCGGTCCTTCGTGGTCATAAGCATAGGCATGGGAGTGGAATTCGGCTCCGCGCTTGTGCCGGACGCCGTGTGACGCAGAATTTCCTGGATGAACGTGGTGGGCGCCGCCATGGTCCCGTTTTCGTGCATCTCCATGTGCTGCGCGGTGTCAGACATCTGCATGCTGCGTTCGTCAGTCGCGCTCTGGCTGCCAACGTGTGTGGGCACCGCTGAGATTCGAGAAGGAGTTCGCGCGCAGCAGTCGCATGGAAAGCGCGGCTGTGAACCGGGAGTCGTTGCCGAGATCAGCAGCCCGGCGAGCACGAGTGCGGGAGCGAGTTCCGTCTAAACCTCCAGAAAGCGGCCAGTCTCGCTATCCTACACTTGCTAACCGCGCCATTAAGAGGGAATAACGGCGAAGGTGCTGCGTGCGGCGACCCGATCCTGAAATTTGCAAAGTCGACCGTGCTACACCTGAAGGACGTCGCCATCGCGAGCTACGAGCATGTACAGGACTGGGTTGACGAAGAAGCCGAGCAAGAGCGGCGAAATCAATCCTCCCACAATCACAATTGCGAAAGGCTTCTGCGTGTCCGAGCCGATTCCTGTCGAGAGCGCGGCCGGGAGGAGGCCCAGGCAGGCCACCAGTGCCGTCATCATGATGGGACGCAGCCGCAGGAGGGCAGCCTCGTGCGTGGCGGTACGAATGTCCTTGTTCTGCTCGATGCGCAGCTTGTTGATGAACGACACGAGGATCACCGCCATTTCCGTCGAGACACCAAGCAGCGCGAGCAGGCCAAGCACGGACGACACGCTCAGTGGAGTGCCGCTCAGCTTCAGCGCAATCAGTGCGCCCACGGGTTCCGTCATCACGACCCCAACCGCTATCGCGATCGGAAATTTGAAGTTTCCATACAGCGCGAAAAGAATCAGGAAGATCAGGACCAACGTCAACGGCCCGATCACACTAAGTTGCTTCTTTGCGGCCAGAAATTCGGAGTATTCGCCACCCCAGGTCACGCGGTATCCCCGCGGCAGAGAACGGACGATATCGGCGATCGACCGCTGGCCCTCAGAAACCGCCCCTGCCAGGTCACGGCCTTCGATGCTGTACTGCACGCCGACGTAGCGGGAATTGTGCTCGCGATAAATGAACGACGCGCCGCTCGCCTCATGAATATCCGCAAGTTCACTCAGCGGAATTTGCTGGCCGGACGGCGTTCCGACGAGCAGATTTCCTATCGCCTGCTCGTTCTCGCGGAATTTCGGCTCCATGCGCACCACAAGGTCGAAGAGTTTCTCGCCCTGAATGACCTGCGTGGCAGCCTGTCCGCCAACCGCGGCCTGAACGATTGCTTCCACGTCGGCAACGTTGATGCCGTATCGCGCGATCTTGTCGCGGTCAACGTTAATCATTAAGCTCGGCTGGCCGAGTTCACGGACGACCGTTAACTCCGCAAAACCCGGAACGTGTTCCAGGCGCGTCTTAATCTTGAGCGCGTTCGACTGCAGGACGTTCAGATCCGGGCCGTAGATTTTCACCGCAAGCGCGCTTTTCAGGCCGGTGAGTGCTTCATCAACGGCGTCCTCGGCCGGTTGCGTATAGTTGAAGATGATTCCCGGAAATGATTGCAGCTGTTTCTGAAGGTCTTCAACCAGCTCTGCTTTCGTGTGGAACGGGCTTTGCTTCCACGTTTTATCTTTGTAGGGGCGCAGGCCGACGTAAAACTCGCAATTGAAGAAGCCGGTGGGATCGGTGCCGTCGTCGGGGCGCCCAAGCTCGGAACCGACATCCGTCACTTGCGGATACTTGATCAGGATGTTGCGAACCTGCGGCGCGATCTTCGCGGCTTCCTGCCACGAGATCGTGTAGGGCATCGTGGCGCGTACCCATAACGCCCCTTCGTCCAGGTGCGGCATGAATTCGGCGCCGATGAAAGGAATCAGCAGGAGTGTTGCCCCGAAAATTGCCGCCGCGACAATCAGCGTGGTTTTTGGATGGTCAAGGCACCAATCCAGCTCGCCTGCATAGACTTTCTTAATCCATTCGAACGGCTTATTCGCCCGCTCGCGTACGCCTTTTTTGAACCAGTAAGAGCACATCACCGGGACAAACGTAAGCGTAAAAATAAGCGCGCCGACCAGTGCGATGGACATCGTGTCGGCCATCGGGTGGAAGAGCTTCCCGGACGGGCCGCTCAGCGCGTAAATCGGAATGTAGCCGGCGATGATGACCGCGATGGAATAGAAAATTGGACGGTCGACATCGTGAGCAGCGGCAAGCAGCACTTCATCCAGGTCGTACTCCTGGCCTTCGCGCAGGCCCAGTTCACGGTAGATGTTCTCCACCATGACGAGCGTTCCGTCGATGATGATGCCGAAGTCGATCGCGCCGATCGAGAGCAGGTTGGCCGGGATGCCCTGCAGATGCAAAAAGATGAATGAAAACAGCAGCGCGAGGGGAATAGTCAGCGCAACGATTACGGCCGCGCGAATGCTGACCAGGAAGAAGATTAGAACGACCAGGACGAGCAACATTCCGCGGATCAGGTTGCCTTCAACCGTATCCGTGGTGAGCCGCACCAGGTCGCTGCGATCGTAAAACGGCCGGACGCGAATGTCCTTCGGAAGGATGCTTTCGTTCAGTTCTTTTGTCTTTGCTTCTACGCCTTTCAGGACATTCTGCGTCATGTCCCCGCGCAGCATCATGATGACGCCCTCGACGGCATCGTTGGTCTTGTTGAAACCGAACTCGCCAAGCCGCGGCGCGCCGCCAATCACCACCTGGCCGATGTCGCGGACATGGACCGGCACACCGTTCTGGGTTCCGACGATGATGTCGCCGATATCCTTCAGGTCACGGATCAATCCGATCCCGCGCACGTAATAGAACTGGCCGCCCTGCGAATAGAAGCCGCCTCCCGTATTGGCATTGTTGATCGAGAGTTGCTGCGCTACCTGGGGGACGGTAATGTGATAGCTGTACAGCTTCGCCGGATCGAGTAGCACCTGGTATTGCATTACGGTGCCGCCAAAACCCGAATCGTCCGCCACCCCTGGCACTTGCTTGTATTCCCGCGCGACGACCCAGTCCTCCCACGTCTTCAACTCTTGCGGCGACCGATCAGGGCTTTCGAGCACGTAGCGGTAAACCAGACCCGAGGGGCTGGCGAGCGGCGCCAGGCTCGGCGTGACACCTGTGGGATATTCGACTTCGCTCAGGCGTTGGAATACGACCTCGCGCGCCCAGTAATCATCGGTATCTTCGTTGAACGTGAGGATCACGTCCGAGAGGCCGTACAGCGAAATCGACCGCTGCACCTCCATTTTTGGCACGCCATTCATTTCGATTTCGGTCGGCAGCGTAACCAGCCGCTCGATTTCCTCCGCCGCGTGGCCCGGCCATTGCGTAATGATCTCCACCATCGGCGGCGAAAGATCGGGATAGGCGTCCACCGGCATGTTCTTGAACGCGATGGCGCCGGCGACGGCAATCGCAGCCGTCATGATCAGGATCAGAAATCGCTGCCGCAAAGCGGCTTGGACTATGCGGTGGATCATTGGGCTCGCCTATTGCTGCAACGAATTCGCGAATTGAAGGAACAAGCTTCCATCGGCGACAACCTTTTCTCCCGGGGTAAGGCCGCTCAAAACCCGCGTTGAGCCTGCCTCGCTCTGGCCGATCGTTACCGCTTTGCGCCCGAAAGAACCTGGCGACGCCTCGACGTACACGAACGGCTCGTTTTCGTCGTTACGCAAGATGGCCGCATCCGGAACGGAGATTGCCTTGGCAATCATCCCCGCGGTGACGTTCACCGTGACGTACATGTCGCGCTTCAATTTGTCGCCGGGATTATCGACCACGATGCGCGCCTGCAGCGTCCGCGTATTGGGATCGAGTGCGGGTGAAACGTACGAAATCCTGCCGTGGAACGTGTCCGGATACGCGTCCGTCTGGACGGTGACGCGGTCGCCCTTTCGGATATAGGAAAGATCGGCCTGATAGATGTTCGCGAGCACCCACACCGTGCTGGTGTCGGAAATCGTGAACGCTTGCGTCGATCCCGCCTGTAACACCTGGCCGGGGGAGACGAGCCTTTCGACAACCTCTCCGCCAATCGGCGCGACTAGCGGAATCTGCGAGAACGCCGTCGGCTCCTTCGCCAGCGCGTCCGGGTCCTTGATGCCGAGCACTTTCATTCCCTGCACCGCCGCGTTCGTATCCGCCTGCGCTTGGATTTGATCCGATTCCGCCTGAAGCAAGTCGCGTTGCGCGATCGCGTGGTGCGCGTACAGGTCCTCAGCGCGCTTATAGTTCTCGCCGGCGACGCGAAGCGTATCGCGCGCCTTCAAATAACTGGCCAGTAGTTGCGAATAGTCAGGGCTGCTCACTTCAAGCAGCGGCTGGCCTTCGCGCACGGATTCTCCCGGCACCACCAGTATCCGGCTCACCGGACCACCCACCTGCGTGATCACCGGCGTGGTCTTAAACGCGTTGAATGCAACTGAACCCGTCAGTCGAAGCGTGCGGGTGAGGTTGCCTGGCTCGACCGTCACGACCTGCACGTGCGACATTTGCTCCGCCGGAATAGCGAAGAGCTGCGGCGTTTCCGAGGAAGTTCCCCTTGCCGAAAACGACGTCATATCTTTGCCGCTGCCCGATGAACTGCAGCCCGACAAAATGGCAACGGCGCCCAACACTGCGGTGCCGCAAGCCCATAGCAACGGCCGTGTGTGTGTGATCTTCATTGCAAACTCCTGGTTCCTACGGCTTCGCGAAGTTGCTCCAGAGAAACAGCATAGGAAGCGAGCGCCTGGCGGTAAGCGAGTTGCGTCGCGCGATAGCTGCGTTCCGCATCGAGAAAATCAAGCAGGCTCGCGGCGCCTCGGCGATAGGCGTATTCGCTGATGTCGCGATCCTCTTTCGCCTCCTGCAGATACCCGGAACGATAGAGCCCCAGAATCTGGTCGTTCGAGTTGAGTCCTTCATAAGCATCACGAACGTCGGTGAGCGTTTGGTTTTCCGCGGCTTTTTCCTGCTCCTGCGCTTGCGTGACGGCGTAGTGTGCGCGCGCGATCTCGCCCTGATTTCGGTCGAAGAGCGGAATCTCGACGCTGCCGAAAAGAGAAGCGGTATTCAGGTCGCTGACGTGCGTGTAGTTGATCTGGCCGGTGATGTCGCGCTTGCTGATCGCTTTCTGAAGCAGGTACTGGCTGTTGGCGGCTGCGACGCCTTGTTGCGCCGCGCGAAGATCGGGCCGCGCCTGCAGCGCTTTGGCCTCCAGATCTTCGAGGTTCAGCTTGAGCGGCTGATATTCCAGGTTGCCCGCAACATCGTAATCCGCCGGCACCGATTCATAGCCGAGCAACTGCCGCAGATCGGAAAGTCCCTGTGCTTTGGCAACTTGTGCCTGCGACACGTCGGTCTGGAATTGGAGAAGCTGCAGTTTGATCTTCAGGTAGTCGTCTTCGCTGATGTCACCCGCCTTGTACCGCGTCTCGCTGATATTGACGGTGTTCTGAAAGCCTTTCAGATCCTCCTGAGCGAGCTGGAGGGCCGATTCCGCCAGCAGGACATTCACAAATTGCGAAGCGGTTGCAAACGTCAGGGTGCGCTCGTTGTCGGCCACCAGCGAGCGCGTTTGCGCCGTAACGTCACGGGCGGCCTGCAGCCGGTGCTGGCGCTTTTTGCCGCGCTCAAACAGGTAGCTCATACCCAGGTCGAATTGCGCCGTGTTGTCAAGATAGTCGGAGCTGAACTGGCTCGGATGAAAGACAGGAATGAACTGTGCGTCCGTCATTAGCGTAGGATTGGGCCGCAGGTTGGCGGTGACTTCTTCAGATTGGCTTTGCTGAATGGTGGTGCGCGCCGCCTGAAGTGTGTGGTTGTGCTCGAGCGCCATCTGAATCGCTTGATCGAGCGTAATCGATACAGGCCCTCGAGTTTGGGCGGCCGCGGGCCGGACAAGCGCGAAAACGCCAAGCGCCAGTGCGGCGGCAAGATACGCATATCCGACACGTTGTACGAGCATGAGCTTCTGCACCTTTGATCGGCAAAACGACGATCACCAGAAACGCGATCGGCGAAACGGAAATGTGGATCGAGGCCACCGCGACGAGATGGCAAGGGAAACGCGAGGATTTAGACGGCGGGAGGCGCCCGGGCGGGCACGCGAGAAAAGACAGGATTCTGCGCGACGACCGGTTTCTGGCTTTGCGGCTGTGCGCGGACTACCCCGAAGTTAGGCAGCGCCGGAGCAAACGAAAGCGCGTTCGTGATCGGCTGATGGTTCAGATGACAAAACACGCAGTTCGCATCAGTCGTGTGAGCGTGCGTGTGCCACACCATCCCCAACGTGGTTGCGAGCAAAACCGCGAGGATCGCGAACGCGATCAGCGCGAGGAGGATTGGCTTTCGGTGCCTCACTTGTCCAGGAACCTTCCGCAGATCCTTCGAATCTACAGTAGATGCGCCAAACCGAAAACCGGTTACCCTTGGTCGATCGTCGAAAACGACATGGGATCAGTTTGAGCGCTCGATCGCTTTTTCCACCATGCTTACGCACTTTTCGACGCGCTTGCGCAGCGGGCCCTCGATCTCCTGCAGGCGCTCGCGAAGCGTGAACAACTCGTCGGCCATATTCAGTGCGGCCAGCACAGCCACTTTCAGTGAATCAGCCATGTGCGTCGCGTCGGCGATATCATGCATTTTGCCGTCGACGTAAGCGGCAAGCTCGCGCAGATATTCGTCGCTCTGCCCCGAGTTGATGCTATACGTCTGATCGTAAATCTGGATTTTCATATCTGCTCCCGCCGAGCGCGCCCATTGTGGGCCATCCCTGGCAATCAAGCAAGCCGCCGGCGCCCTGCCGCGGCCTCGTAGGCTAGGCACCAATTACGGTTGCTATGAGGCGCGAAGCGTGGCCCTGAGCTTTTGCTGCACCGCTTCGACGATCCGGGAAGAAAACGCCGACATCTGCACCTCGGTCAACGTCGCCTCCGAGCTTTGGAAAGTCAGATGGATCATCAGCGAAAATTTTCCGGCCGGAATCTGGCCGCCACGGAACAGATCCTTGGGTTCAATCGATTGCAGCTCCGGAATGTTCAGCGCGCGAATCGTCTCTTCGACCTGAGCGAATGTTACGCCATCATCCAAGATGATTGAGAAGTCGCGCTCAACCGCCGGAAATCGCGGCAAGGGCGTGAAATGCAGCGCACCACGCGCGGATTCAATAGCGAGCAGTAGCGGCTCGAGCTGCAATTCCGCAACGAAGACGTCCTGCCGTAATTTCAATTCGTCGGCGAGAGAGCGGGCAAGCTGACCTGCGACACCGATTGCCCCATCGTTCCTACCGGAGCCGCCGTTGCAAGTTGCCACAGCGATGCGTGCAGCGCGCGTCGTGGCCAGCCAATCCAGAGCGCCTGATTGCCAGGTGAGCCCGCCGGCCAGCTCCCCGATCTCGTCAAGATTGCCTTTCAAGTCCGCGAAGGAGAATTCCCGCGCATCTGCGTAAATCGATTTGTCACGCGCCAGGCCAGTCGCCCCCAGCGTGAGCACAGGCGTCTCGACCGGCTCCCCGTCGCGCACCTGGTACGCTTTACCGATTTCAAAGAGCCGCAAACTGTGCTGGCCATGATTCAAATTCCACTCGATCGCGCCCGCCATGCTGACCGCGCCGGTCGAACGCATCACGGACGCATCCTCCGCGAGAGGATTGCCGATCACGGCGGGCGTCACGTTTTCCGGCCGAAATCGCACGTCGCGCTGCGAATCCACGAGCGGAATTTCCAGAATTTCCTGATACCCGAGCGCGACCAACCGTTCGCGCAGCCGGTCGAGCGCTTCGGCATGGGGCAAACGCCGCGCGGGCTGCTTCGCCGGCGGAAGGCGCGGAGGAAACTTGTCATACCCGTAGTGGCGCGCGACTTCTTCGATCAAGTCGATGCCGCGCGTCACGTCCCAGCGGCGCCACGATGGCTGGGTGCAATCCCACCGCGCCGCCAGCGATTCCGCGCTGCCGCGGTTCACATCCACTCGCACCGGCTTGAAACCAAGCGAACTGAGGATCTCCTCGATGTCGCGGTCGGGCACGTCCGAGCCCATCACGCGCAGCAACTCCTGGCGCGCGAACTCGATGTGAGATGGCTGTTCGCGACGCGGATACACGTCGACCACGCCTGCAAGAATTTCACCTCCCGCAAGCTGCTGGATTAACTCCGCAGCGCGACGCGACGCGAACTCCGCCATTTCGGGGTCGGCACCGCGCTCAAAGCGATAGGACGCCTCCGTGCGCAAACCGAGCGCCTTCGATGTGCGGCGCACCGATACCGGATCGAACCAGGCACACTCGATTAGAATGTTGCGCGTGCTGAAGCTGATTTCGCTGTCCGCGCCGCCCATCACACCGCCCACGGCAAGCGCCCGTG